>NZ_JBHULU010000001.1:0-246071 GCF_042684605.1 Pontibacter locisalis
AGCTGAATCATCAGCTCGTAGCCCTCGGCCTGAAGCCGGGCCGCCTCCAGCTGCTTTTCCAGCTCCTGGATGCGCTTTTGAAGTACTTGCGGATCTAACGGTTGCTCTGTGTCCAAGACGAACTGGACTTGTTGGCGTAAAGTAACAGAGTTTTCCGCTCTCCTCAATACAGCGGGGGTGGAAATGTAGCCTAGCTTGCGCATCCAGTTGAGCAGCTGCCCGTGCTCGTTTGATTGGCCGGTGTACTTGTGCCACAGCTCGGCTTTGGTATAGCGGCCCGTCAGGTACTCGGCGATCATCGCCTCACGCTCCTGCCAACTCAAAGAGCCGCCTGTTCTTGTGTTCTTCTTTTTGTCCATATCTGGCTTACTTGGTTGTGTAAACCTATTTCAGGACAAGACAAAGTTTTATAGTTACCGTGGTCCAACCACCCCTAACCCCTCCTTGTCTAAGGCGGGGAATTTTCTTTACTTACCAAAGTTGCTGCTTATCTCCTGAAGCACAGCATCAAGTTGCTGGAATACATCTTTGTTTTCGAAGCGGAGGATTTTGATGCCTAATTCATTTAACGTTTGATCTCGCTCCATGTCTGCTTGCTCTGCAGCGGAATACTGGTGTACTTGCCCGTCTAGCTCAATTGCCAACTTCTCAGAAGGACAGTAGAAGTCAATAATGTAGCTACCAATACTATGTTGGCGCCTAAACTTGCGTCCTAACTGCTGACCTCCCTTTAAATACTTCCAAAGTTCACCCTCAGCGCCAGTTGAGTTGTTCCGTAAATTTCTTCTAAAGTTTTTCAGGTATTGCCTGTTATGCAGTTTCATCATTCAGTAGTGTTTGCTATCTGCAGACAAAGGCAACATAACAAAAATTCCCCGCCTTAGACAAGGAGGGGTTAGGGGTGGTTGGACCACGGTAACTATAAAACTACTCCCGCTCCCACTTCACCTCCGGAAACACCACCTCCAACTGCCTTTTAATCACCCGATAATTCCCTTTCCAAAAACTTGCCAGATCAGACACGGTTGTAATAGGCTTCAAATCAGGAGTGAGCAAAGCCAACTCCACGGTCATTTCCCCGTCATCTACTTTCGGGCTTTCTTCCCAGCCCAGCACATCCTGCAGGCGTATCTCCAGCTTTGGCTGACTTCCATCTGGCTTATACTCCAGCTCTATATCGGAACCATCCGGCAAAGCTATAGTTGCAGGGGCCAGTACCTCCAGTCGTGCGCGTTGCTCGTCAGTTAAAAACTTCTCCAGTATAGGCAGCAGCTCCAGCTCCATTAGCTCGTCCGGGTGCTCTATGTCGAACAGGTAGGACTTCAGCCAGTCCCAGTTGGTCATGAGTAGCGTGGCGGTGCTGACGTCGGGCCAGAACTCGGAGGGGCGCCATTTGCGCAGGCTCATTACGCGGTTTTGCCATTGGGTTACGTCGTGGTTGAAGTCCAGCAGGTGCTCGCCTTCGTGTTTGATGGCTTCGGAGATCGCCGGAACGCGGTACTTCTCGTCGGGTGGTGGCAGCGGTTTGCTTTGCAAAACTATACTTCCGATGCGGGTATCCATAGAAGCCGTTAGTTCGCCGTCATTCACATCCCAGGTATAGACGTCCTGCTGTTTTACGAGCGGGGCAAGGTCGCGGGGGTTGAGCGGCGAGGCCAGGAAAATGCGGCCGGGGTTGTCGCCGGTGCCGGCGTGCAGGTGCGCGATAGCCAGCCAGGGCTCGTGCGCCAGGTCGTCGCGGTGACCTGCAGAAGCGTACTGGCCACTTGCCAGCTGGAACTGTGCGTTGTTGCCGGGGCGGGCGTAGGCAATACGCTCCGGGTAGCAATGCGTGAGCAGCACACCGGTTTCATACTCATCAAATTTGCCGTTATCAGAATCTATACTGAACAGCTGGCGGTACGAGCGGGCTATCTTCTCTATCTTGCCGAAACGCTTGCCCTGCCCCTGCTCTTTTCTATACCTTCTGAGGGCTTCAATTCTTAAATTAATGTCGATGCCGGCGTTGCGGTCCAGTGGGTCGCGCTCTTCCAGGATGGCAGCAATATCACTTGCCAGCGCCACCTGGTCGGTTTCTTCGGCTTTGAGCAGCATGTGCGCGATACGCGGGTGGCAAGGCAGCGTGTGCATTTTTTTACCGTGCTCGGTAATGCGGCCATGCTCCAGCGCCTGCAACTGGTGCAGCATTTCGGTGGCAGATTGCAGTGCAGCGCGCGGCGGCGGGTTCAGCCAGGTAAGGCCACGGATATCCGTAATTCCCCATTGCGCCATATCGAGCACCAGGTTGGCCAGGTCGGCTTCCATGATCTCGGGGGTGCGGTGCGGGGCCATGCGCTCCTGCGTGGTTTTGCTCCACATGCGGTAGGCTGTGCCTGGCCCCAGACGTCCGGCGCGACCGGCACGCTGGTCGGCGGCGTCTTTGGAGATGCGCACCGTTTCGAGGCGCGACAAACCAGATTTCGGATCGAAGCGGGACGTTTTGCCGAAGCCTGTATCCACCACCACCGAAATGCCTTCTATGGTTAAGCTGGTCTCGGCTATACTTGTCGCCAGCACTATTTTGCGTTTGCCCTGGCGGTCGGGCATGATGGCGGCGTATTGCTTGCCGAAGGGCAGCATGCCGAACAGCGGGTGAATCTTAAAATCGCGCAGCTGCCTGCGGAGTAACTCTTCTACTTTCCGGATGTCGTTTTCGCCGGGCAGGAACACCAAGATATCGCCTTCCTGCTCTTTGGCGGCCTGCTGCACTACTTTGGCCGTCATTTCGGGCAGCATGCGGTCGTCGGCGTCGCCGGTGTAAAAAGTTTCGATGGGGTATTGCCGCCCCATACTTTGCGCCACCGGGGCCTGCAGCAGTTTGGTAAGCTGGGGCATGTCCAGGGTGGCCGACATCACCAGAATGCGCAGGTCCGGGCGAAGCGTGTGCTGCGCCTCCCGGCTCAGGGCCATGGCTACATCGGCATGGATGCTGCGCTCATGAAACTCGTCAAAGATCACAATTCCCACACCCGTAAGCGAGCGGTCGCTGTGGATCATGCGGGTAAGGATGCCTTCGGTTACAACCTCGATGCGGGTTTGCTCGGAGATGCGCGTCTCGAAACGAATGCGATAACCGACGGTCTGGCCTACCTCCTCGCCCAGCAGCTGCGCCAGGCGCTCGGCAATGGTTTTGGCCGCCAGGCGCCGGGGCTCCAGCATAATGATCTTCTGATCTTTCAGCCATACTTCATCGAGTATGGCCAGGGGCAGCAAGGTGCTTTTACCGGCTCCTGGAGGGGCGTTTACGATCAGTGTGTTCTGCGCCGCCAGGTGCTCCCTAACGGCAGGTATAATTTCCCGAACGGGTAAGTCTATGGTAAATGGGTTGAAGGGCAAGTTGATAGAGTAGCTTTAATAATGAATGTATATCTTGATTATAAACTTTGTTTGTAAAAGGTAAAGAAAACAGAAACTAGAAATAAAGTTTAATGATAAAAAGAGTAATCATTTATAGTTGTTTTTAGAATCAAAAACTATTTTATATTGTTTAAAATAATAGCACAAACTATCTAACTACCTACTTGAATTCTCGTAAATAAACTATAGATTGCAATATAGTATTTACTTAATACTGCTACTTACACACATCAACAGTAATTTTCTAATACCTTTGCTTTTTCATAATCTATTCAAAGATAAAAGGTGAGCCAGTTCGACTACATAAAAGATATTGCTAAATATGGTCTTGAAAATGATCAGGAAAGGTTATTAGCTGTATTGAATGAACTTATAGATCACTCTAAAAAGACAAGAAAACTTAACTTTGCTATTCAATTACAATCTATTTTAAAAGATTCGATTAGAAATCAGCAGATAAGTACTTTCTCAAAAGTTGATTCCACTCATTTTTTTACTACACAAGAGGACAAAGATTTAGATGGTTTAATTTTAGAAAAACTCACTTCTGATTATAGCTTTGAAAATATTGTTAGTGATGAATTTGTAAAACATGAATTACAATATTTCGTTCAAGAGCACTCTCATTCTGACCTTCTTAAAAGATTTGATTTACCAATTGCTAACAAAATTCTACTTCATGGACCTTCTGGATGTGGTAAAACTCTTGCATCGTATGTAATTGCTGGAGAGTTGCAGAAGATTATGATTGTTGTAAATCTAGGAGCTATAGTTTCATCTAAGCTTGGGGAAACAAGCAAAAACTTAGCAAAAATATTTAGAAAAGCAGCATCTGAAGACTGCATTATTTTCATTGATGAATTTGATTCTATAGGAAAAGTTAGGGATTATAATCAAGATCATGGGGAGATGAAAAGAGTGGTAAATACGATTCTCCAGTTATTTGATTATCTCCCTCAAAGTAGTATGGTAATTGCTGCTACTAATCAAGTTGAAATGATAGATGAAGCACTCTTAAGAAGATTTGACTTTAATTTAAAATTTGATTTACCTAATGCTAATCAAATTAAGGAACTGATTGATCTTACTTTAAGTAAAGGGCATTTTAAACTTGATGATAAACGAAAGTTGAATTCAATGGTAAAAGACTGTGAAGGATTATCTTATTACAGCATTCAAAAAACATTGATTTCAGCGATCAAACGTAGTTTATTTGAAATGACTAAAGATTCTATTCCTATGTCTGCTTCAATTAATATAGATATATGGAAGAAGTTAATAATTAATGAAAAAAAGGCTCTTATAAAATAAGAGCCTTTTTTTAAACTTCTAAATCTAAATTTAATTCGTTATCTAAGTCTACTGTATCTAAAACTTCAATATCATTTTCACTAACTAAACCTTGATATAGCTTACCAGTTAATCTTTTCTCTGGAAGTTGCTCCTCAATTTTAACAACCAAAGAGAAATTGTGACCCAATTTATATTTTTCTATTTGGCCAGGAATTAATTGGCTTCCGAGTTTACATAAAACTGCAATTTTGAATGTATTGCTCTCATCTTTCAACTCCTTTACCCCTATAGTGAAAGATATTTTATGTGTATTACTGTTTGCTTTGGGGTTTGTTTTGTAATATCCATCCTGAGTCCATCTAGCACGTAGAATTGAGTTTTCGTAATCTTCTTTAATATCATCTATATCTTTATTACGAAAAACTGAGAATGCCATAAATATAGGGCAATAAGATAACTGATTGTGTAGAACTGGCTCAAAACTAAAACATAAAGTTGCAGTAATACGCACAAGTTGGTTTTGTTTCTTTAAGTCATCTTTGATAAGATACTCTGGAAACTTAATTGGATAGGTTTGAATAATTTCAGGCTCTATAGAGTCTTCTATTATAATAGTGGCTGAATTGTTATCTGAATACACAGTTTTATCTGGGTCTACTAATCCATGCCCTGCAATTCTATTAAGCATATCATCTGGTATAGGATGACCTATATTAGAGAGAGAAGCTGCGTTAACTATAAGTGCCTTAATGGTCTGAGAACGTAAATTAGGATATTTCTTCAGAATCTTAGCTGCGATATTAGCAGCTAAAGGTGCAGAAAAGCTAGTACCAATGCTATAACAAAAACTTTCTGTTGGGTCAGAAGAAATGACCTGTACTGAAGCAGATGGTCCTTTGTCTATAAATTTTAAATATTTAGTTTCAATTAATTCATAGTCACCACCAGCCTCTATTACATCCGGTTTAAAAATTCGATTATTAATTTTTCCTTTTTTAAAGTATCTTCTAAAGTCTACATGGTACTTACGAGAGTAGAGTGTTGGATATTCTTTACTTGGTGAGATCCCTAGAAATGTGCCATCCCTAAAGCATTCAGCTGCAGCCCCTATTGTAATATTATTCATACTCTCTGAAGGTACAGAGAGATTACAATGGTGCTGATTAAAGTATAAGTGATCATAATCTGTATTAACACTCGAAGCATGATTGTTATTTGAAGTACATATAAATATTAAACAATCATTTTCATGTGCAAATTTGTCTAGTTCATAAGCATATCTAGATATTTCTTCATCGTCTTTCTTATTTTGTGAGTAACATATGGTAAGAGTATAAATCTTTAATTGAGGATATTTTAATTTTGCTTCCTTCAATAATTTTAATACATCATTATCTGAGATACCTCCATGGCCACCATCTAATATTTTAATTGACAATAGTCTTGCATCAGCAGAAAACTTCCCTCTGTACCCAGTTAAGTATGGATCTCTACCAAGAGCCGCTAATCCTGCTACGCCCGTACCATGATTTGCATTATCAATAAAAGATGAAACTCCGGTTACATTCAAGTGATCATCATTTATCAAGATAGACCTGAGAGGAGTAGTGTTGCTAATACCTGTATCTATAATCCCAACTATAGGTAGATTTTCATTGGCTGGCTCTATTTCAAATCCATAGCTCCTCTCTGGTTGTTGATAGGTAGAAGGGCTTATTATAGTTGCTAGTCCAGAAATAACATTCTGGACTATGTCAAAATTATCAACTACTTCTAAAAGATCTTCTCTTGATATTAACTGTATTTCAACAGTTTGTGTAGTTGGATTTAATTCCTGAATAATTTGTCTCTGCTCGAAATACTGTACTAAAGAATCATAAATTATATTAGGTGTATGGACTGGTATTGGATAGTCTATCAGTTCTAACTTAATATGAGAAAGGGGCTTACTTAAATCTAAATTTATCATATCATTTGAACTCAGCAATTCAAACTTATCGATAAATAAAATATTAGGATCAAAAGTTTTTGTTCTCCCATTATCTAAATGCAGTTTTACAAATATTTCTAACTGATTAAGTAATACTGAAAATTTAAATGTATCTGCAACGGCAAAAAGTACTGTGCTATTGAATCTTGTGAAAGAAACAGCTAACAAACCGTAATTGTGATAATAGATATTAAAATACTTAGGAATATTGAACTGACTATGAAAATGGATTTTGATATAATCTACATGCCTAGGAACCTGTAAATTCTGATTTCGCTTCTCGTACCTAAGTGTTTGTGCGGAAGATAAACTCGATAGGGAATAACTAAAAGTTTCTGCTTTGTTTATATAATTTGGTACAGCTTCATCTGAATTTTCCTCATCATTATCTCTTTTCTTACTTCCACTTAAATCTCTCTGCTTATAAGTGAACTTTTCATAAAGTTTAATTCTATCAACATTTAATTTTAAATGTGGGTTTGTTTGTTTCATAATAGACTTAATCCAATGAATATATATAGTTCTGGCAATAAAATAAAAATACATTGCTCATTGGTTTTAATCCAGTATTTTTTAGCTGCTCTCCCCGCTGGTGCGAACTTATAGCTCGTGCCTGTTCTTTATACGCAGCTATACCTTCACCACGAGTACCAGTACGAGCTACAATCTTACACTGGCTGACGATAAATGAACACTATAAACTATAAAAGCGCGGCTCTAAGGTTATGCACCAGCCCCGCTTTTATTTATGCTATTAAATATAATTTCTTTTCTGCAGCTACAGACCTAAGCCTCCTGTTTCTGAGCAGCCAGTAAGGCATCAAGGTTTTCCATGGCCATTGTCAGGCCTTCTTTAAAGCCTCCGCTGGCGCGAGCTTGTAGCTCGTGCCTTTTCTTTTCCACGAAGGTATACCTTCAGCAAACGTAACAGTACGAGCTACAAACTCGCACTAGCAAGTCTCCTGATCTCACACAAAGGCACCTTCTGGAATATAAGCAGGTATACCCCGTTGCTATTCCCTTTAAATGCGTACCTTATAGTATGAAAGACAACAAATTCCCCATTGGGTCCGACGTGTTCGCAAATGTGAATCCAGATCTGATATTAACCATTCGCCAATACCTGAAACGCATTTATTACTGTACTGTAAAAGATCATCCTTCGCAGAAGGACCTGGTATACTACGAGCGTGAGTTAATACCTGTACCGATAAAATAAACTATAAAGCCCCTGCCAAAGCAGGGGCTTTTTTTATGCCGGTTAAACCGTTGTTGTAAAGCTAATCTTCGAAG
Source organism: Pontibacter locisalis (assembly GCF_042684605.1). Taxonomy (NCBI): domain Bacteria; kingdom Pseudomonadati; phylum Bacteroidota; class Cytophagia; order Cytophagales; family Hymenobacteraceae; genus Pontibacter; species Pontibacter locisalis. The sequence continues at coordinate 7,973 of NZ_JBHULU010000001.1, forward strand.
CCTTCCCGCAGTCCTTTCAGGTGGGCGTAACATAGGGGCTGCTGTTTTCCTTCCGCTCGGCTTTTTCCTTTACCAGTTCCTCGTAGTTGTCTGGGGTGGCTAAGATCCTGCACTTCGGGTAAAGCACTACGCCCCGCCTTACGATCTTACTGTTTACCTCTATCTCCTGCGCGTTTACCCCTTCCGCCCCATACACATGAATCGTGAAGAAATGATAGTTCGTTTTCTTCGCATACCCTTCTGCCGTTATCCTGCCGGTTATCGTCCGCTCCCCGATAAAGTCTGATATCTCTCCTTCTGTATAAGGCGTGTACACCGACTCTGTCCACTCTACTTTACAACCTACTGTCAAATTCATACTCCTGCTATATGCTTTATCAGTTTTACGTGTACCGTGCCGCAACATACAAGTTCCCGGGCTCAATCTTCTGGTATACCCTGCACCGCCAGCCAACTATTATTCAAGAGAAGCTAATTCCCCTGCTGCCACGAGCTTGTACCCTAAGGCATTTCTTCTTTACGCAGACATACCTTCTGCTGCAGCGTTTGTTTTCCTTCCATACGGTGCCACCCCCGCTAAATCCAAACCTCAGTTAGAGGCATTCGTACCTAATATATACTTACTTAAACGTATTCCATTTAAAACTAAAATAAAGCACCTGCATATGGCTAAAAGTAACACTTCGGATGACGCTGCTGAACCTCGCTTTGTGGAACGGCTGGCTGAAAAATTAGGCACAGCGGCTAACAGCACTACTATTTATGGCGAGCCGGTAGAACGGGAGGCTGTTACGGTCATTCCTGTATCAAAAGCTACCTTTGGTTTTGGTGGCGGTGAAGGTACCGGCAAAGAAGGAAACGGAGCAGGCTCTGGCGGCGGCGGCGGCATGGTACTGGCGCCCGTAGGGTATATTGAAATTAAAGACGGCGAAACCCGGTTCCGTACCATCCGCGACCCGCAAACGGTGGTAAAAATAGTAGCCATCGGAAGCTTTGCGCTGATGATGACAACCAAGAGCATTGTCAGTATCTTTAAAAACAAGAAAATTGTAAAGCTATTGACGAAGTAAGTTTACGGTGGCAGATAAGATGAAAATACAGCCTCTCCCCGCTGGCGCGAGCTTATAGCTCGGGCCTTTTCATTTCCACGCAGCTATATCATTAGCAAAAGTAACAGTACGAGCTAGAAGCTCGCACTAGCGTGATACTACCAAAACACTGACGCAGCTGTTACAAGTATAACTTGGAACATGAGCCGGAAGTATAAATTTCATAACCCGGAAGGGCTATACTTTGTCATTTTTGCGGTGGTGTACTGGATAGACGTATTTACGCGGGAGGAATACTTTTCCCTACTTACCGAAAGCCTGAACTACTGCCGGAAGAACAAAGGCATGGAGATCTATGCCTGGTGCATTATGCCCAGTCACGTGCACCTTATCTTCCGGGCCAAAGATAACAACCCGAGTGTGTTGCTGAAGGAGCTGAAGACCTATACTTCAAAACAACTACAAAAAGCCATAGCCGAACATAACCAGGAGAGCCGGAAAGAGTGGATGCTCTGGCTGATGGAGCGGGCTGGCCTGAAGAACAGTAACATAAAGCACCGGCAATTCTGGCAGCAACACAACAAGCCTATAGAGCTTTGGAGCCCTACGGTCATAGATCAGAAAATCGACTACATCCATAACAACCCGGTAGAAGCTGGCTTTGTGTCGGAGCCGGAGCATTGGAAGTATAGCAGCGCGATAGACTTTAGTGGAGGTAAGGGTGTGCTGGAGATTGATATAACTTGATGTATGGAGGTACGAGCTACAAGCTCGCACCAGCGGAAGAATATAGTAGCAGGTTGTCGTTTGCTGGCGCGAGCTTGCAGTACATGCACCTTCTTTTCAACGCAACTATACCTTCAGCACAAGTAACAGTAAGAGCTATCCCCCCACCCGCTGGCGCGAGCTTGCAGCTCGTGCCTTATCCTTTCCACAAAGCTCTACCTTCAGCACAAGTAATAATAAGAACTACAGCCCCCTCTCCCATTAACCATAGCCCACCTGCACACAAGCTGCTAAAGAATACTTCTCTGCTAAACCCCGTATGTATAAACCTAACGGAAGTTTGCGCTGCGCCAGTTAGGGAGGCAGCGACAGGCGGATATGGTTAAACTAAATAAACAACAAGTGCTATGTCGAAGAAAATGAAAGCCGCTATTTACAGGGAATTTGGCGGGGCAGATAAAATAGAAGTTACTACCGTTGATGTGCCCGAGATAAAGGAAGGCGAAGTGCTGGTCCGGATAAAAGCCGCTGGCGTAAACCCCGTTGACGCAGCCGTGCGGGAAGGCTACCTGAAAGACTACCTGCCTTATACTTTCCCGATCATACCGGGCTGGGACGTGGCAGGCGTAATAGAAGAAAGAGGCTTCAGCGCCAGGCGGTTTGAGGTGGGCGATGCCGTGTATGCCTATGCTAGACGCCCCATGGTGCAGCACGGAACCTTTGCCGAGTATATCGTTATCCCGGAAAGCTACCTGTCCGCTAAGCCAGAAAGCCTGTCGTTTGAAGAAGCAGCCGGCATTCCGCTGGTGGGCCTTACTGCCTACCAGTCCTTGTTTGATGCGGGCAAGCTGCAGCAGGGCCAGACGGTGCTACTACTGGGCGGCTCCGGCGGTGTGGGAAGCCTGGGCATTCAGCTCGCCAAAGCCGCAGGGGCAACCGTTATCGGGGTAGCCAGCGAAAAGAACCATGCCTTCATGAAAGAGCTCGGCGCCGACCATACCATCGATTATAAAAACCAGAACGTTGGCACCGCAGCCAAAGAGATAGCCCCTGACGGTGTAGACCTTATTTTCGATTGCGTGAGCGGCGAAACCCTGCAGCAGAGCCTCTCGGCTTTAAAGCCGATGGGCAAGTTGGTTTCCATCCTGAACCAGGGCCAGGACCTGGACAAATCACTTGATTTTACCTATGTGTTTGTAGAGCCAAACTCCAGCCAGTTAGATATACTGCGCGACCATGCCGAAGCCGGACAGCTGAAGGTGCACGTGAGCCATGCGTATAACTTAGCGCAAACTGCCGAGGCTTTAAACCAGATCCAGACGCTGCACACCAAAGGTAAGATCGTGATTATGCCTTGAGGTGGGGAGAGATTTATACCAGTTGTTAAGCCTAATTTGCCGCGAGGTGGAAACCAGGGCCTGATCTTTTCTTAACAGCTATACTTTCAGCACGAGTAATAGTACGAGCTACAAGCCTTATCCTGTCCCATAACTTTACTGGATTAGGTCCTTCTTTAGAAGAAATGTCCCCTTGAGGAGACTATAGGGGTGTTTACATCTGCAGGCACACCCGTTTTTGACTATAGAAAGCAGCCCGTTCCATAGCTTTACACCCCTGCGGTCCCCTCAAGGGGACAATTTTGATACTCCTAAGGCAAAATAGTGTTAAATCTAAAAAGTTATGGGACAGGATAAGGCGAGGACGCTCGCGCCAACGGGTTACATTCCAGTTCACGATTGTAATCCTCGCTCCTTCCAAATCAAGTCCGGGATTTTCAATGGGGGACTTTTTTGGCAGGTGTAAATATTAAGAGCCCGGGTCACAAATCAAGTAGACAAAATATTTTGTAAAGTTAACTTGACATAGTGAAATGTAATGTGCTACTTTGTGTAAATAAAACTTTACATTATATCAAACGTTATTTACATATGGAAAATCAAAACTTTAACACCCAGCTTCGGCATAACACCAGGCAATTGGCTTTCTGGACTTTTGCCTGGGTTGCCTCAATGGCCCTGGCAACCTTTGGCCCTAAGTTTTTCTGGCAAGAAAATCTGCCCTTCACCATATTTGCCATAGTGCTGAATGCGGCACTTGGCGCAGGGATGATCCTGACAAACATCCGGCACACCAAAAGTATGGACGAGATGCAGCGCAGAATTCAGCTGGAGGCTATGAGTATTGCCCTGGGCGTAGGTGTGGTTGGCGGACTCAGTTACTCCTTGCTTGATACCACCAATGTTATCTCGGGCGATGCTGAGATCTCATTCCTGGTCATCCTGATCGGCCTTACCTACTTGGGCGCTACAGTTATCGGGCAAATGCGCTACAGATGAAAAACCGACTGAAGGTATTAAGAGCCGAGCGTGATTTAACGCAGGCAGACCTGGCCGATGCGCTGGCGGTTTCCAGGCAAACGGTTAATGCCATCGAGAAAGGCAAGTTTGACCCCAGTTTACCATTGGCCTTTAAAATATCAAGGCTATTCAACCTGTCGATAGAAGCTATTTTTCAGGATGGTGAAGAGTTGTAGGAATTAAGTGGCACAGCCTTAGTTTCTGTTCTTTCAGGTATGTAACCCGCGCAGTGTTAGTCAACAACAACTGCCGGTGTTGCGGCTTATACCGCCGGGAAATCGAGTACGATGTTTGTGCCTTCGCCACGCTCGGCAATGGTTTTAGCCGTCAGGTACCGGGTTCCAACATGATAGTCTTCTGAGCCTTCAGCCAGCCCTCGTTGAGTATAGCCAGCGGCTGCAGAATGCTTTTACCAGCTCCGGGAGTCGATCAGCGTGTTCTGCGCCGCCGAATGCTCCCTCGCTACAGGTAACTTATTGGAGACAGTAGGGCTATAAGCTTGAAGTACAAGAGGCAAAATGCCGGTTAGATTACTCTTCCGTTTCCAGCTCCTGGAGTTGGAGCGGGTCATCAGGACGGTAGACGACCAGCAGGGTGCCCAATCTTGAATTCAAGCCCATGATTGGAGAAGCAACAATTACTCGCTCCGGATCAGAATCATCAACGGTGGTAGCATCTGTCTGCAGGTATTTGGAATCGAAATGATCGGCAAAGGCTGAGCCGGTAAAGTTCTGATCAGTAGAGCTGATTATGTTGCCTTCGGCGTCAGCCACAAGTACCATTGCAAACTTTTCTTCCTGCACAAACTGGAACAGATACTGGTTCACCTGCTCTACGTTCCCAGTCAGAAGTGCCGAGCGCAGGGCCCAGGAAAAAGGTTTAGCCACTACCTCCAGCAGGTAGTGGCGGTTCTCGGCTATGCGCTCATTCGCTCTTTCCAGCAGTAAAGCCCTTTCCTCCGCAGCCTCACGCCGCGCCTCCTTCAACTGTGATTCCTTATACAGGTACACACCCAGCACCACTAGCAGTAAGAGTAGCGGGATAAAGACAACTGGCTTTTTCAGTTGCTTTACAAAGCCATTCTCTCCTGAGCTTTTTGCAGAAGTACGATGTTGTTGAGTATCTGTGTTATCCATGTTTTTATGTTCTTTCAGATTTTATTCAATAATCTCTATTTCGACTTTCCGGTCTAAAGGGTTTTCTTTTTTAGAAGCTTCTTCATTGCCCTTATAAATTGTTTTAATACGATCACCAGCTATTCCCTGGTCAGTCAGGAAATTCTCCAGCGCCTTTACCCGCTTCCGGCTGAGGGCCATGTTATAGGCAACGTTCCCAGACTGGGAGGCATAGCCGGTGAGCTTTACCTGCAGGTCCGGGTTCTCCTGCAGAATGCTTAGTACCTGCTTCAGGTCTTTCAGGCTCACCGTCGTGATGCGGTGTGCGTTAATGGGAAAAAAGACCGTAGCGCCTGTGAACTTTGGAGGGGGAGCTGCTGCCAGGGTATCGGGGATGGCCTTCGCTTTTTTCAGCAGGGCTATCTCTTGCTCATACTGGTTCAGGCGCTGCAACAGGCTATCGGTGCGGGTAACTTGCAGTTGCAAGTTTTGCATAAGGCTGCTGTCTACGGCCACTTCCCGGACGATACGGACGGTGTCCGGTTGGCTTAGCGCCCGGAGCGAGTCCAGCCTGCTTTGTAACTGCCTGATCTCTGCGTCTACGGTTGCCTGCCGGAGCTGCTCTTCCCGAAGCTGTGGGGCATCGGCCTTTGTTACTGGAACGGGTACTACCAGTATTTCGGAGGGCTCACTTATCTTTTTCACTGGCACCTGCGTTTTTTTCGTTTTACCTGCAGAAGCAGCTTTCTGTGTTTTAATAGCGCCTTTTTGCGCAGGAATAGCAGTGCTTTGCACCTGTACCAGTGTATCAACAATCACCACGACTTTTTGCTGCTCCGTAGGCAGTGGTCGCAACTCTCCCTTCTTCAGCACGGAATCAAAGCGGATGACGGACCTTGCAGAAGAAATGGTCTGTAGTGCTTTTGTTGCAGTATCCGAAGCTTGCACTAATTCGACTGCTTCTACTTTCAGGATGCTGGTTTGGGGTTTTGCGCTGGAATCGACCTGGACCGGGCTATCTATTACCAAAGCCGTATCAACCCTTGTTTTCTTAATGTCAGGCACCTGAAGATAGGAGACACCTGCTGCGCTGCTGATTTGAACCTCCTTGGACTCCAGTTTCAGAATGGTTTCCAGTATATTTTGCCTCGGCTGGCTTGGCTCCGCCACTGGCCGTGTAAGGTCGCTGTCTCCCACATAAAACTGCGGCGCTTTGAAGGTTGACTTCCTGAAGCCGAAGCTATAGCCTATCGTGATGCCGGTGTGCAGGTAGCTATCATGGCGGTTGTTTTGCTCCAGGGCTGCCTCGGGCAGGTGCCGTTCGGTATGGTACACCCACTCAGCCTGTAAAGCCGCCTGCCAGCGCTCGCTGATACGGAACTTCATGCCTACGCCGAAGGGTATGGTGGGCACGTAGCGTGACTCTTCCTGCAGGTCTTCGTGCGAAGTTTCGAGGATGCTGACCCCATACCCCCCGAAAATGTAAGGCGATACCAGGGCTGACGAATTCAGCAGCCAGCCGTTATCGGTGTAAAAATAGCCTCTTACCAATGATCGGTGCACGGCTGTCGTAAAGGTCCTCCCCTGTTGGTCGTACCCCAGTATATCGCCAAAGGTATAGCCTAGCGACAGCCCAAAACTGTTGCCCAGATTACGGCTTAGCTCTACCCCGTACAGCAGGTTACCGTCTGTTTTAAAATAGTCGGTGCTGCTGTTCGCATCGTTCACGTAGCGGGCGATACCCGTATGGCCGCTCAGCCGCCACTTATACAGGTCCTGCTGCGCCGAGGCCACCTGGTAACCGAACAGGAGCATTCCTAGAAGTATGAATCCTTTCATGGCTACCGGTTTAAGTCCAACCATAAATTAAGCTCGAGGCTTATACCTATAAAAGGCCGCACGTATACCCGGTCAACATTAAAATCAGAGATGGAAGTAGGCTCCTGATCGCTCTGCAGCACAGTGGCCCCTGCATTGATGCGGACAAAAGGAAGGGCACGGTAGCCCAGGGCTACGTACACCGGCCGCTGTACCACCGGACCTGTGGCCACGTTATCGTCGCCAAAGTCGAGGTCCTTTAAAAATATACCCGTTGAGATACTGGACCTAGACCAGAAGGTAGAAGAAAATGGTGCCCGGCCCAGGGGGATAGAAATACCCGCATAAGGCGCAGTGTCAGATGAAAAATTATCGGTATCTCCAGAGTAGTATACTCCGCCGTAGCCCACATTAATAGAAAGCACATTCCTGGTTTTCTCGGTGGCATAGTCCGTTATTTTCTTACTGTCGACCAGCACAAGAAGCCGCGTGTTGGCATACTGAGCAACTTCCTGGTTTACCATTTCTTTCAGGGCCTCGATCTGCTCCTGCGCATACTTTAGCCGCAGGGTCCGTGCATCGTCGTCTTTTTTAGCCAGGATGTTTAGCTTAGCTTTCCTGAGCCGCAGGTCATCTATCTGCTCCAGTTTATCCAGCACAATATCAGAGAACCCATTAAAGTCGTAGTTTATCTGGTTCCGGTAAAGGTCCAGACCCTGGTTCACGATGGCGTTCAGGTCGCTGCGCAGGTTCTTGGGGTGCTTGCGAAGCTCCACGCTGCTCTTGCTCACCACAAAAGACTGGTCGATGTAAGCATCCAGGGCAGAGGTAAGTTGCTGCATAAGCTGCTGTTGCTGTCGCACCGAGGCAGGTGTGTAATAATTTAGTACAAGCGTATACTTCTCGTTTCCGCGCAGAGGGTAATTAATGGGCAGTATAAACTGGTTGTCGGTATTGTTTGCGCCGTGTGCTTTCCAAATGTTGGTATAGAGCGGCTCTTTGCGTGTTTCAGGAGTGCGGTAAATGGCAAGCTCCACCAGGCTTATGTTGCGCCCCACCTTGCCTGTCAGCATCAGGTTACTTTCGGCGGGCAGGGGCTGTCCTTCATTAAAGTAGGCTCTGTCATAGTTAAACACCACCGTCTCGTACTGCGCAAAAAGTGGGGAAGCGCTCAATAAAAGAAAGAGGAGTATGTAGATTTTTTTCATGGGACTGCATTTAAGTTAAAATTAGGTTGCAGGGTTACAAAAAGGACAGGCGAGAAATATAGCCTCCCACATCTCATGTTAGGTAATACGAGATATACCTATAGTATGGGAACATCCCCAAAGCAAGTTTGTTCTGGGAAAAGCTATATTCAGATAGTCTATTAATTATATATCATTATTTTACAAAGCTCAAAAACATCACTATTTTTTACTTTTTGAAAGGAAGGGACCGGCTCTCAACTTAAGAGCAAGGAGGGAAATTGCACTCTTATTTGTAATAAATTTTGATTGGTGATTTTACCCTTGGCAGGACAAAAAAGCCAGCGGCAGTGATGTATTTTCTTACAAAAGGTATAATTTCCGGAACGGGTAGGACTATGGTAAATGGACTAAAGGGCCAGGTTCATATACTTTGTATTAAAATTGTAAGTGAGTATTTTAATACCTGCTTGAAATTTACGCAAAGTTAGATGGGGTTATAAGGTATAGTTTGCAAAGGATTCTTATGCAACAACCTGAGTTAACATGTAATTGACTTGATTACCAAACAAAGAAAAAAGATTATCACCCGTTGGCTTGAACTTAGAGCTTGTACCTTTTCCTTTCCAAGCAGCTATACCTTCTGCACACGTGATAGTGCGTACCAAAAGCTTGTATCAACTCACTAAGACTTGTTATGATCAATAATCCTTTGCGGTGATATGAAAGGTAGCCGTTTTTCACGCGGAAGAAATACTGTCACATCAGTGTTCCTTGTGCTAAAGAGAATACGTAACCTCCTTTATCACTATCTTGCAAGGAAATTTCCATCACTTAACCGGAGCAAAACCTTGCGCTACTTCTTTCATATCGGCTATAGCGGCACACACTACAATGGCTGGCAGCGACACCCCTATGGTGTGGGGGTGCAGCAGGTGATAGAGGATGGCCTTAAAAAGATTCTGAAGCAGCCCGTAGCGATTGTGGGCTGTGGCAGGACAGATGCCGGGGTACATGCGAGCCAGTTCTTTTTTCACCTGGATGTAGCGCAACCCTGGGAATTTGATATGCTTTTCCGGTTGAACAAAGTGTTACCGCCCGATATCGCCGTGTTTGATATCATCCCGATGGAGGGCCTGCCCCATGCCCGGTTTGATGCCTGTAAAAGAAGCTACGACTATTTTATACACACTTACAAAGATCCGTTTTTGCACCAGGTAAGCTCCCTGTACCACGTCCGGAACCTGAACCTGGATACCATGCAGGCGGCCACCGCCCTGCTCCCCCTTTACACCGATTACAGGCACCTGTGCCTTACGCCCGAAGAGCATGACAACACCATCTGCCATGTAACAGAAGCCCGCTGGTTTATAGACCAGCAGGGTGACAGGCTGCGATTTCAGATAACGGCGAACAGGTTTCTGAGCCGCATGATCCGCATTATAGTGGGCCAGCTCCTGCAGACCGGAACCGGTGTGCTTAGCCTGCAGGAGTTTGAAAGTTACCTGGCGCTTGAGAAAGCTCCCAAACACCTGTCACCGGCGTATCCGCAAGGGCTGTATCTTTCCAAAGTAACCTACCCTTTCCTGGACATGTCGCCCAGTCCTTCCTTCTCCTCCGCTGGCGCGAGCTTATAGGTGCTGACTGGCAAATACCCTAAGGTATACTAATAAAAAACAGTTGCTGTAAAGTTAGTCTTCGAACCCTTCCCGAAAATTTTTCTGATGAGCGTAACATACGGGGCTGCTGTTTTCCTTCCGCTCCGCTTTTTCCTTTACCAGTTCATCGTAATTGTCTGGGGTGGACAACAGCCTGCACTTCGGGTAAAGCACCACACCCCGCCGGACGATCTTACTATTCATTTCTATCTCGTGTGCGTTAACCCCTTCCGCCCCATATACATGAATTGTGAATAAATGATAGTTCGTTTTCTTCGCATACCCTTCTGCCGTTATCCTGCCGGTTACAGTCCTCTCCCCGATAAAGTCCGATTTTTCTCCTTCTGTATAAGGCGTGTAAACCGACTCCGTCCATTCTACTTTACAACCTACTGTCAAATTCATACTCCTGCTATGTGCTTTATCAGCTTTACGTATACCATGTCGCAAAATATAGATTTACTGGCGCACTTCTTTCGGTGCCCCCTACACCACCGGATACCTACACTTGAAGAAGAATCTATTCCCAAACCGGCGATCATAAAGGATGGCGCACACTCAGATGTGGTTAATAAGCGATAAGGCAATTATTCTTTACCAAGTGTAAATTCATACAACACCCGAACAGAAGCATCCCAGTCGGGACGGTTGATACTGCGACGCACACCTGCAATGACTTCCCAGCCATGAAAACGATTGACGGCAATTCCAGTACCTACATACCAGTCTGCTTCTTCGAGATAGGTGCCTGTTACCTCCAGCAGCGGGTGCCAGCGCCCGCTGCCGTATACAGCAGCAGCATTGTAAAACCAGTTGGCCTCGTCTGCCTGTAATTCGGCACCGCCACTTAAATGCAGTTGTGTTCGGCCGAACTGCCGTGCGTATAGCAACACTGGTGAGTAAGACAAATCGTCTTCTTCGATTCCTCCTACCTCTATGTCAGGTTTGTTTAGCGGAAGTTCAACATCCAGGGCAAAGGTGGCCGCCTGCTTTGAAGAATTGAAAATACAAATCATGGTGCCCATTTCCAGGCGATGGGAAGTATAGTTCCTGGCTGTTCCCCGTAAAAGGTTGTTCTCTAGTTCCGCAGATACCTGTAACCAATCCGTTATGCCATACTCCAGGTCCAGGCTCAGCGAGTTACCCACCTGAATGTCGAACTCAGTCCGGAAATAACTTAAAGTTGCCTGCACTTCGCGGCGCTCCTGCAGATACACGGCCTCTGAAAAAGAAAACTCCTGGATCAGCTGCTGAAAGCCCTGCTCTTCTTCCTCTTCCTGGGCAAAGGCGGTAACAGTACTACCAACAGATAGCAACAGGAAAAGGAAAAGGAAAAGGAACAGGGTTTGGTTTTTCATAGTCAAGTACCGCATGCTTATACTTGTACCAAAACACAGCTCCTGAAGTTACTCTGTACTGCTTGCTCAAACATGCAGCTCACACTTTTTAAAGAGCTATACCTTCTGAATAACACTGTACTTTCATCATACTTTAAAAAGCCAGAAGGGGCTACCTGCTTCAGGTGCCCCTTCTGGTAATGCGTTGAATTATGCTTTGCCTCAGACAAAACTACCTACTTCTTGTGTGCAGTAAGGTCAAATTCAATATCCACTTCCGGCAGGATATGGTGCTCGCCCAGCGCGGGATCGGCTGCGTAGTTCATGCCCCACTTGGTTCTGTCCAGCTTAAAGTTTGCATCCAGGTTCAGGTTACTTCCTTCCACCGCTATTTTGGCTGGGAACGTGATCGGGTGTGTCTGTCCCAGCATGGTAAAGTCGCCGGTAACGGTGTAGTTGGTACCTGCTGCTCCGTTGGTAAGTTCCTGCACCTTCGTGATCTTAAAGAAAGCCGTAGGGTGCAGTGCTAGGTTAAAGAAATCCGGGCTCTTGAGGTGCTCGAGCAACACAGGCTTTATGTGGTCAGGCAGATCGAAGTTTTCAATACTCGCAATTGGGATCGTGAAGGTACCAGACACCACCCTGCCATCTTCCACTTTTATGTCCTGGCTCTGCACGTTAAAAGAACCATCGTGAAACAGCACAGGACTGTAGCCTTTCCATTTTACTTTAGAGTTGCTCTGGTCCAAGGCATAGGTGCTTTTGCTTACTTCTTCCTTCTCGCAGCTGGTAAAGCAAAGGGCACTAAAAAGAACACACGCGGATAAAAATACTTTTTTCATAGTTTTATTTTGTTTGAGTTATAAAATGTTTTGGATTTATGATTTGAATAAGCACTTGCGCTCCCCTTCCGATAGAACAGCCGGAGATGTATAGCCTGGTTAAGGCTGGCCGCTGTTACACGCCATAGGCTCAGAGATATTCCTCCTTGCCTGTACCAGGTGCCTTTGATTGTGGGCTACCAGAAACTGCAGTACATCTCCCAGCTTCAGGTGCACCCAACTTAAGAAAGAAGCCGGTATCTGGATGCTACTTAAGTTGATGTCCTGACAGCTCCTCAGGCATAACAGGAGCTCCTCTTGCTGTTTGATAAACTCCCTGACTACGGCGTAAGCATCCAAGTTAGCAGGCGGTATGTGCGCTGCAATGGCTTTATACTTTTTGTACCCTCTGGCGGGGTCCATCATGTGTATGAATAACCTCCCGATGCAGCTACTCCTGAACGTTGCATCCACAGGCATTCCCTTCTGACATTTTGTGCCAGCCTTTATGCGTGGCAGGTAATAGTCGCCGTAGCTGTTGAGGTGTGCCAGGCACGCTGCTATACTCCACCCGCCGTTGGCTGCCTGCCTTAAAAGATCGCCTTCCGGCAGGTTCTGGAAAACGCTTACCGCTTCCTCTATGTGCCGCTCTACGGTGTCTTCCAGGTTTCGCAGCAGCTGCTCCTGGTTTACAGACTTCATTTATACTGCCTTATTTGTAGTCGCAGGTTTTCTGTTGGCCAGCGCCAGTACGAAAGCAAGTATAAAAAACACCGACTCTGTTATCAGCCACTGATTTCCAAAGTCACCGAGGGCCCCTTCTGCAAATATGGTGATGGTGCGCGACAAGGCATAAAAACCCCAGAGCAGGGACAAAAACAGCAGTCCTTTCTGCGTGTCGAACAGCATCAGGTAAAACAGGCTGAAAAAGAGCGTCATCCCCACGCCACCATACACTCCTCTTATGGAGCTGAAGGCATCGTTGTTGTTTAACTGCACGTTTACCAGGTCCATGACAGACTGCGGATTGGCAAAAGCCATAATGCTTACAGACAGCAGGCTTATCGCTGAGAGGAAAATAAAGCCTTTGGAGGCCAGGGTCACGGTTCTTTGCATCTTCATAACATTTTGGTTTAAGTTTATGCTACAAAGATGGCGTGCCTCGGAAAGACTATTCTTGGTAAATACCAAGATTTCAGATTCTCACTTTGTTGAGTAGTTTACTGAAGTTTGTCGGATCAATGCCTAAGTAATTGGCCAAGTACTTATGCGGCACCAGTTGCAAAATGTGGGGGCTGCGTTGCAGTAGTTTCCTGAACCGCTCTTCTGATGAATAACACTGCAACTCTACAAGGCGCTCTAACAAACCGGACAGATTATAGGAAAGCCCTTCCCTGATCATGGACTCGATAGCCGGCATGGCCTGCATGAACCGTTGAAGCTCCAGAAAAGGCACTCTTAAGAATACAGACGGGGTTAAGGTTTCATAGTAGTAACGGGAAGGCTGCTGCAACATTAAGGAATCGAGCACGCCGCCAAAGGACGGTTGATAGGTGAAAACAAGCGTCGCTTCCCGGTCCTGGTCATCGAAGTAATACACCCGCTGCACCCCATCCACTACAAAGTACAGGTAGTCCTCAACATCCCCGGCCAAGGTAATGGGTTCCTTCCTTTTAACAACATGTCGGGTCCAGGCAGAAGAGAAAGCCTCCCAGTCTTCTTCGGGCAAAGGACGGATGCTGGTAACCAGTTGTTTTAGCTTCTGAAGTTCTTCAACCATAGGTATGGGTTTCCTGTTGCTTTTAACTGCAATTTAACCTGGGTTTGTTTATTTGCCAATTATAACGATACTTCATTCCTCCAAAGAAAATAATATACCATCAGGCAACCGCCCTCCCCTGTTAACCATCTAATTAAAAGATCAACCCTACGAACTATGAAAAAGCTTTTACTCGCCGCAGCCTTTCTGGCAGGTAGTTGCCTCTCTCCTCTACTGGCACAACAAAATAATACAGTAGGCAAAGAAGGTAAGGCACAGGTGATGCTGTTGGGCACTTTCCATTTCGCCTATCCGAACCAGGATGTGATCAAAACCGACAAAACCGAACAACTGGACATTACCTCCCCTGAGAGCCAGCGGGACATAGGACGCATCACCAGACAGTTGGCCAAATTCAAACCTACCAAAATTGCCGTGGAGGCCTTCCCGGGGAAGCAGGCAAAGCTGGACTCGCTGTACCAGGCATACCTGGAGGGCCGCTATGAACTGGGCGTGAACGAGATATACCAGTTGGGCTTCAGGCTGGCGAAGCAACTGGGGCACCCGCGCGTATACGCCACCGACAGTTGGGGCAACCTGGACAGCTATCAGAAACCTGGCAGCGAAGAATTTGAAGTACGCGACGACATAAAAGAACGTATGGAAAAGTTCTGGGCATACAGGCAAAATACCGTTAAGGCCCGGGCCGAAGCCGAAAAGAAACAGGCAGGTACACAGCCGCGGTCCCTCTACAAAACCATACAACTAATGAACCAACCTGATGCCATTCGCAGAAACCACGAGAACTATTTCCGGGAGGCTTTTCAGTATGAGGAACAGCCCTACGATTATACCGGCGTAGACTGGTTCAGCGCCTCCTGGTTTAACCGCAACCTGCGCATCTTCCGCAATATTCAGCGCATCACCGAAAGCCCCAACGACCGCATCCTGGTGATCTATGGTGCCGACCACCTAGGTCCGCTACAGCAAGCCGTGGAAAGTTCGCCTACACATAAATTGGTGCCTGCACATAAATTGCTGCGGTAAGGGTTTGGTTTGAGCGGGGTTTGTGAGATTCTGTAGTTTCTCCTGGAAGTAGTTTGTTCGTGGTGTAATATGCCTGGGGTGTATGTATCATGCGGGTGTAATCATCCCCCTTCCAAGGTGGACTAATAAAAATGTGTTAGCGCTGTTAAAGGTTTGCCAGGGATTGATTTGTTTTGATTATGAGCACGAGCTGCAGTTTTATGCCAGTGAAGATAACTCTGGCAGGTTTACTTTATCGCCTGTAAAGTTTCAGCAGAACAGGAATGGAGAAAGAGCCTCCCTATTCTTTTCCTGAACTTATAGCACGGCACACAGGGTTTCACTAGTAATTAGTTAGTGAGCCTGTTTAGGGTTTAAGAACCCAAAGGAATTGCATTCCTACTAAACACACCATCTCCTCTATAAAAATTTTACGCGTTGACAGTGCGTGCGTACCAGAATCCCTGCTCCTTTTCCTGTTTAAATTACGTATATTGTTTCTACCTAATCACTAAGCTATGCTGTACCAGGAGATTACCCCACATCCCTAACTGACCCCATATATTCTAAACTACTGGATTTTTAAAATGCCACCTTACGAAGAACTGGGGCAACAGGAGGTGCAGCATGTGGCACCAGCCGACGGTTGCGTATCTATAGTGCTCATGGATAGGAAGCCGCAGCTCTTTAAGATGGCTCTTGTAACGGGCCCGACCACTGATATGATCCGGACTGTGGTGCAGCCGGACACTATTTATCTGGGTATCCGCTTTGTGCCCGGTATGTTCTGCGCTGTTTTTGATGTGAAAGACATTGACCTGAAGAACCAGAAGTTCCCGGCACAGCACTTGCTCCCTTACCTGGACCTACAGCCCCTGCTCCAGCACCTCTACTTCGATTTCAAAGACTTTGGCCTGATAGACGATTTCCTGCTAAACCTGCTGGCGCAGCACCCCCCTGTTCGTTACGATGAAGAAGTGAACCGGGCGGTGCAGCTGATCATGGCCTCTGCAGGGGGTGTGCTAGTGAAGCGTGTGCTAGAAAACGCATGCCTGAGCGAGCGGCAACTGCAGAAACGATTTAAGCGGAGCACGTACCTTTCTATGAAAGAGCTGGCAAAGATCTGCCGGCTACACCAGACTATTATTAAAGTACATCTTGAGAATAAGTCAATTTCGGATGCGGTGTACGAGTCGGGCTTTTTCGATCAGGCCCATTATAATCATAACTTTTACCAATCAACAGGGCGAAAACCTGAGGAATTTTACAAGTATATCAGCAGGATAAAACACGTGGATGTGAAGCCTGTAAGTAAGAACGAAAATTGACGGATTTTTACAATACACCCGAAAATAAAGACTATACCTTTGATCAAAAAACACTATGAAAAAGCTCGCGTTTATACTTTGTACGTTCCTGCTCAGCAGCTTCGCGAATGCACAGGCATCCCTTAAGCCTACCGTGCAGGAAAAAATGGAAGCACTTGAATGGGTCACCGGCAAATGGCAGGGTAGTGGCTGGATCAGCTTTGGCCCAAACCAGAAGCATACTTTTACCCAAACCGAAGATATCTCCTACAAGCTTGACAACACAGTGCTGCAGATAGAAGGCCTCGGCAGGAACGGTAATGACACTATACATAATGCTTTGGCCCTGATGACCTATGATCACGGCAAAAATGCCTATACATTCCACTCCTATACTTCTGAAGGCCGCTTTCAGACGAATGCAGACGTAACGGTAGCCGATAGAAAATTTATTTGGCAGATGAATAATAACCCAAACCGTAAAATCCGCTACACTATCTGGCTGGACGATAAAAACCAATGGCAGGAGATCGGGGAAATGAGTACGGACGGCCAGAACTGGAATAAGTTTTTTGAAATGACGCTGAAAAAGGTGAAATAGACTGAAGGTGTCCCATGTATTAAAAGCGGGCCTATGGTATAAAAACTTCTTTATTTCTGATAAAAATTTTGTTTCCAAATAATAGAAGGCAGCAGACCATCTACATCATCAAAACCTGTTTTAGAATATTATAGAAAATAGCTTAAAAACACCTTCTAACCGTGAATCCACCTCATTCACCTGAGGAAATCAACTCCTACTTTATAGAACAAATAAAAAAAATACGCCATTCCTGCGATAAATACAGAAAGGATCATCACTACCTGGAACCAAGGCGTAGAAAACCTGTTAACCCCGTTGACCCGTGAAAAAAGGCACCGTTCAGAACAGTTGTTAAAATAAATAACCACACTGATACATCCCAATGGCACCTTTCATAAAATACTCATTAATAATCCGTTTAATATGGATTAAACTGCGTAAATTAGAGTATGTCAGAAAATAAATTTCAAATAGGATCCGAAGTGTTCGCGAAAGTGAATCCGGATCTAAAGTTAACCATCCGTCAATACCTAAAGCGTATTTACTACTGTACTATAAACAGCAATCCTTCGCACAAGGACCTGGTATACTTCGAGCGTGAGTTAATACCTGTAACAATTAGATAGTATTTAAAGCCCCTGCTAAACACAGGGGCTTCTTTAATAGTATTCCTTCCTCTCTCGTTGTGTCTTTTCCCTTCTTGCAAAGCTACAGACTTTGTATGTGTTACTGCGTAATATCAAGCACACCAGCCCTTAACTCCCTTCTCAAAACATTACGTTTTAAGTTCAGTTAAAAGATTATGCCCATACCGGCTATGTGTATTTTATAAATCTAAAACCAAAGCAAACTTATTATGCCATTTATTGAAACAGAAGACATCCAGAGAGGAGAAAACGTTTACCTGAACTACCAGGACTACGGCGAGGGGCAGCCTGTTATCCTGATCCATGGTTGGCCGTTGAGCCACAAGATGTGGGAGAACCAGGTACAGGCCATTGTAGATGCAGGCTTTCGTTGCATCGCCTATGACCGCCGTGGTTTCGGCGACTCCGACCGGCCCTGGTTAAACTATGATTATACATCCCTGGCCCAGGACCTGCGGGGCCTGATAGAGCATCTTGACTTGCGGCATTGCGTGCTGGTTGGTTTCTCGATGGGCGGCGGTGAAGTAGTACGCTACCTGAGCATGTTTGGCGACGATCGTGTAGACAAGGCAGTGCTCATCAGCTCTATCATACCCCTTGTTAAAAAGACAGACAACAACCCGAATGGTGTTCCGGAAGACAAGCTGGACGAGATTATGGAAGCGCTCAAGACCAAACGGGTTACTTTCCTGGCTGAGTTTAGTAAGCAGTTCTACAACTACAGCGACAACAAGGACAAGGTAAGCGAAGAGCAGTTGAGGTATGACTGGGCCATTACTTCGGCAGCATCGCCACGTGCCACGATCGAAACAGCCAAAGCCTGGGCCAACACCGACTTCCGTCCGGAACTGCGTAACGTAACAGTGCCAACGCTGATCATACACGGAGAAGATGACCAGATCGTACCAATCGAAACAAGCAGCGACCAATCTTCTAAAGAGATCCGAAACAACAAGTATATCCAAATAAAAGATGCCCCACATGGGCTGTTCCTGACGCACAAAGAGGAGCTGAATACTGCTTTAATAGATTTCCTGAAAAGTTGATTATAACTGAGTTAGCTTAAAGCAAAACAGCCGCTGCGGATTACGTAGCGGCTGTTTTGTTAATACACTATTCCAGAAATTTCAGAACTAATACTATTCAGGTGGCGGTGCAGCCCTATCATTCTCTACTTTTACATGGGCGCCAAGGCTAACTTACGCGTATAGGTTCTCTCTGGCTCTACCTCATGTTTGAGGTTCAGTTTTCCTTTAGACGGTGGCAATAGGCTCTCCTTAACCTGCTTCCCTACCGGACCACTTACCAACAGATTTCCACCATCTACAATGTGTAGCGGCCCGGGTAATATAAAAAGTGCTGCGGATATTTGCTCCCAGAAAGACTTCAAATTTTTCATCTGAATATTCAGCAACAGGTTTTATATCCAGCATGATGTCCGCATTGAATATCAGTATGTCTAGTTTACCAAAAGCTTGTAGCGTGGCCTATATGGTTTCTTCTGCTTTACTTTTATACCTTAGATTTTTCTTCAGGCCCAGTACCTTAGTGCCATATTTACTTCGATCAAAGATTTACTTTAAAGGACTCATAGACTTTATAAAGGATGTTGACAAAGGAGAGGCGGTAAATTAATGTCACATCTCTTTCCTCCGCTGGGGTAATTATAAGTTCGGTTATTTATATTGAAGACAGATACACTTGAGTACAATGAAGTATAAGAAACTTTGCTATACCAAATGAGAAGAGCAGGCACATATGAGTACCTGCTCTTCTCGTTTTTATCTTACGATAAATGCTTCCTTCTGTTAGGATTAGGAGCTTATCTATTCATTCTTCAATCTGAGTTAGCAGGTCGCTGCAGATCCAGAAGCCTTCCGTTTTCTGGTAACGCCAGCATGGGAAGGTTAAGGTTGCGAAGCAGTTTAGCTGACACACTGTTGTGCGTCATCCTTTCAAGGAAAATCCTGTTTAGCATAGTAAAGGAAAGTAAACTGGTGTTGGTTTCATGAACAAAGCGGCTAATACCTTCAGCTACATTCTCATTTGCTATCTCTACGAATTGGATATCTGCCTGCGGAAACTGTTTTATCAGTTCTTCCTTCACATATTCATCATTAATAAGATCGGGCTGGCTTTTACTCTTTATGTGAAGAAATGTTAAAGTAGAGTTGAATAGCTCTTTCAACTGCATTAGCTGTAACACAGTTACTTGATCTCCGTTTTCAAAATCGGCGGCATACACAATGTGCTCAATCGGTTTTATAGTTCCACTTTCGGGTAGAACAAGCACAGAACAAAGGCCGCGCTTCGCAATAGCTTCTGTTCTGGTACCAAAAAACCTTTCCTTTAAACTTTTTTCTCCAGCAGTTGCCATTACCACTAAAGAAACCCCTAGTTCATCTATAGCATCCACTATCTCCTCTACTACATTACCTCCTTTAATTACAGGTTCTGTCATAGCACCCTCGCATTGTGATTTAGCCAGGAAGTTACTCATTTTTTGTTGGCACTCCTCATTGTGGGCTTTCTCCCTTGCGATAACAAAGCTAGGGAGGGCTGATTGATCATAAATGTGACAAACGATTACTTTCGCACCGACTTCTTTAGCCAGATCGCAGGCATAATCAAGTGCTCTAAGGGAACTATCAGAAAAATCAGTTGGAACCAAGAAAGTCTTCATGTGCATATAAGTTTAAGTTTATGACTATAGGTGTTTGAACTTCCTGTCTAAACACTAAGGTGCGTGCTACACTAGTATAATAAAATAGTGTATATCTATCTTATACATAATCTAAGTCAACCTATCTTCACTAGCAGAGCTGACAATTTTTACGAAAGAAAGATATAGTTAACTAGGATTTATTCCATTTATTTTTACAAAACACTTCCCTTCTGCCCTATATAAGCTCCAGAGTGTTTCATCTTTTAGCCTCTTTTTACGCTTGCTATTTTTCTTCTTCTCCTGATAAAGTCATTCATTATATTAAATTTCTAATAAACTATGCCTTAACACACGCGTACTATAGGAGCTATTAGCAAATAACCTATATAGAAACTTATGATATTAACTCTACACATAAATTCCCTTTCTTAAATTAAATTGAAAATTTTTATGAAAAAGTTAATATTAATACCTCTTTGCTTTTCCCTTTTCTTCACTTCTTGTAACGATGAAGAAAACGAAGTTGTCATTCCGGCGGTCTCAGAGATAGATGCTGACATGAGGGGCGACTGGACAAACACATCAGTTAAAAGAATTTACTACTCAGATACAGACACCATAATGTTTGCCGACTCCGTAGAACGTCGCGCTAATTTTAGTTTCAACGGTCAGAAAATGACCGTTACCCTGCCTGGTAGTTCTGAAACAGATGTGTGGAACTACAGTTTTCCGAAGGAAAACGATTCAACTTACATACAGCTGCGCCAGGGCTCTGAAACAACCGATTATATCATTACCTCTCTTTCAGATACAGAAATGATCTGGGTAGATGAAATAGATTGGGCGGGATTTCCGGAGGAAGTACCTGACGATCAAAAAACTACTTCCAAAAAAGGTGTTTACACCTGGAAGTTTGAAAGGAAGTAAAGACCAGGCGGACCAAGTAGAATGAAGAAGGCACGAGCTTACCGCCCGTGCCTTCTTCATTACACCTTCCCCATCACCAACTTGTAGATAAGGATCAGTACACTTATAACAACTATAGTGGTATAGATCTGCTTGTTATACCGGGCCAGCCAGTTAGGGAGGTAAATGTCAAAATTATCACGGGTAGAGGCAGAATATTTTCGGGCCACCACTGTTATGGGGCACATGTTTTTAAAAACAAGAAGTATAAGTCCCTCCAAAAGTATCAGTCCCAGGCAGATCCATACCCACTTATCAATTTTGTTTGTGACCACAGCATACAGCAGGTAGAAAATTACTATATTGAAGAAGACCCAGATCAGCGTATGCACTACCTTTATTAGAACAAGTGCCTTCTCCTTACTTAACAGTTTGCGTTGCTTCCGCACTTTCTCAGCGTGTTTCATAGGAATCCCTTATCTGTTTATATACTTAAAATATAGGTAAGAGATAAGCTAAAAAAATAGCTTTATCTACCGGAGACACATAACCTCTGAGCATTGTACAGGAGTAATTCAGAATATGGAAAGGGTGCTTTTAGCTACAGTAGTAGCCGTATTAAGTACATCCGGAAAAGACAATCTCCGTTAAAAGGAAAAAGAAAATTTAATTAAAATGGCATGAAGCAGAAACAGAAAGTCTTAACGTTGCTCCTATTCCTCTCCACTATCTTTATGACCAATTGTAAAACCGGGGGTACTCCTGCCGAATCTGAGGGGAGCCAAAGCCTTGCACCTCAAAGGGTAGACATACGAGGGGGTATTATTTCTTCCCAATATGGAGAGGGACAGGTGGTACTGGAGGTAGAGGGATTTGCTACGACCCCTGACTCCCGATATAACCGGGCCTATGTGCTTGTGCTGCCAACAACTCAAATCACGGGACCAAAGGGACAGTCGCTGAGCTTGAGCGAACTGCGTATGGGTCAGAACGTAGCCATTTTGCTCAGAGGCGGCGGCGAAGGGAACCGGGTAGGTCTGGGCGTTGCCCGCAGGGTTTGGATAGAAGACATATTTTAAGAGTTACCGCTTTTATTTTAAATTCTTGCCTGGTAAGTGTACAACTGGTAGTATCTCCCCTGCTTGTCTAGCAATTCTTCGTGCTTTCCTCTTTCAGCGATCTGCCCCTGTTCAATTACCAGGATCTGGTCGGCTTGGCGGATAGTGCTGAGGCGGTGGGCAATAACGAAGGTAGTGCGGCCCTGCATCAATGTTTTAAGGCTGGCCTGAATCAGGCTCTCGCTCTCGGTGTCCAGGTTGGAGGTTGCCTCGTCCAGGATCAGGATGCGCGGGTCGGCCAGTATTGCCCTGGCTATTGCAATGCGCTGGCGCTGCCCTCCTGATAATTTTACGCCTCTCTCCCCAATCAGTGTATCCAGCCCATCTTCGAAACGGTTGGTAAACTCCTGCACATAGGCCGCTTCAACGGCTTGCTGCAATTGGGTCTCCGTAGCACCCGGTCGTGGAAAAAGGATATTTTCGCGTATAGTGCCTTCAAACAGGAAATCGTCCTGCAGTACCACACCTAGCTGGCTTCGATAACTTTTAAGGCTGATGGTTTGCAGATCCTGCCCGTCTACGGTAATTGTGCCGCTGTCAGGGTTCAGAAAGGAAGCGGCCAGGCCGGCAATGGTAGTTTTGCCGGAGCCTGAAGAACCCACCAGTGCGGTAACGGTACCGGCAGGCGCATTGAAACTAACCTCCTTTACCACCTCTTTTCCTTCTTCATAGGCAAAAGAAACCTTATCAAAATTTATTTCGCCGCGGATGTGGTCGAGTTGCAGCTTTCTGTTGCCGGTGGCGTCTTCTACGGGTGTATTTAAAATCTCCTGCGTACGGTCAAGACCGGCGAAGGCTTCTGTAAACTGGCTCCCGATGTTGCTCATCTGCAGGATAGGCGCGATCATAAAGCCCAAGTATAAAGTAAAGGCCAGGAAATCTCCGAAGGTCAATTCGCCTTTCATGATCAGGTAACCACCAATCCCCATGATGCCTGCCGAAGCCAACCCCAGCAACAAAGTAGCCGATGAAGTAACCATACTGGTAGTGATCAGGCTCTTTTTCACGTTCAGAAAAAGACGGGTAACGCCATCTTCAAAAGTCTTTATCTCCTGCTCCTCGGCATTGAATCCTTAAATTACACGTACCCCTCCCAATGTCTCTGTCAGTCTGCCGGTTACTTCGGCATTGATCACACCACGCTCCCTGAAAATAGGTCGTATCTTACCAAAGGCCTTCAAAGAAATAAGTCCGAAAATTGCCACCGGGAACAAAACATACAAGGTCATAAGTGGGCTGATCACGATGAGCAGCACCAGGCAGATCAGCGAAGTAAGCACCCCTCCTATCATCTGGGCAAAGCCTGTACCTACCAGGTTTCGCACCCCTTCCACATCTGTCATGATGCGTGATACCAGCTCACCGGTTTTCGTATTGTCGAAAAAACGGATGGGCAGCTGGATAATATGCCGCTGCACTTTAGCCCGTAGCTGCGAAATAAGGTGCTGTGCCTCCACGCTAAGTATTTGTGTCAGGGCAAAAGACGTCACTGATTGAATAACGATAGCAGCAACAACAGCCAAAATTAACCACCTCAGCAAGGTACCATCTCCATTGGGAATCACATCATCGATAAGAAACTTACTGGCACCAGGCAACACCAATCCTGCTAACCGGCTGATAACAATCAGGACCAGTCCGCTGGTTAAGTACTTTCTTCGGGGCCAGATGATGGTTTTGAAAACCTGTGCTACGGTAACGTTCTGAAGCTTTTTTGATTTAGACATGCATTTGTGATATGGATCCCAAGGTACGACTATTTTAGTAACACGGCACAAGCATGCCAGCACCCTGTGCTTCGGGTGTAGCTGCGTTAATCATTGGCCTGAACAGAGTTAAAATGGCTCCTGCAAGAGTACTTGCTAAAATTAATTCATCCGCTGATGTTCCGGGTAGCCCAAGACTATACTCTTATTATAGTTACAGAATTACCTTATGGGCTTTTAAGCGACAAAACCAAAAAAGAACACCCTGCAGAACATTATTGTCTGGCAGGGTGTTCTTAAAATGATGATCCCTTTGTAGGGTATGTCTATAGTACTCATGGGAAGTATTTTGCAAATGCATAGGACTTCCACCATACAGAAAGCCACTGCTTAATGGCAGTGGCTTTCTGTATTTCAGATTTTACTAGTAGTATCTGTTCAGTTCATCTCTTCTATTCCCTGAGCTGTACCAGTTGTCTTCATGTCTGCTGTCACGACTGTATGTTTTGTCTCTGTCACGACCATAGTTACCGGAATAACTTGTGCCGCCGCTGTAACTTCTGTCGTTATAACGTGATTTACCGTAGCCAACACCGGAACCGGAGTAATAGGAGGATTGGTCGTTCATGGAGCCACGCCTACTGTCACTGTCTAAGTCCCTGCGGCTACCAAAAGTGCCATCATAGTATGAAGTAAGGTACCCCTGGCGTCGGTTACCCTGCTGTTCCTGATTTCTGTACCTGTCATTGTCACGGTCACCCCAGTTCATATCCTGGTTTGATCTGTAGTTACTGTTTCTGTCGCGGTCGTAGTTACTGGAGTAGTCTCTCTCGCGATCATAGTCGTGGGAGTAGTTTCTGTCACGGTCGTATCTATCCCATTGGTGCTTGTCCGGGTCTCTGAAGCCACCTTCATCTCTTCTGTATTGTTCATAGGCACCGCCCATATTACCTTCGTGGTAGGTGTGCTCACGCCGGCCTCTGTCACTGTACTCATCTCCATAGCCTCTTTCGCGCTGGTAGTCTCTCTCGAATTTATTTGTCAGGTTTCTGGCACTGTGGTAATGCTCATCATCTTTGCTATAACCCTCATACCGGCTATAATCAAGTCCGTAGTCGTTGCGGTCGTAGTGATCTCTGTCTCGTCTGTCCATAGTTCTGTGTTAGATTTGGTTACAAATTTGTTTTCTTTCATAAATAAACGACTCCAGGCATTTACGGTTTTGATTACATCAGAATCACACGCATTTGGAGAAAAGCCCCAGAGGTTGATATTAGGCATTTACGGCATCAAATTAAGGGCTGCACCCTGGCCAGGTTTTCCAGTAATTTCATGACAAGCTGCAGCTTGCTCCTGCTCCAGAGCAAGGGTAACTGAGTTATCTTAAAAAGGTCTTTGAAACAAAAACAGCAGAAGCAGGTTATTGCTTTTCAAAAAAGAGCAAGAGAGTATTACTTCCTCCTAATTAACAGGTGTTTCATTATTGTGAGTCTTTATCAACAAAACCTGATAGAAATAGACCTGCTAAAACCTAACATCAAACGTGAGGCGGGAAAATTAGGAAAAGTGTACTTTATAATTAACTTTACCAGGACTTAAATTAAATGCGGATTTTTACTCTATAAATGATTGATTTCGAGAACGATTACCTGCACATCTGGGTAGACCAGGAAGTACACTTGATGCATTCGGATTGGCTGCGTAAGGTGTCCAGCGAGGAGTACAGGCAGGGAAATGACATCCTCATCAACATCTTAAGACAATATGACATCAGGTACTGGATTGCAGATTCATCTAAGTTGGGAGACATTACAAAGGAAGATCAGCTGTATACCATACAAGTGATGGTGCCGCAAATAGGTTCTACAGGATTAAAGAAGATAGGGCGTATAAGCGGGGAAGACCGGGTGAGTATCCAAAAATTCAGGGAGTTTATGGCAAAAGCAGTCACACCAGAGTTAAAGGACCTGGAGGTTCGGCAGTTCGAAAGTTACAAAGAAGCAGCAGACTGGATAGGAAACATACATCCTTAAGTAACTTCTGTTATCCTCCCACTAACCATAAAGCAAAAATCCCCTGAAGTTTAAAATAACAACTTCAGGGGATTTTTGCTTCACCATATTTTACTTTGCTTCTTCCTGTCCGGGATGATATGTTTTCCTGGCTCTCTTCTCCACATCCTCCCGATAGTAAGCCACATCCTTGAATTTAATGTCAGCATACCGCTGTGCCTGGTCAGCGAAATGGGGTGAGGCAGGGTTTCCGCTCTGCCCCCCGGCGAGCATTGTCTTTGCCTTTACCTTATCTCCAAATTCCACTACCGCCACAAAGCTATTGCCGGAGGTGCCATATAAACGTTTTGTGTTATAGGTGTTTGCTCCATAAGAGGCCAGTGCTCCCCAATTTCCGGAAGCCATTCCTACAGGTATACTCGGCTTAGTATCGTTAAAAGCCTGTTGAATGTCTCCGTTAATGCGCTGGTATCGGTTGATCTCGCCCCATGGCGTATTCCATTGGCCAAAATCTTTTTCAATCTGGGTTAAAGTCTGGCGGAAAAGCTCCAGCCGCTCTTCCTCTGGTGAAATTTTGCTGTAATACTCAAACCGCTCCATCAGATTTAGCCCTTTAGGAGCGCTTCCATTTCTAAGAGAGTTAGTAGCATAAAAGTGAGCCAGCGACATAGCCACAGACTCTTTAGACACGGCATAGTTCCAGTTGCGCATTACTTCGATGGCTTCCTTCAGATTTGGGTCATTTGGCTGCTGCTTGTCATATGCTTTTACTAGTCCCGGAATCAACACTTCAAAACCCGGCAGGTATGGATCATAAGCAAGCTCTATGAGTTTGTCCAGCGTCAGGTTGTCCGCTTTCTCCAGCAGACGAATAGCATGAACGCCACGATAGTTTTCGGGCGAAGGAGCCATATAAACCGGATAGTCTTCTTTCTTCGGGCTGAATTCTGCGGCACTTGTAAAAGGGGTGGAATTGCAGTTTTGTATCCAGCCGTTTGGTGGGTTGATTACTCTGATTGTTTCCTCTAAAGAGTGCAGACCATTCCAGTCCGTTTTAGGATTACTGCCATCAACCGGCTTGGAATAATCAAAAGAGGTATCACGTTTTGGAAAGAAATTTCCGTGATAGTAGGCTATATTACCATCTGCATCAGCATACACGGTAGCATTGGAGGAGTTTGTGCGCATCTCCATCATTTCATTAAACTCCTTCAGGTTGCTTTTCTTGGTCCTGGTGTAGGATTGAATCAATGCATCTACTGGCTTCCACATCAAAGCTGTTGCCACCCATTTATCACCATTCTTATGCGTTATGGGGCCGTGGTGCGTGCGGTAAGTAGTAAATGTTTTCTGCTTTCGCTCCTCTCCATCTTTGAAGTATAAAGCTACCTCAGAGGTTGTTACAGGCCTGAGCTCTTCTCCATACTTATAATACAGCTTCCCATCCTGCTTCACAATCGTTTCTTCAAACTCATCAATTACATCTGCATAAGCAGAAGTGTGCATCCAGCCGGTCTTTTCGTTGAAGCCCTGGTATACAAAGAATTGTCCCCAGGTAACGGCACCATAAGCATTCAATCCTTCTTCGCTCACTGCATGTACTTCGCCGCGGAAAAAGAAGGAAGTATGCGGGTTGATCAGCAGCATCGCATTTCCGGAAGCCGTGTGTTTGCCGGAGATAGAAAAGCCATTGGAACCTTTAGGTTCCTCCAGCAGAGCCGGCTGCACTAAGCCATGGCCGTAGCTGTTTAGTCCCAGCGATTTATTATCCTCATAAAAAGCTTTGATTCCTTTTGTAGATACACTTTCTATGTCGCCTCCAATAGATCCTTCACTGAAGTACATCGGCATCCAGGGCTCGAAGCGTGTAAGCAGCCTGGGTTTTACCTCCGGATGAGTGTACAGGTAATAGTTAATACCGTCGGCAAAGGCCTGGCATAGTTCTTTCAGCCACTCCGGGCTCTGTTCATACTGCGCAATGGCCTCTTCTTCTGACATATACAGGCGGGCACGAAGGTCACTATACAGCATTTCCTCCCCTTCTACTTCTGCCAACCGGCCTATGGCCCACAGGTAGTTTCGCTCTACCCTGTTGAAGTCGTCTTCACACTGGGCATACAGCAACCCGAATACAGCGTCTGCATCTGTTTTACCATACACGTGCGGTACACCAAAATCATCCCGAATGATGGTTACGCGCTCTGCCTGCTCCTCCCACTTTGCCACCTCCGTAGCGGAGTCGGTTTTGCCCTTCAGGGTACAGGAGGAAAGAAGAATAATGAAAAGGAAAAGGAATCCCTGGCTTTTCAGAAAGTGTCTCATGAATTGGTTGGATAAGAAGAAACGATCTACCAATTTAAATATAATTTAGTTCTGGATAAAATGGTTCTTATCCAGTCTCCACCAGATCATATTTTCTTCCTGCTTATACCTTACAAACGTGTTCTTTTCCAAGGTTCGGTGGGAGGCCAGGTTATCTTTTTCTGTTTCGCCTAAAACTGCTGTAACGCCTGGCTGAGAAAATGCCCAGGTCACTATAGCTTTTATGGCTTCTGTCATGTAGCCTTTCCCCTGGTAAGCATCGTAGGTTCCATAGCCAATTTCTACTTGTCCTTTATCTGTTGGTTCGCCTTTAAAACAAAGATCAGCTACCATTTGGTTATGTTCTTTGCTGATAATGGTCCAAAGTGTGGTGAAGAGGTAATTCTTAGATTTGTCTGCGACAGCAGGCAAAATGGTTTCCTGAAAAGCCTCCGCCAGCTCCTGCGGAATAACCCGCTGCGCTCTGGCTAAGCCCAATTCTTCCTCCAGTTTATTATCCGCCTGCAGGTACAGCTCCAACTGGTTGTGGGTCAGGGGTAGCAGTAGCAAACGATCTGTTGTGAGCTTCATCAGTAGCAATTTAGAAACTGCAATATCTAAATTGTTTTGGAGAAGCAAAAAGGTGGTTTATCTTCTAACTGAAAAACCAACTCCCACTGTAATAAACCACTCGGAAAAGTCATGTGTCTTGACTCCTCCCCTAATGTTAATGCCCTTTATATCGCCTATTAGTCCAGCATCAAAAACAGGGGCCCAGGAAGTCTCATCTGTGTTTCGGGCCCACTCTTTCTCCTGTTTATATATGCCGGTACCCATAGATGCTTCTGCCTCCCAATAAACAGGATTATAGGCAGCCCCGCCTCCGGCATATATCCAGACAGGGTAAATCAGCTTTTTGGTGAAACCGAAAACTCCTTCTGCGTTGCCGGTACTGGTCCTCTCTGTAAAGCGGACATTACCATTTACATCTCCTGACACGTCACCATTACCGTCCACCGTAAAATAAGAGCCATGTTTGAAAATTTCAGCATCAGCTCTGGCTGTAAAATATAGCCCTATATTTTTTTTATTTATGGTGCCATAAGTCATCCCAAAGGTGCTCATCCTGTCGTGTACCAAAGCAAAAAAGAACCTGTCCTGCATCCCTAAGCGGGCTTCTTCTTCCAGAACAATTTGCAACTCTTCTTCCAGCGCTTTCCTGTTTTCAAGAGAATCAGTCTCCTGTGCCTGTGCCAGCTGACCACCGATCAGCAAAAGGAAAAGAATAATGAATTTTATAAGTGCTTTCATAAGGACTTTATCATCTTTGGTTAAGCTATATATGTCAGGCATTATATCTATAATAGAACCAAAAGGTTGTTCTTTTACAACAATTTATTTACCTATTCTAACTTAAAGTATGTAAAATAATAGAAAAACCAGTTAAGAAATAGCAGCAGTCGGAAAGAACGATGACATCATTCCATCAGAACAGCAGCTGATTTCATACCAGGCAAGAACATCATTTCTGTTATTCCGTTTAACCCGATTCAAGTATGAGCGCAACGAAGATCGACCACACCCGGGTCAACAAAACTTTACTGACTATTTTCCTGGTAACTTTACTCATGTATCTGGGAAAGACTTTCCTTATTCCGGTAGCGATTGCTGCTTTTTTTTCTATGCTTCTTTTTCCTGTGATGCATAAGCTACAGCGCCTGAAGGTTCGAAAGCCGGTAGCTGCACTGGCATCTATCCTGCTCCTGCTCCTGGTCTTAGGTGCTATCGGGACTTTGCTTTACTTCCAGACTGTCAGGCTGGAGGCAGACCTGCCCAGGCTGGAGGAAAGAATACAGGTTAAGACCAACAGCCTGCAATGGCTTTTATATGAAACCACTGACCTGACGCGCTTAGAACAGGATGCCATACTGGAGGCTAAAAAAGCAGACATTGCCAAGGCCTTATTCAAGAGTATCAGAGACATCCTGATGGGAGGATTTGCCATTCTGCTGTTTGTTTTCATAGTGCTTACCTACACCTTCTTTTTCCTGGTATACCAGCAGAAGATCCAGAATTTCCTGGTGCAGTTAAAGGTTTTCGAGAATAAAAAAGCTGCGAAAGTAATGCTTGCCCGAATCTCCAGGATTATCCATAATTACTTAAAGGGGGTTCTGACTGTTACTTTCACCATCGGTTTTCTTTACGCCTTAGGCTTCTGGGCCATGGGTATGGAACATGCTATTCTGTTCGCTTTGCTGGCCGCACTGCCGCGCATCATCCCTTATTTTGGCTCCTTTTTGGGCATAGCCTTCCCGATTGCCTTCACCCTGTTAACCAAAGATTCTTTGTGGTTCCCTGTGATGGTGCTGCTTCTGTTTATGGTATCACAGGTGCTATCCACGAACATCCTTACGCCTTATATAACAGGATCCCGGGTTAAGCTCAACCCGATGGCCATCATCCTTGTCATTTTGTTTGGTAAACTTATCTGGGGAATCGCCGGCATGATCCTATTTGTGCCTTTGTTTGCAACCATAAAAGTGATTCTGGATGAAATACCTCGTTTCAACCCTTATGCTTATGTCTTGGGTAAAGAGTATGAGGAAGCCCCTGAGCCCTCTTAATCTGGAATCATACCTTCCAAAAAATTTATATATTTACCTGCATATCTTTCTCCTGTTTTTCACCCAAAGCAACAGTTTATGAAACACATTATACCTGTTTTACTGCCAGGACTACTTCTGCTCTTCCTGGGCTGTTCTACCCCTGCAGACACGGCAACAATGGACAATAACCCCCCTGCCCTTTCCCAATACCACGATTACTCTGGCAATGAAACCCAGTTAAGCGGCGGAGCTCGTAAGATCAGAATCTCAACTCCTAAAGGCGGGTTCGATGTATGGACGAAGCGCGTAGGAAATAACCCCACCATGAAGGTATTGCTACTGCACGGAGGTCCGGGTGGTACGCATGAAGCCTTCGAGTGCTTCGACAGCTATTTGCCAAAAGAAGGGATCGAGTATTATTTCTATGATCAATTAGGTTCTCATTACAGTGATCAGCCAAACGACACGAGTCTCTGGAATACGGCACGCTTTGTAGAAGAAGTAGAGCAGGTAAGGAAAGCTTTGAAGCTGGATAAGAATAATTTTTACCTGCTAGGCCATTCGTGGGGAGGAATACTTGCGATGGAATATGCCCTGAAGTACCAGGAAAACCTAAAGGGCCTTATTATCTCGAATATGGTATCAAGCATTCCGTCTTATAACAAGTATGCTGATGAGGTACTAGGGCCTCAAATGCCGGAAAATGTGCTGGCAGAGGTAAAACAGATTGAGGCAAGCAACGACTTCGCCAACCCCAGGTACATGGAGCTCCTTCTTCCTCACTTTTATACGAAGCATGCTCTCCGTATGCCCCTGGAGCAATGGCCTGATCCGGTTATGCGTATGTTCAACCACATGAACCAAACGGTGTATGTGCAAATGCAGGGACCGAGTGAGTTTGGAATAAGAGGCAACGCTTCACTTAAAAACTGGGACCGTTCAGGTGACCTGGCAAGGATAAAGGTACCTACTTTAACAATAGGCGGACAGCACGACACCATGGACCCGAAACATATGGAATGGATGGCTGATCAGTTGCCAAACGGACGTTACCTACATTGTCCGGAAGGAAGCCACATGGCCATGTACGATGACCAGAAAACTTATTTCGATGGGCTGATCAGGTTCATTAAAGAAGTGGACAAAGACGCACCGAAAATTTAGGCTACCACTTATATCAGGAACATTGAAGGGCATGTTAAGTAGTTTAACATGCCCTTTTTCTATAGGCAAACCAGAAGAGTTAGCTGCTACTTTGCATGATAATTGTTGATGTACTGATCTCAGTTTTACATAGCACTTATGATACGCGAACGCGGTTTGCAAGTATCTTAAAGAGGATATACAGCAGGGCAAATACCGCCATGGCGATCAATGCCCAGAACTTCTTCTCATTCATATCCATCCAGTAGTCACGTTCTGCTTCTGTCTCTCTAAGCTGCTTTTTCACAAAGTCATGTGCAACGCGTTCCTGCTTCAGTTCCTGGTCTAATGCCTCTAATTTAGCAGTGTCCTCACGGTAAACTGTCTTCGTAATATAGTTAGTCTTACACTCAGGGCATCTTTTTAGGCTTCTTGGGGGAAAAGCATCCTGTTTCCGTTCCAGCATTAAGGTTGGCAACAACCTGCTTGGAATGATTTTCTCTTTTAAGAATACGGGGGGAGGATAAAGCTTAGGAGGAAAATGCTTTACGGCATAGGCACCGCCATACTGCTGGGTATAAGCCTCATTTTTATCTACATAATCAGCTAGCTTATCCGGATTCGCATCAAAATACTTTTCCGCCTGGCGTTGTGTGGCGCATGAACACAGCAGCAGCATTAGTAGTAAAGTATATCTCATTTACGCAACAGGCTTGTCAGTTCTCATTGTCCCCGCTCAGTTCTCTATATTCCTCCACTTTTTGTTAGGTACGGAAAGTAATGTGATCCCGCTGCTTTACATCCGGAAAAGTACCAACTTAACAAACACCAAACTATTCGGCTGTACTCTTGATTACAACAGTAGGACATTCGTTCTAAATGATCAGCTGTATAATAAAAGTGTGATTATTCTTTATTTAAAAAAATCATTCCTCTGCCTGCAAAATTTGATTATACACCAAATAGTACCTTTTAATACAGGGTATAGTACAACATAAAACGAAATCAACAGTAACTAGTTTTTGATGGTTTAATTGGTTTAACCCCAATGAAAACCTAGAGGCTTTATTCTAAAGCTAAATAAGTTAGCCATCATTTTACCCTGCTATCATACCATAACATAAATCTTAATACTCAAAGAGGCGCATATGAAAGTATTAGTTATAGGCGGCACAGGAACAGTGGGTTCCCAGACAGTTAAAGAACTGCTTCAAAAAAATATGGAAGTACATGTTTTAACCCGTGATCCTGAAAAGGCAAAGAGTTTACCTGAGGGTGCAAAAGCCGTAATTGGAAATATCCTGGACCCAGAAACTGTTAAGTCCATATTTAAAGGAATGGACGGAGTATTTATGTTGAACCCTGTAAGCACGGAAGAGACGACCGAAGGTCTTTTTGCGATAAATGGTGCTCGCATGGCTGGTGTAAAGCGCTTTGTCTACATGTCGGTTCAAGATATTGAAAAGGCTGTACATCTGCCCCACTTTGGCTCAAAGCTCTCTATTGAAACAGCTTTAAAAGACTCTGGTATTCCTTATACGATTTTACGGCCAAACAATTTCTATCAAAACGACTATTGGTTTAAAGACGCCATACTTCAATATGGTGTATACCCTCAGCCACTTGGAAATAAAGGCACATCAAGAGTGGATGTGCGTGACATTGCAGAACTAGCCGCTATCGCCATGACCTCTGATGAACATGAGGGCAAAACATATAACCTGGTGGGTCCTGAACCATTAACTGGACCAGGCACAGCAGAACTATGGAGCAAGGCACTTGGAAAGAAAGTCTCTTACGGTGGAGATGATCTGGAAGCCTGGGAACAACAATCGTTGCAGTATCTGCCTGCATGGATGGTTTTTGATTTTAAACTCATGTATGACCATTTTCAAAGGAATGGCTTTTATGGAACACAGGAAGATGTAAATCGTCTTACAGAGGTTTTGGGACATGCACCACGTAGGTTCGAGGACTTTGCAAAAGAAACAGCTGAGCAATGGTCTGTCCTGGCCTGAGAAAATAAACCAATACGAACTATAAAAAAACATCAGAAGATGGAGCAGGATAAAACACCAGGAGAAACCAAAAAATATTCTTTTATAGAACGCCTGGCCGAAAGGCTGAGTCTTACAGCCAATGCCGCTACTATTTACGGGGAGCCCATTGAAAGGGAAGGTACTACTGTTATACCCGTGGCTAAAGCAAGCTATGGCTTTGGAGGAGGCAGTGGTACAAAGGCGGGTGACGAAGGTATGGGGGGCGGAGGCGGTGTTACCTTAACCCCTGTGGGTTTCATTGAGATAAGTGCCGGAAACACCAGGTTTAAACCTATAAGGGATCCGCAAAACGTGCTAAAGATAATAGCTGTGAGTGGTTTCTTCACTTTCCTGACAGTCAGGACTGTTTTGAAGTTCATTAAGAAGTAAATGATATAAAAGCTCTGGTCTAAATCAATGGCCAGAGCTCTCTTTTTTCCTAGCCTTTCTTAGAAGCACTTGTTGCCTAATACCGGAAATACAAAACTTTTATCATTCCAACTTTGTATTTATAAGGGAAACACCCTTAATAATTATATTTTAATTCTCTGTTTCTCAAACCAACAGCAGAATCAAACAATAAAGCGAATGAAGCCCTACTATATACAAGTACCCATCTTAAATCTGTGCTTTTACATAACTTTACTCTTCACACCTTTTCTGGTACCAGTTAATCCGGCAGAAGCTAAAAGTCTTTACACATTTGCCCAGGTAGTCGGTAAAGAAAACCAGCCTGAACTTAGTGAAGATTATATCAGCCAATACCTTAACCAGGAGACAGAATTCCGGCACCACCTCGATCTGGTACAACAATTCTACAAAGACAGAAGCTTTGAGTTGGCTTGGTTCAGGAATGGCAAAATGATACCACAGGCTGATAAGCTGATAGAAGCTATCGGAAATGCCAATAAAGAAGGCTTAACCCCAAAAGATTATAAGGTAAAAGATCTGCGGGGATTATACCGGCGTTATGAGTCCTTGCCAGCTTCAGACGAAATCAAGCAGAAAAAACAACAGGAACTTGATTTGGCCTTAACTGCATCCTACTTTAACTATGCCTCTGATTTTTACAAAGGTGCGGTTGATCCGCATAGTGCTGCGGCTATTGAATGGGAGGTAAAGCGAAATAAAATCAAACTTAACAAAGCGCTTGAAACAATTCTGGAGGAAAAAGAACACACGCCCTATTACGAATTTGAAGCCGTGCACGAAGGATATAAAAAACTTCGCGAGGCCCTTGTAGAGTATCGCCGGATTCAAGAAGCCGGGGGATGGTCTAAAATAGAAGGACCTAAAGTAGTGAAGCCTGGTGATACGGCTGAAGTTGTACTTGCATTACGAAAACGCCTCCTGCCACAGCAACAGGTAATTGAACAGGATACTGCCTTTCTTGTGTATGACAAAAAGGTAGAAAATGCAGTTACAGATTTCCAAAATCGCCACGGCTTACTTGTTGATGGAGTTCTGGGCCCGCAGACATATGAGGCTCTAAACGTACCCGTAGAAGACCGGATTGAGCAGTTGGTACTGAATATGGAAAGATGGAGATGGTTACCTAAAGATCTATCACCTAATGGTAGTGAGTATGTAATGGTGAATATTCCTGCTTTCAGAGTTTATGTAATGGAAAATGGTAAGGAGGTTTTGCAAATGAAGTCTGTTGTAGGAGAAACGATGCACTCTACCCCTATTTTTAGCCACCAGATACAGTACCTTATGTTTGCCCCTTACTGGAATGTGCCTAACAGTATCGTAGAGGAAGACATAAAACCAAAGCTTCAAAAGAATATCAATTGGCTGGAGACTCAGAACATGGAAATGGTTACCACCTTTGGACCTAACGCTAAACGGGTACCTGTTTCCCGTGTTAACTGGAATACTATGACGAGAAATAACTTTAAATACCGCATACGTCAGCGCCCAGGGCCACAAAACTCCCTTGGAAAAGTAAAGTTCATGTTTCCGAATGAGTATAGTGTTTACCTGCACGACACTCCCGCCGACCACCTTTTCTCAGAGGCTGACCGTGACTTTAGCCATGGCTGTGTACGTCTTGAGAGACCTGCTGATCTGGCAACCTATCTGCTTAAGGATAAGCCAGGCTGGGACAGGAACCGCGTCATACAAGCTATGAATGCACGTGAACAGCAGCGGGTAGATCTGCCGGATAATATGCCGGTGTACCTCGTTTATTTTACTGCCTGGGTAGATGAGGAGGGTAACGTACAGTTCCGTGATGACCTGTATGGACATGATAAGGATTTGGCCCGTAAGCTATTTTAAGAAAAACTCTTAAATCCCCCTTAGTCTACCTTTTTTTTATTTTAAATTAAGCTTTTCTGTTGGCTACAGTACTCCTGATAAGTAATTTATTCTAAGTTCGCCGGCAATGTTAAACTTTTACCCAATCAAGATCTCCCTTTCATCTTTAACTTAGGGCATGGGTTTCTTAAAAAGGAAATTAAGGTTTAATAAAACAAGAGGAGCTGCTTAAAAGCAGCTCCTCTTGTTTTATTAGATAAAGAAAATTATCACCTTTTTTTTCGGGTCAAAAAAGCTATGGCGGCGGTAGTGATCAAAGCGGTTACAGCTATACTTTTAAGCGTTCCTGCCTTGTCATACTTCCACTGTGCCTTCATTCCTCTTTCCTTCCAGATGTTCGGGAGTTTCCCTTGTTTCAGGTCATCAATGATACCTTCCACCACGTTTATACGGTCAGCAAAAATAAGTGGCAGCCAATGGGCAAAGCTGCCTTCGCCATATTGAAAGGCATATCGCCTGATCTTGCCGCTGAGTCCGGTTGGAGGCATAGCTGTTCCGAATACGGCTGTAATATTTGGCCGCTCTATAGAATGCAGCACCTCCATATTTACAGGTTGAAGCGGCGGTCGCTCCCAACTATACCCTTTGTGATCATCCTCTGATCGTTTACGCATGGGATAAGTTGGGTCATTCTTAGGGTCGGCATCAATGCCCCACCCTTTAATTTGGTTGTAATCTATTGTTTTGTTTTCCATAGTCTTTCTTTTTTACATTTTAGCTGATGGTGGAATAAGTACAGGCTTTATACAGTTATCCAGCTTATCTGAGAAAATGCGGTAAGCATCGGCTATTTCCTCCAGCGGAATGTGGTGCGTAATTAGTTCTTTGGGATTGATAACACCATTTTGAATGTGCTTGATAAGCCTTGGCAGCAGCCGTTTCACAGAGGCCTGGTTACCACGTATGGTAAGTCCTTTATTCAATGCGTTCCCAATCGGTACCATATTTAAAGTAGGACCATACACACCCACTATTGAAACGACACCACCTTTCTTAGCGGAGTTAATTGCCCATTGCAAGGCCGTGGCAGAACCCGCCTGCAGCAGTGTCTTTCTGCCGGTAAAAGTTTGCAGTTTACTACCAGCCGCCTCTGCCCCTACCGCATCAATACAAACATCGGCTCCCAGGGAATCCGTTGTCTTTTTCATGAACACAACAGGATCTTCTATCGACATGAAATTATAGGCCTCGCACTGTGCATACTTCCGAACAAAATCAAGACGGTACTCCTCTTTATCAAACACGATCACTCGGCCAGCTCCAAACAGCCAGGCACATTTTGCAGCCATTATTCCAATCGGGCCTGCGCCAAAAATTGCCACAGTATCTCCTTTCTGAATACCACCCATTTCAGCTGCCTGGTATCCTGTAGGAACTACGTCTGTCAGCAGAACAGCATCATCCGGATGCATATCCGCTGGAATTACCATAGGACCCACATCGGCGTATGGTACCCTAGCATATTCAGCCTGCCCCCCGTTATAGCCCCCGGCTATATGGGAATAACCAAAAATACCACCTACTGCCGTAGCCTGAGGATTAGCTTCATGGCAATTCCCGTATAGCTCCTGCTTACAAAATGTACACTGCCCGCAGGCAATGTTGAAAGGAACAATTACCTGATCTCCCACTTTAAGCTTATGCACGTCAGGTCCTATTTCCTCCACTATTCCGATAAACTCATGGCCAAAGGTTTCCCCTACCCGGGTATCAGGCACGTTTCCGTTATAAAGATGGAGATCTGAACCGCAGATACAGGAGCGGGTAACCCGAACAATGGCATCCTGTGGATGAAGAATTTCGGGCATGGGTTTGTTACGATCAAGGCGGACCCGTTGTGGGCCGCGGTAATTCATTGCTAGCATAAGTTTGTTTCCTAAGTTAAATGAGACATCTTATGATCTGATAGTGACAAAGAAGAAATTACTTCCCTCTGACTCAGTCACTGGACCACGTATAGTAGTTACTTTACTCCATTTCAGGATCTTCTGTTATTTTTTATGACAATGATTCTCCTGATCGACAGGAAAAACAGATACTGTTACAGAAAATTTGCTTTATTGAGAGTTTAATTCAGGTGGATAAATGCACAAGACTCATGGAAGGAAAAAGGCTCACCGTTCAGGATAAGCCGGCAATGTTGCATAATTCGCAGAATAGCCCCAGTTTTAGTAATTGATTCCCATGAACAAACTATTACCTAAAGAAAAATCGGCTGAGTTACTCCATTCCATCCAGGAGAAAGGCACCCCCTTTGTCTATGAACAGGAGAAGCACCGTGTAGTTCTTTTGGATGAAGCCGGAGAGGAGACTTTTTATTTCCGGCTACCCATTACTCTTTCTGCTCCAGTCCATAATTTACCAGAAGAAAATACAAAGATTAACTATGTGGTTCTGTTAATACAGTCGGGCAACTGTGCGTTGGGGTACTTTGAAGATGGAAGGAACCTGGACCACAAGGTTTTCCGCTCCTACATGGTTCGGAAGAAACAAGGAAAAAGCCAGATAAAGTACCTAAAGACAAAGGGTAAATCACGGGCTGGCTCAAGAGTTCGTTTAGGTGAAACGGTTGAATTTTTCGAAAATATCAATGAGCGTCTGCAGCAGTACTTTAAGGAGCACGTTGTTCACCGGATTGCTATCAGCTGCTCTAAAACACTTATCCCCTACCTTTACAGTTCAAAGATTGCCACTCCTTTTGATAAGAATGATCCGCGGCTGTACAAAATACCGAAGCACATCCACACTCCGATTTACGAAGTCCTACTAGAGGCAAACCGTTTTCTTATGCGTGGGGAATTGATATATGATGCTGCCCGACAAGGTATGGTGGAGGAACTGTTGTCTTTAGTTGATCTGGATGCAGTTGCGGAGGAAGAAACAATTCAGGAAAACGAGCTGGAAGACGAGTATTACCTTGATGAGCCAGATGATGAAATGGAATGGTAAACCAAAGTTTCTTTTCAGTCTCCGTACGTTCACATATTTTTCAAAATTATTAGTAGTCATATAACCCTGGGGACGTTTTACAGTATCTATAGCTGAACATTAAGCAATATGGATACTCCAGAAGAGGTTATAGACGAAGCAGGCGCTGTATTACCAAATCCTAAAGCAGTTGTGCCTAAGGCATTGCAGGACGTGAATGTTGTATTTATGGGACCTGTTGTAGATGGCTTCTTTCAACCCGTGCCAGACAGTCTGAACACCCCTCCAAGATGGGAACAAGGCAGCTACAGCATCACTGCCGGCAAGTGGCCTTCTCCGGGTCTTACGCCTAACCTGATGGACCTTACAGCTTACAACGGCTATTCTATAATGGTCATGGCCTCTGCCTGGGACAAAGAGGTGATCAGCCAGGCCCGCATCTTTGGGGTGCTGAGCACCATGGCCTGTGATGTGATCGCTAAGTTCGCTTACCAAAAGCTACAGGAAAAAGAAGAGGAAATTGCTGCCTATATCTCCGGTATCAGCAACTAAGGCTCCATTCCTATTCTTACTCCAGATCCTGTTATCATTCCTTTCCTAATACACCTTTTATGCCAGGTAAAAACCTGATTTATAAAGGAAACTCCGTCCACATTTGCCTTTGACTTTTCTTTTCCGCAATTGCTAATGTAAATGATTTTTTCATTTACCATTACGTATAAGTAAAACCAACTACATAACGTCCGCATATGGTTGAG
Source organism: Pontibacter locisalis (assembly GCF_042684605.1). Lineage (NCBI taxonomy): Bacteria > Pseudomonadati > Bacteroidota > Cytophagia > Cytophagales > Hymenobacteraceae > Pontibacter > Pontibacter locisalis. Next base: position 47,867 of record NZ_JBHULU010000001.1, read on the forward strand.
TTTGAAAGTGATTACCTGCATATCTGGATAGATGAGGAGATCAACCTGATGCATTCGGAGTGGTTGCGCGTGGTCTCCAGTGATGAGTACAGGCTGGGCAACTGTACGTTTCTTACCCTTTTAAAAAAGTATAGTGTTAAATACTGGGTAGTGGAATCCTCAAAATTAGGTGATATTTCTGAAGAAGATGAAAAATGGACCTTAACTACATTAGGTCCGAAAATCGTTCAATCTGGCGTGATCAAGCTTGCCCGTGTAGTTGACGAAAAGCAAGTCAGTTACAACAAGTTTAACACTTTTTCAGAAAAGGCTCCGGCTATACATATGGGAAAGGTCGAGATACGGCACTTCCCGACCTTCAAAGAAGCGGCAGATTGGATGGGAAGTATCCGCAGTTAAGTCAATTAGCTATCTGTGGGAGCAAAACAACTACTAAAATTATTTGTTTCTACGTAAGCGATCTACAAGAATAAAAACCGTATACCTTTTACCCCTACACATCCCTACAACCTATTATTGTTTGTGCTGAATTCACTTAAGCTACTATGGATACATTGATACGAATTCAATTAAGCAGCCCTGCTTTTGAAAACGGGGAAAAAATACCTGAGGAGTTTACCTGTGATGGGGAAAATCAAAGTCCGCCCCTTCAGATCGCAGAGCTTCCTGTAGGAACTCAAAGCCTTGTTCTCATTATGGAAGATCCTGATGCTCCAGCAGGTACCTGGACGCATTGGCTTATGTGGAATATTCCGCCAACCAATGAGATAGAAAAGGGAAGTTCACCAGGCGTACAAGGGAAAAACGACTTTGGCGACCAAGGTTACAAAGGCCCCTGCACTTCTCTTGGCACCCATCGGTACTACATCAGGGTGTACGCCATAGACATTAATATTGATTTACCTGCCGGCAGCACTAAAGCAGCCTTACTTAACAGCATGAGCTACCATATATTGGGATCAGGTGAACTAATGGGTTTTTACAGCAGGTAAGGTTTTGTTAATTAATGCTCAGACGCTGTAAAACAGCTTTACAAGGCACTTCAGAAGTTATCTTCACTTTGTGCCGTGCATGTAGTGGTACAGCAAAAAAATCCCCTGCTTTAAGTTTAAACACCTCTCCCTCCACTATCATGTCACAAGTACCTTCCAATATCAGAAAACGCTCATTTTCATCATGGTGCACTTCATACTCAGACATGTCTTTTTTTATCCACACAATAGCAGTTATAGCAGCAGGAGTGTATCCGATTATTTTTGCATAAATTTCATCAGCATCAGCGGGCAATGTCATGTCTTCCCGATTTACCCACTGCGCATATTCTTCCGCACGGGATTCTTCTGTAACAACAGGTGGTATAGCAGGTAGCTCCCCCTTCTTCATCCGTTCTATATAATCAATAGAAGCTAAAAGAAGAGGTTTAACTGTTTCTTTTGGCTTAACAGCATTTGCAAGGGCATAATTCTCCATCGACAGGCTAATCTCATCTAATTCCTGGCGAACAACAGCGTGGGCTGCTGCCATTTGTTCTACCTCAAGGTTTTGCTCCGGAGTAGTAGCACCCAAAACGTAAAGCTCTAAAACCCCTGACTCTATAAATTCTTTAATAGGGCTCATGCCTGCTTCCTTTGTTTTAAAAGTATGAATGCCTTTTTTAAGCTTGTTACTAATTGCTGTTCCGTTAATCCTAATTCTTTTGCGGCTTCGGAACAACTTCTTCCTTTCAGATACACCAGTTCAAGAACTGCTCTCTCCTGAGGCTCCAGGCTCAGAACAGATCTCAAGTTAAACCGGTTCTCCTCTTCTACCCTTGATTGGGTGTTTTCTTTCGCTTTGTTGTTTTCTTGCTGTCCGTTCAGGCTTATTCCCTTCAACTTACCTGAGTTCACTGCCTGCAGGGCAATGCCCCTGGCAATTGCCAGGCTCCAGATCAGAAACCTGCTTTTTGTGGAATCGTACACTCCTATCCGAGACCAAATGGCTACAAAGGTTTCCTGCAGCACCTCTTCGGCAACTTCAGTATCTTCCACAATTCTGGAGATCATTCCCATCAATACAGGTGCATAGGCATCATATAACTGGCCCATTACCTCCTGCCTTCCTTGTTTAAGTGCCTCGATAAGACTCAGCTCTGCTTCTCTCCTTATTTCTGTTCCTGACATTGTACTGGATTCCGATGCAGGGTCTCCTTAAGGTCTAAGGCCTGCATTTTAAAGTTAATAAACCTTTTCAAATAAACTAGAAGTAGCGCCAGCTTATCTCCTTAGAGTATCTATTTTGAAGTAATTACCCTTGACATACCTCATACGTCTTTAGTTATGATCAGGATTTTGTATGATTCTTTTAAGATTTTTGTTTCGCAAAGATTTGCTCTCACCTTAAAACCTTTTAAAGTGGTTTTATTTAAAGATGCAGGTAATAAGTGGGTTGATCCCCTACAAACTATTCAGGCTGCCTTTAAAAACCAATGAACTGCACTTGCAGAAATATCATCCGGAATTTCATGTCCGCCTTTAAACTCTTTGAATTCCAGCGCCAGCCCCTGCTCCCTTAGGAGAGGAGCAATTCGTCTGCCGCAAGGATCAATAGGCAACACTGGATCATCTATTCCATGAGACATAAACACAGCAGGTATGCCTCTTTTCTCCACCGTATAGGCAAAACCAGGTGAGAAAGCAATGATATGTGTAAAAAGATCTCCGTTTGTCAGACCTAAGCTTAAAGCATAAGAAGCCCCATCTGAGAAACCACCAATCCCGATGTGTTTGGAGTCAATAACAAATTCTTCAAAAACATGAGCCAATGCCTGATCCAGTAGACTTACATCTATCCCGAAATTGTGGTCTACGATAATGTCCCATGACTGAGCATGAGAAGCAGGTGCCATGATAAGGATGTTGTTATCATCGGCGTACCTGCGGATGAGTGAAAGCCCTTGTTCAGCGGTAGCTCCGGCCCCATGAAACATAACAGCCAATGCAGCTGAAGTAAGCCGGTTATAGTTTACTGGCACGTATAAATAACCATTCTCCTGATCGTCTAAGCGAAGTGGTCTAACACCTGTAGCGACCTCTCTTTTAGTTGTTTTGCTACTTTGCTTTGCCGTTAACCTTCCTGTTTTATCTTTGTCTCTTGCCACAGTCATACGATCTCTTATTCTTTTCCCTACCTGTTCAATACGCAGGAACTCCGGCCTTGAATAAAAAGTCCTGATCAGCAGCGCCAATCAGGACTTAGAGTAATAGGTATAAATTTATGCTCCGTTTATGGACAGAGAAACGACATCAGTTAAACACTTTTTTCTTCGCCGGAAATCTCCCTTTGCCGGATATCAAGTAATATTCCGTTTTCTGGTAATGCCAGCATTGGAAGCTTTAAATTGTGAAGCAACCTGGAGGTTACACTAGTGTGCCCAATCCTGTCTACCAGGTGCCTGTTGATTATTGTAAATGCAAGGAGACTTGTTTCATGCGCCTGCACAAAGTCAGAAATGCCTTCAGCTACTTCTTTTTGTTTGATTTCTATAAACCTGAGTCCAGCTTCTGGGTATAGCTGCTGAAGGTTCTCTTTTATGTACTCATTAGGAATGTAGTTCGGTTGCTTATCATTTTCTATATGCAGAAAAGTGATGGATGCATTAAACAGTTTCTTGAACTGCAGAAGCTGCAGCACAGTCAGCTCATCCCCGTTTTCAAGGTCAGCAGCATAGACAATATGCTCTATGGGTTTAATAACAGCACCCTCCGGAATTACGAGTACCGGACATAATCCTTTCTTGGCAACAGCTTCCGTCGTAGTTCCAAAAAGCTTCTTTGCGAGGTTCTTTCCACCACCTGTTCCCATTATCACCAAAGAAATATTAAGTTCTTTAATGGCCTTAGAAATTTCCCCAACAACGCCTCCTTCTCTAACTATAGTGGAGAGCGATGCTCCTCTATGGTCTATCCCTGAAAGGAAAGCACTCATCTCTTTCTCTGTTTCCCTGAGCGTCTCCTGCATCATAACTTCAGCAAAGCCGGGTAAGACGGCAGCTACTTCATAAACGTGGATAGCCAGCACCCTAGCTTCTGTTTTGATAGCCAAATCAAGAGCATATTCAAGCGCTAAACGGGAGGTATCAGAAAAATCTACTGGCACTAAATACGTTTTCATAATTATTGAACTTGAGTGATTACAACAGTTAAATTTTGCCTTATGGCAGCACATCAAAATTACTTTGCCACAAGACTTTTATTGAGTGTATAAGTCATTTTCAAACATGATCTTCATCATCATTGGAAAACACTCCAGAAAAATCAATTCCATCTTCTCGCCCTGGAAAGAGTTGGCAGCAAATTTTATTACTTAAAATCCGTAATGGGTAGAATAACTGATTGTATACCTATGGACCAGAAATATAGCATCCCTCCTCAGACATCTATCGGGCATGTACACCTGAAGGTAGCAGACCTTGACAGGGCTTTGAAGTTTTATTGTGACTTGCTCGGATTTGAACTTACCACCACATACGGAGAAGAGGCCGCTTTTATATCAGCCGGAGGATACCACCATCACATCGGCCTTAACACCTGGTATAGCAAAAATGGATCACCGCCACCGCATAAAAGTACCGGCCTTTTTCATACTGCTATCCTCTACCCTACCCGTAAAGATCTGGCCGCAATTGTGAAAAGGCTGATGGAGTCGGGATATCCTTTGGCCGGTGCATCAGACCATGGCGTATCAGAAGCAATTTACTTATCTGATCCGGACCAGAATGGTGTGGAACTATATTGGGACCGACCCAAAGAGCAGTGGCCAAAGAATTCAGATGGTTCACTTAACATGTACACCCGTCCGCTGGACATGAAAAACCTTTTAGGGGAACTTGATAAGTAACAGACAATCGTATTGCGTCTGATTCGTAAACAATGTAACCGGGGGATTCCAGCTTTCACTGTGTATATAACGAAAGAAGATCAGAGTTGTGGCTAACGATCGGGGAAAGAGCAGTGAGGTAAAGTCTCATGGAAATGAGGAAGGCAGGGTAAGCAGACGTTCCCGAGGCTCCAACACGGGTCCGGTGCGTGGCAGGCGGAGCGGAAAAACACGTGGTAAAAACAAGCCGAACAGAGAAGGCACCAGTGGTGGAGCGAAAAAAGGAAAAGCAAGTTCAGGACCTGATAGCCCAAGTGATAAACCAAATACGCGAAACAGTAACTGAAAAGGCCCTGAAATTTATCAGGGCCTTTTCAGTTATTTAAGTTCATCCAGAACCTTATACATTTTTTTAACGATGGCGCCTGCAGAGCCATTGTAGTTATTTACCAGGAAGGAAAAAGTATACTCTTTACCGTCTTTACTTTTATGATACCCAGTATAGCCTTTTGCTCCCTGGATGGTGCCGCTCTTCATTTTCATATTATTGTAAAGGGGCAGCGAAGCATAGAAACCATTGAACCAGGATTGGCCGCGTGCGTGCTGCAGTACGGCTACCTGGGCATGCGTTGTAACACGGTTAAGAGGAGAAAGACCTGATCCATCTACCATACTAAGCTCTGTTTCAGTGATACCGCGCTGCTTCCAGTAGTCTCTGATAACTTGAAGACCTGCTTCGGTAGAACTGCTTTCTGTATTTTTATAAGCGATTGTTTTAACTAGTGCCTCTCCAAATAGATTCACGCTTTTGCGGTTAAACCAGTAGATGATACTATCCAAAGGTGGGGAGGTAACAGTGTGAAAAACAGAATAACTGGCACCCGCTACCGGGGATTTAACTGTAAAGGCTGGACTTGTAGAAATTGTGATGCCTGATGCCTTTAATGTGTCAGCTAATGTGTAAACAAACTGGTGTGCAGCAGATGGCATTGCACCAGAAATTTTGAAACTACTCTCGTTAATAGGAATGGTTCCTCTAATAGTGGCAGCAGGAGCATTTAAAGGGAAGTAGATGTAAGCATTATCACCAGTACCGGCAGCTGCTGAAGTCAGTTCAGACCTTAATCCGTAGTTATACATGTAAGGAACTGTTCTTATCACGGTGACAGGATCTCCTATACGACTACCCGACTTTAAAAATACATCGTACTGATTCTCGCGCCAGTTTAATTGTGCAGGTCCTGCGCCATAATAGTTAGCAATATCCTGCCACAGCCAACCGTCTAGCACTGTTTCATCATTCCATCCAAAATTGTTAATCACTACCTCATTAAAAGTCTTTACGCCAGTTTTAGCTATAGCCTGTGATAAATTCTCAAGCACTTTTTCCTCCTTTGTTTCGTCCCAGCGCCAGCTACCGAAAGTAGGATCGCCACTGGGTAAAATCAAAAGCGTTGGCTTGTTGTTATTTTTCTGAAACGCAAATTTGGTTTCGTACCGGAAGTTTTTGCCCAGAAGTTCATAAGCGCTTATGCTCGTGATAACTTTCATAGTGGAAGCCGGGGCCAACCCCATCATGCCATTCTTCTGAAACACCACTTGGCCAGTTTTAGCATCTGCTACATACAGCGAAGCAATACCATTGCGCATCTGCAGATCCTCTTCAAAAGCTTTGAAAGCAGCAGCTAACTTTTCCGGAACAGCCTGTGCTAACGCAGTTGTCTGTAGAAGAATCAAAATCAATAAAAGGGCAAGTTTGAAAGGCGTCCTGGCTAACTTCATAATCTATATCTGTCTATGCTGTGTATGTTTTAGAGCAGCTACTTTTGATAAGCAACAATAGACGTAAATGACACTTTGCGCATTGGCTTCCGTGAAACTGGGTTTATAGCCTCTATCACTCCTTTTTTCCGTAGTTCTTCGAATGCCTCCTGGTAGTTACCACGGATGTAGTTTGTGCCAATGTTATGATGCCTGTAGATGCTATCTAGAGGCAGGTTATGATAAAACCCTGCCTTGCCCGATAAGTCAGAGATCAGGTTTTTGATGGAGTACCTGTACTGGTCCTGGAAAAGCGACATCTGGTGTTTGATGTTCGCACCAAACAAAGGGACTCCATCCTCCTGGTAATCACTGTACATGAGCATCAGCTCCTTCATTTTCATGTAAGCTGTATCTGTTTTGGAAACGAAAAAGAGGTAATGGCTCGTCTGGTTTTTCTTTGGAAGACTTATTTTAAAACGGAAGGTTTTATACTCCTTCTCCCTGAATATATCCTCAAAGCTGTCTATAATAAAATCTTCCCGCTGAGAGGCATCCTGATACCTTTCACAGAAGTCCCTGATTTTAGCAATCCTATCCGCTCCGAAAATATCAAACAGAATATCCTTGTCATCGGTATGCTGAATAGCAGCACGCATTTTAGCCGGGCTGAACAGCATAAAAACATCCATACTCCACCTACTGATTGACTGGAGCAGCATCTGTTGTGAGAAAGTATAACCAAAGGGATCTGTGAACATTAACGCAGATGCACCTTTTCCTAGAACACGGGCAAGATAGCTGAAGTTTATCTCCTCATTAAGCATAACAGGCTTATGAGCCAGCTCTTCGTAATAAGGAAGGCTTTCCAGGTTGTGCTTCAACTTTCCGGCAATGGTTTGCTTTTCGTCAGTAAAGAACGTCCAGACGATTTTATTGAGGTTATACTTATCTGTAGCACCAAATATACTGTTAAGGATCTTTACGGGTGTAGCTGGCTTTCCATCTTCACTTACGCCTTCCCCAGCATACAGATCAATATAGGCAAGGGTATGATCTGATTTATAACGCTGCCCCTGTAGCATGGCATTACACCATGCTTTGAAAAATTCATTTAAAATTTCAGCCTTTATCTCAGATGTGTCCCGTTGTGTCTTGAAAAATTCGCTGGTTTCCACAGTAGACATGGTAGGTAATCTTTTATGTTTTTCGTGTATAAATGAAGTAAACTTTATCTGAACAAAGTTAAGATGGAAAACGGAAGGGAGGGCATTATGTCACTGGTAAATTAAAATAATAGGATCTTTGGGGTATAGATACCTTGAAAGAGATTGCCAGAGAATTACCGGCGAGACAGAAAATATACTACAGGATAAGAACTTATAAAAAAAAGCCCAATAAATGGGCTTGGCACTTTAGAAGAAACCTAACTGGCAAACTCCCGTAATGGTTAATACTCTACAGAATGAATTTCTTTTCGGACTTCAGAAAGCGAGAAGTTATTGCCGGTACTATAGGAAAGACTTTCCCTTAAGACTGCTGTCCCTGTGAAAGTTCACCCTGGTTAGTATTATTCTCTTCCAGGCCCATTTGGCTTCCTTGTCTGTAAAGGTACAGCCCATACATCAGAAGTCCGGCGGCGGCGGCAAAAACCACATAGCTTTTATGCTGTTCCGAAAGTTCGTCCCAGAAATCCATGCCATACTTTTGTGGATTTTTAATCACTTCTGAAATCTCTGAAGGGTTATCAATCAGGTTGTCGATAGTCTTGTAATTCGTCTTCATAAGTTTTTACATGTTTTAGTTTTAGTACGGTGTTAAACGATATTGGATATTCTTGATGGCAGGAATCCTTATTTTGCCTGTAGTCTTTACTGTATTTGCTATTACCTGCCGAAATAAAAAGGAGAGGGTAATTAATCTTTAAGGTGCTCTTCCTTCCGGATTTGGCATGTGGCTTTAACTTATACTTCCTATCTTCGCAGATATTTCCCAATTGCGACACAAAAGGTCATTTTTGATATCTATGAAATTAACAGGAAACCTGCTCCGTATTAAAAATAAGAGAGATGATGATAACCATGATATCACTCTTGAAATAGATAAGGTAGAGTACATTACCTACAAGAAAGATGGCCGGTTTTATCAACCATTTGACTTTGTAGATGAACTGGAAGCTCCAATTTTGATCACCGGAGACAGGTTAGCCCGCATAACCGGGAAACACCTGCAAGAAGGAGAACACGAGTTTCAAGTATATGACGAAGTTGAGGGTGGCTTTGAGTTAAACGAAAATAAAAAACTTACGGCAACAACTGAATATGATTTTGATGCTGACCTAACCATTCTGACTTCCGTAGAGTACACTTTGATAGTATCGAACGAGGAGTTTAAGCAGATTAAAAAGGACAGAAGCGAAGAAAAGAAAGCGAATAGAAGTAGAGGCAAAAAGAACAAGTAATAACGCCTCCAGCTGTATTATTACAGGAAATCGCTTATATTTGCACAATACCCGCTAAAGAAGCAATTACAACTCTATCTTTCAGCCTGAATCAAAAGCCCCTGAATTACCCAGGGGCATAATTATTCCTTTATAAGCTACATCAGCAATTCATTATTAATAAAAATGAGGCTGACACCACCTTGTGAAGTATTATAATTACTTTACCAGGCTCTTATTTGAATTGTTACTGCACCAGTGGCGTTAAGAATAAGAGCCGAACAGAAAGCTTAACTACACCTTTCTGCTTTTCAGGCAAATACTGCTGTACAGTTGTAAAGCAGGAGTTTAAACTAAAACATAAAAATTTATGGGCAGATCACAGGAAACATTCAGCAAAAAAGAAAAAGAAAAGAAGAAATTAAGAAAAAGAAAGGATAAAGAGGAGAAGCGAGAAGAGCGCAAAGCAAACGCGAACAAAGGTCAGGGCCTGGAAGCCATGATCGCTTATGTAGATGAAGACGGAAACTTCACCTCTACCCCCCCTGATCCAAAGCAAAAGAAAGTAATCATTCAGGAAGATATACAAATAGGTGTTCCTAAACGTGAGGACGTGGAGCCGGAGGTTGTAAGAACCGGTATCGTAGCTTTCTTCAACGAATCTAAGGGCTATGGCTTTATCAAAGATCAGGAAACACAGGAAAGCATTTTTGTGCATGTGAATGGTCTGGTTGATGCCATCAAGGAAAATAACAAAGTTACCTTCGAAATAGAAGTAACACCTAAAGGTCCTAATGCTGTTAAAGTAAAAAAAGCCGTATAGCTTTTTTTACTTTAAACTTATTCCTGTTTTTAAGTCCCGATTAGTTTTGCCCATAAGCATTCATTATTGTTTTTATACTGAAACTTATGCAGAGCCTAAGCTCAAAAGAGTACAAGAAAGAATTTGTTGAAACCTTTGAAGGTGATGACACGGGGAACCTGACTCCACGTCAGACACCAGGGGTTTTATATAGCAAAGCTATACCCACACCTGTTGAACAGCCAACACTCCTGGCATGGTCGGAGGAATTGGCAAAAGAGCTAGGAATAGAAAAGCCTAAGGACCAAAAGAACGTTGACATACTTGGCGGAAATTTCGTCACAGATACGATGCATCCTTATGCTGCCTGCTATGCCGGGCACCAATTTGGCAACTGGGCCGGCCAGCTCGGCGACGGACGTGCCATTACACTGGGTGAATGGGAAAATCCAGACGGTAAGACCTTTGAGCTGCAGTTAAAGGGTGCAGGCCCTACCCCCTACTCCCGTAGAGCAGACGGCAGAGCTGTGCTTCGTTCCTCTGTGCGGGAGTATCTAATGAGCGAAGCGATGCACTACCTTGGTGTTCCTACCACAAGAGCATTAAGCCTTGTAGCAACAGGAGAGCCAGTGCTGCGGGATATGTTTTATAACGGAAATGCTGCTTACGAACCCGGAGCTATTGTGATGCGGGTAGCACCCAGCTTTTTGCGCTTTGGTAATTTTGAAATACTAAATGCCCGCAAAGAAGTAGATAACCTGCGTAAACTTACAGACTGGACTATTACCCGCTATTTCCCACACATCAAGGGAGAAAACAAAGTATTGACTTGGTTTAAAGATTTAGTAGACCGCACAGCTAAGCTAATGGTGGAATGGATGCGTGTGGGCTTTGTGCATGGTGTGATGAATACAGATAATATGTCTGTACTTGGACTAACCATAGATTATGGCCCTTACTCATTTGTAGATAATTATGATCCGGATTTTACGCCTAACACCACAGACCTTCCAGGCAAACGCTATGCCTTCGGAAAACAACCTTCTGTAGCTTATTGGAACTTAGGATGCCTTGCCGGAGCGCTTTTACCTCTTCTACCGGAAAAGAAAGATGAGCTGGTAGCAATACTGGAAAGCTACAAGGATGTGTACTGGCAGAACTACTATGCCATGATGGGCAGGAAACTAGGTCTTGACCAGGTGGCAGAGCAGGATATGGAACTGATCAGGCACTTCGAGAAAACGCTCGCAGCCGTACAACCTGACATGACCATGTTCTTTCAACTTCTCATTAACTTGCCGCTTCAGCTTGGTAGTGCTGATGATGTAACAAAATACTTTGAAAAAAGCTTTTATCATGAGCTGACAGAAGAGGAAAGTACAGCCCTTTTTGTCCTGATCAGAGCTTATCTGAACCGCCTCAATACTAACACCATTAAGCGATCCGCATCACAGGAAATGATGCAAGCAGCTAACCCACGCTTTGTTCTCCGGAACTACCTGCTCCATCAGGCGATTGAAGAACTGGAACAAGGAAAGGATCAGCTGTTTCTGAAATTACAGGAAGCCATCAAAGCTCCTTACTCTGATAAATTTGATGAGTTCTTCCAGACCAGACCAGAATGGGCAAACAAGAAAGCCGGCTGCTCCATGCTTTCCTGCAGTTCTTAAGGAAAAGAATAAATCCCAGTTAAGCCAGGAACAGGAAAGCTTCAAATTAAAGGGACCAGCAACAACATGTGCTTGAACAGCTTACGCAGTAGGTTTAATTCCTGAAAAGAGTAATGCGCTGGATTGATATATTCAAATACGCCAAGTACAGTAATCCCGAACCACCCCGAAAAGTTGAAAAGACAGAGGAAGAGTGGCGCCAGGAGCTAACTCCGGCACAGTTTGAGATTACAAGAAAAAAAGGAACAGAGCCACCTTATCGCAACGCCTACTGCCGATCCTATGAACCGGGGGTATATGCTTGCATAGGCTGTAGCGAGTTACTTTTTGATTCAAGAGAAAAGTACCACGCAATTTCTGGCTGGCCCAGCTTTAAGAAAGCCATCAGCAAGAGTGCAGTCAAGTATGCCTTTGACGACAGCCATAACATGAACAGGATAGAAGTCTTGTGTAATGTGTGTGACAGTCACCTGGGGCATGTATTCAATGATGGCCCGGAGCCGTTTGGGGTCAGGTACTGTATAAATTCCGAAAGTCTGACAAAACTGGAAAAAGAGGACTGAACCTATAAAAGGAGCCGCTAATTCTTAGCGGCTCCTTTTATAGGTATGGACTTATCTGTTTACCATCCACGGTTGCGATTAAAACGGTCCCGTTCATTATTGAACCTGTTATCATATCGCTCATTTTCTTGCCTGCTTCGCCAGCCTTCATCAATGTAGCCGCGATTACTGTAGTCAATCCTGTTCTGGCTCATGTTCTGACGGTTGTAGCGCTCTCGGTCGTAACCAGCGTCTTGCTGGCCTGAGTTTCTGTACCGCCCGCCCTGGTAACTGTCATCATAGTGTCCTTGGTTTGGATAACCCCTGTTCCTGTCATCGTGAATATATCCTCCATCGCTGCTACGCCCAAAGCTGTTGCTCAAACGGTGGTTGCGGGTATCATAATGGTTGGAATCTCCATATGCATTGTACTGCCTGCTCTCATCGCGGCTCCTGTCATGCTGGGTAAAGCGTGGCCCTTTATTACCAGATAAGCCATAGTTCGAGTGGCCGTATGATGAGCCGCCCCCTTGCCTGCTTCCTCCTTCCCCATAACGGGTGCCCCTGCTCATGTCACCGTAAGCATGTGCGGCATTCGAATTCCGACTCCTCCTTGGTTCGTCGTTTTCTTCACTTCCGCGATTCATCCCAAACCCTCTATCAGGTGTGTATCGTGAAAGGCTGTTCCGGTTACCTGTTAAAGGGTTTCCGTGTTCGTCAAAATCAGCATAATGGTTCTTGTTGATAGGATTATAATCAAAGTTGTTATTCATAGCTTTCTGTTTTTTGGTACATCCTTATTAACGTAGCAAAACTGCTCATGTTTATGTCTGCTCTGGCAGCTTGGAGTAGTTACTATAGGCTTACCCTAAAACCAAAGCCGCCCGGCCTGTACAAAGCGTGCTGTTTCAGCACCTGCACAAACCGGGCGGCAAAGGAAAAAATGCCTGTTATTTATTCGAACCTGAGGTTGGTAACCGGGTTAGCTGTGGCGGCTTTTAAAGCCTGATAGCTAATTGTCAGGAAGGCGACAACTGCAGCAATGAGAGCCGCTACTAAAAACACCCACACAGGCATATCGATACGATAGGCAAAATTCTGTAACCATAACCCCATTGCATACCAGGCCAGAGGAAAAGCTATGAGGGCTGCAACAAGAACGAGGATCAGAAAATCTTTGGAAAGCAGCGTTACAATAGAAGATGTTTCAGCTCCCAGTACTTTCCGGATTCCTATTTCCTTTTTACGACGCTCAGCTGAGTAGGCAGCCAAACCAAATAAACCAAGGCAGGCAACAAAAATAGCGATCAGGGTAAAGATTGATAAAAGGGATTTAAGCTTATCTTCCGCCTTGTACATCTTTTGGAAATTATCATCCATGAAGATGTACTCTATCGGGTAATCGGGAGAAAACTTATCCCAGACTCCCTTTACATAATTTATAGTTCCTGCTAAGTTTTCAGTATCCATTTTAACAGCTACCTTCCAGTATGCACCCGGATAAATCTGAAGAACCGTAGGATCCATTTTATCATATAAGCTCTTAAAATGGAAATCTTTCACAACACCTATAATTTTCCCCTCTTTGAGCGAATCAGGAGCATCCCATCTTGGCCATAACAAAGACTGACCAATTGCTTTCTCAGGGCTACCATACCCCAATTCTCTAACAGCAGTCTCATTTATCATAAAAGCATGATCAGCGTCTGTCTTGTAGTCTTTTGAGAAAGGTCTTCCTGCTACAACTTTCACATCCAATGTATTGATATAGTCAAAGTCTACCATCAGCATAGCTGTAGATTGTCTTATCTTTTCGCCATCTTTTGGAACAATGACTCCATCCCCAGCAGTGGCATCGCCCGGGAAACCATAACCAATGGAAACGTCTTTAATGCCCTTCCCTTTCAGCAGCTCACTTTTAAAAGTTTCATAGTTCCCAAACATGTTATCGCCCCGCATCTGGAAAAACATGATCTGCTCCTTATTAAAGCCCAGATCTTTGTTGTGCAGGTAAGCTACCTGCTTGAAAACAACCGCTGCACAAATAATCAGGAATATTGACAGTGCGAACTGAACTACAATCAGACCTTGCCGGAGCCACTGAATTCTTCCAAACTTGGTGTCGACAACCACGGCACTTTTTAACACTTTAACAGGTTTGAAACCAGACAAGACCAAAGCTGGATAGAAACCTGCCAGAATACCCACTACAAGCGTTAGCGCTAATAGCAGGAGCACATAAGAAGGATTCGTGAAAATATTAAAAACCATTTCCTTACCTGTAAAGCTATTCAGGGCTGGCAAAAGCAGAGAGGTTAGTGCTGTTGCGAAAATAATACTTATCAGGGTCAGCAAAACCGTCTCACTCAAGAATTGAACTACTAACTGGCTGCGGCTTGCCCCCACTGCTTTTCTTACTCCTACTTCCTTAGCCCGCTGTAAGGACTTAGCAGTTGCCAAGTTCACAAAATTAAAGCAGGCAATAAGTAAGATAAAAATAGCTATGATACCGAGTGCTTTTACATAGGTTATGTTGCCCTTTATAGATTGATCATGTTTGAAGCCAGCAGAATAGAGATACACCTCGTTCAGGGGCTGCAGGAAAGGGAGGTATTTGAAAGGTTCGTTCCGGGCCTCATCAATTTGTTTTGCCACAATGCCCCGGAGCTTGGCTTCCGCTGCATTTGCATTTGCTCCTTCTTTCAATTTAACATAAGTATAAAACTGCTGCCATCCCCAGTTCTTCATACGTTCGGCTGGTATTTCAGCGGCTGCCAAAGGAAGAACAAAGTTTACTGGTAAATGAAATCTTTCCTCCGTACTGAATACTCCCCTTACAATAAAAGGCTGTTTATTAACCGTTAACTCTTTACCAACCGGATCAATGTCTCCAAACACTCTCTCAGCAAATGCATCGGAGATAACGATAGAAGATGGATCCACAAGTGCTTTTTCAGGGGAACCATACTTAAAAGGGAGTTGAAACACATTAAAAAACTCGGGATCAGAATAGAAGCGTCCTTTTTCGTAGATGCTCTTCTCTCCGACTTCCACCAAATTATTTGCATCAAATTGCTGCATCAGGATGCGAACAACTGTCTCCACTTCCGGAACACTTTCCTCCAGAGTAGTTCCGAACATAGGAGGAACAGCCGCTAAGACAGTGCCGGCTTCCTGAGCTGAGATGTCATTGTAAACCCGGTAAACCCTGTCCCCTTCCGGAAGGAATTTATCATACTGCAGTTCATCATAAATAAATAACCCAATTAGTAAACAGGCCGTGAGTCCCAGGGTTAATCCAGCAATATTGATCAGGGTAAAGGCTTTGTGCCTGAACAGGTTGCGGTAAGCAGTTTTTAGGTAGTTTCTGAACATAGTTTTAAGTAATTTATCAGACGTTGAATTTCCTATCTATGAGAGAAGAAAATGAAAACAACCCGGTTTGTCTGCACCATTAACTTGGTAAACGTTTCACAGAAGTGAAAACCTAGCAGGAACAATTTCTTCACAACTTTAAGTAAACAGATGAAGTGCCAATTATCCAAATGCTTAAAAATAAGGTTGTTATACATTAACTGCATTTTATTTGCGTGCATTTTCGTGCGCTAACTGTGCGGATTCGCACGCCCTTCAGGCAATAGTTTTCTAGTTCCTCCACATTATCAAGCTGTTGTAATAATGGCATAATAATAGTTTCTTTAGGTAGTGTAAATTTGTCTTTATGCAGTTAAAAAATGCCTCCATACTTGTTGTTGATGACGACACCGATGTTTTAACCGCGGTTCGGTTGTTGCTGCGGCCACAGGTGAAGGAAGTTGTAACGGAGAAAGATCCGGAGCATATTCCTTCCCTGCTAAAGCGTCATGCATTCGATGTAATCATGCTTGACATGAACTTCAAGAGCGCTTTGAACACTGGCAATGAGGGCATTTATTGGCTCCGAAAAATCAAAGAATCAGGAACGGACGCTTCTGTGATTATGATCACCGCTTACGGTGATATTGATCTGGCCATAAAATCTTTAAAAGAAGGAGCTTTTGATTTTGTAGTAAAGCCATGGCACAATGAAAAGCTGCTTACTATTCTATCAGATGCTGTTGGCAAAAAGGGTAAGGGTTCTAAAGCTGAAAGTAATAACAGGCCCGCTGGTCTGGCGGATGTAGCGTTACTGGGTGAGTCGGAGGCGATGCAGGATATATTCCTGAAAATAAAAAAAGTAGCTCCAACTGATGCCAATATTTTAATTCTGGGAGAAAATGGAACAGGAAAAGAACTTGTGGCCAAAGCTCTTCACCAGTACTCCCTCCGGGCAAACAAACCTTTTGTAAAGGTTGATGTAGGTGCTTTAACTGAATCTCTCTTTGAAAGCGAACTGTTCGGACATAAGAAAGGAGCGTTTACAGATGCCCGTGAAGATCGTGCAGGCAGATTTGAAACAGCGAATGGCGGCACCGTCTTTTTAGATGAAATAGGTAACATCACCCTACAACAACAGTCAAAGCTGCTAAGTGTGCTGCAAAACAGGCAAGTGATCCGGCTTGGATCAAATGAGCCGGTCAATATTGACGTACGACTTCTTTGTGCTACAAACGTACCTCTTGCTGAACTAGCTAATGAAGCGAGATTTCGTAAAGACCTGATCTATCGTATCAATACCGTTGAAATCCTGATACCGCCACTTCGTAAAAGAGGGAATGATATTATTTTGCTTGCGAAGCATTTTACCGGTGTGTACGCTAATAAGTACATGAAGCCTGTACCTGAACTGGGCAAGTCAGCTCTAGACAAGCTCATGCACTACCACTTTCCGGGTAATGTACGGGAATTGCAATATGCTATTGAAAGGGCCGTAATTATGGCTGATAATGAAGTTTTGGAAAGTCAGGATATCATCTTCTCCCCCATTGAAGCCGCACCCATCGAAACTTCACTGACCGAGGAAAGCAACCTGGAGGAGTTGGAAAAGATCACCATTAACCGGGTGCTGCAAAAGCATGACGGTAACTTAACAAGAGCAGCAAAAGAGTTGGGTATTACCCGGACAGCGCTGTACAGGCGTTTAGGAAAGTATGGTCTTTAAGAGCTTTGACACGAAACTGGTGCTTCGGGTAATATTTCTATTTATTACTCTAAGCATGCCAGCTGTTCTTATTATCTATGGCTGGTCTGAAGCACTTGTGTTCTTGTTACCCGTAATAATCTACCAGGTAGTAGACCTGACTCGGTTTCTAAGAACAGCTCAAAACGAGCTTTCCCAGTTTATTGAGTCTGTGCATTACAGGGATTTTTCCAGATACTACAATGAGCAATATCCCAGTGCTCAGTTGAAGTTGCTCCGCAAAGGGTTCAACGAAATAAATACTACGCTAAAAAGTATAAACAGGGAGAAAGAAAGCCAGCACCTACACCTCCAAAAGATTATGGAGCTTGTGGAAACAGGTATTCTGTCTTATGATACAGATAGCGGAGAAATTGTATTGATGAATGAGTCTTTGAAAAAGCTGCTGCACGTACCTTTCATGAAAACCATTCATTACCTGGAAAAAAGAGACCCGGAGCTATACCTGGCCGTGAAGGAATTAGAGCCTGGCCGTTCAAAAATTGCGACTGCCAATACTGCTCATTTTGAGAAAACTGCTTTTAAAGTTCTCTTATCTGCTACAGCATTTCGCAGCGAAGGCCACACCTATAAACTGATTGCGTTTCAAAATATCAATGAGGCGCTGGATGAGACTGAGTCAAAAGCATGGCAGAAACTACTGAACGTGATGACACACGAGATCATGAACTCTGTGGCACCAATTGCCTCACTGGCAGACACTCTTAAAAACCGCCTTCACGAAACTGCAGCTACTGGTCCTTCGGCACATGATCTGGAAGATTTTGAGGTAGGTGTAAGTACCATCAAAAGCCGAAGTTTAGGTCTGTTGCGTTTTGCGGAAGTTTACCGGAACCTGAATAAAATCACCAGGCTCAATCTGGTTGATGTGTCGGTAAAGGAAGTGTTTCGGAACCTGAAGAACCTGATGCAACCTTCCCTGGCTCAAAAGAACATCAGGCTGGAAATGGAGATGGATGATCCGGGCATGCATCTTCTTGCAGATAAAAATCTACTGGACCAGGTCTTGATAAACCTCATTATGAATGCCATTGAGGCAGTAAAGTACCAATCTGATCCATGTATAACTTTGTCAGCCTACAACTCTCAGGAGGGGAAAACTATAATAAAAGTTGCAGATAACGGCATGGGGATGTCACGGGAGGTACAGGAGAAAATCTTCATTCCCTTTTTTAGTACCAAGAAAAATGGAACCGGCATTGGCCTGAGCTTGTGCAAACAAATCATTCTTCTACATCAGGGTTCTATTCAGATACAATCTGCAGAAGGAGAAGGTACAGCATTTATCCTGAAATTTTAATCTGGTGCAGTTTAGTAGCACGAAATTTTAACTTTTTTAACATTCCTGCAACCTCCACATCATTCACGCACTTTAACTGTATCAACTTGGAGTTGCTATATAAAAATCTCTATATTTAGTGGAATGTTATAGATTCTGCTTTTATGAAACTATCTGGCGATGCTCTTCTTGATGCCCTGTTTGATAATCCAGGTATTGGCATAGCTTTAATAAGCAAAAACGGTTGCCTTAAAAGATGCAATCCTTCGCTTTATCGAATGCTCGGCTATAATCCTTTGGAGCTACAACATGCTAAACTGGAAGATATCCTTTTAAAGGATGATTTCGCTAATTACAGCAGCCGGTTAGAAAGTATCATGGCTGGAAAGGAAGACAGCAGTGAGGTAGAAAAAAGAGTAGTTAGAAAAGACGGGCAGGTCTTATGGGTACAGTTCAAAACCTCTCTTGTTCATACCACCGAAGGAGAACCTCTAGCTGTAGCTTTTATGAAGGAGATGGCAACACAGCCGATCTCCAGGAGCCATAAACTGCAGCGTCTGCTCATTAAACTAGCTACTCAACTTGTGAATATTCCGTTGGAGCAGTTGAACGACACAATGCATAGAGTGCTAAGCGAAGTAGGATCTTTTGCAGATGTAGATAGAGCTTATGTTTTTAAGTACGACTTCGAAGCACAGACATTCAGTAATATCCATGAGTGGTGTGCGCCTGGTATTTCCCCTGAAATTGAGACGATGCAGCAACTGCCCATCGAGATCATTAGTGACATAGCAAGAGCTCATCAGGCAGGCGTCAGCTTCCATATCCCCAGAGTAAGTGAACTCCCTCAACACAGCGATCTGTATAAGCTGCTTGCACCTCAGCAGATAAAGACACTAATTACTGTTCCCATGTTCACAGATGGAAGATGCCTTGGCTTTATAGGCTTTGACTCGGTTGCAAGGATAAGAGAGTGGAAGGAAGATGAAATTGGATTACTTACTATCCTGGCTGAATTACTTACTAATGCTGAAAACCGTCGTTTGAGCGAACTGGCACTTCAGGAAAATGTGGAGCGGTTCAAGGGTTTGTTTGATCTGTCGCCTGTTGGTATTGTTTTGAATGACTTTGAAACGGGTAGGTTTGTCGAAGCAAATCAGGCTTTTCTACTTAATACCGGCTATACATTAGATGAACTTCAGCATATGATACTGGAGGACCTGGAGTGTTCCTCCCGCCTGTTTCCTGATTCTTTTACTGCTGATGGTACTTTTGGCCCCGATGAAAAAGAGATTTTTAACCGAGATGGCAGTTACCGGCAAGTGCTGCAAAGCGGCATGCAGTTCTATGATAAGGATGGGCGAAGAATGCTGTGGTCTATACTACAGGACATATCAGAGATAAAAGCCTATCACCTGCAGTTAGAAACAGCGCTGGCATTAAACACGAAAACAAACGAGAAGCTGAAAATCGCCATAGATAATGCTGAGCAGGCAAATAAAGCGAAGGAAAATTTCCTGGCAAACATGAGTCACGAGATCCGAACTCCGATGAATGGCATTATGGGTATTTCTAAGTTGCTTAGTAAAACTTGTTTAACACCTCAACAGCAAAACTACCTTAGCACAATTCGCCATTCTGCTAAAAACCTGCTCGTTATTATTAACGATATTCTGGACCTGGCTAAGATCAAATCAGGGAAGCTAGAGTTTGAGCAAATACCTTTTGATATACAGGAGTCATTAAAAACCACTTACAGAACCCTAAGCTACAAAGCAGAAGAAAAAGGAATTGATTTTAAAATCCATCCTTTAGCCATAGACAATCCTGTTATAGTTGGAGACCCTTACCGCTTAAATCAGATCTTACTCAACCTTACATCTAATGCCATTAAATTTACCGCAAAAGGAAGCGTTACTGTTACCAGTGAGATAACAAGGGAAACAGTTGATTCCATTACACTCTCATTTACTGTAGCTGATACAGGTATAGGTATTGCGGAGGATAAACTTGAAAAGATCTTTGAAGGATTTACGCAGGCTTATTCCAGTACAACCAGAAAGCATGGCGGTACCGGCCTTGGCCTTAGTATTAGCAAACATCTGGTTGAATTACAGAATGGAACACTGGGGGTAAAAAGTGAAGCAGGGAAGGGAAGTAAATTTTATTTTGAGTTGAGCTTTTCTAAAATGCACAGCTATACTGAACCCAAACAAGTTGAAGGAGATATGGACTTTAGCCTTTTAAATAAGAGAAGAGTACTTTTGGCAGAAGACAATGAAATCAATTCTTTCGTAGCTAAAACAGTTATGGAGGGATGGGGATTAGTTGTTGATACCGCTTTTAATGGCTTGGAGGCAGTCGGACTCGCAAAAGAAAATCAATATGATGTTATCCTGATGGATATCCAGATGCCTGAGCTAAGCGGCTTAGATGCTACACAACAGATCCGGTTATTGGAGGATGACAGAAAAGCCAGAACACCAATCATCGCACTTACGGCGAATGCTATTAAAGGGGATGACAAGAAATATTTACAGGCCGGTATGGACGACTATGTTTCTAAGCCTTTTGAAGAGGAAGTGCTGTTTCATAAAATCATCAGACTTGTCAATAAAGTATGTGAAGGCGTAAACTAGTTTATAACAAATAAAAGAGCCCCCACCTGTATAGCTTTCACAGGTGCGGGGCTCTTTCATTTGTTAGCTATACTAAGAAGCAAACACCTCCTCTTCATTCCTGAATGCTTTGAACTCAAGAGGGTTACCGCTTGGGTCAAGAAAAAACATTGTCTGCTGCTCTCCGGGCTTTCCCTCATAGCGGGTATAAGGCTTCACAACAAATTTAATGTCGTGCGCTGTCAGCCTTTCCTGTAGGCTACTGAACTCCTCCTTCTTTAGGATGCATCCAAAATGAGGCACTGGCACACTGATTCCATCTACTTGACCGCAGTAGTCCAACTCCGGAATATTTGCACTGACATGTGCCGAGAGTTGGTTCCCGAAGAAGTCAAAGTCTATCCAATGTTCTGTGCTTCTCCCCTCTTTGCAGCCGAGTATTTCCACATAAAATTTTCTGGTTGACTCGATGTCCTTTACTTTAAATGCGTAATGAAATGCGTTCATGTTAATATCCTTTTTGGCGTGAGACAACATTTAATAACGTTTTATTATTTCTGGCTCTGTCGTAGTTTTCCAGGATAAGCGGAACAACAGAGAGAGGATCCGTAACACTGGCAATGTGCGGAGTGACATTGATTTTAGAATGAGACCAGAACGGGTGCTCCTTTGGAAGCGGTTCCTCTCTGAATACATCTAAACTTGCACCTGATAAATAACCCGAATCAATCATCTCAATCAGGTCGTCCTCTACCAGATGGCCGCCTCTGGCGACATTTATTATAAAAGCATTCTGAGGCAGCTTCTTGAAGTTCTCCTTATTCAGAATGTTCTCGGTCTCTTTTGTTAAAGGTAGTAAGCAAACCAGTATGTCAGACTGTGAAAGAAATGAGTCAAGGGTATTTTTGCCGGCAAACACTTTTACGCCCTCTATGTTTTTCTCACTGCTTGCCCACCCATTTACCTGAAAGCCCATTTTGAACAACCGACTTGCCACATGTGCTCCAAGCACACCAACACCCATTACCCCTACCCTTACATCTGAAATGCGCAGGTATGACTTAGGTTTCCATTCCTGTGATGCTTCCCGGACCTTATAGAAAGAAAGGCCACGCAGATGGTTCATGATAAGCGCGATGGTAAAGTCTGCCATGTCCCGGGTAAGGTGCTCGTCTGTTACCCGTGTCACCTGAGCTGATTCCGGTAATTCGGGATCTTTTAAAACATGATCCACACCAGCACCCATTGAAGAAATACACTTCAGGTTAGGGTATTCCTTAAACACACCCATAGGGTGATTCCAGACCAAGGCGAATTCTACTTCATCTTTGTTTGAGTCGTCCGGGTAAACCCTTAAGTCCAGATCAGGTCTTTCCTCCTTAAGAGCTTTAACCCAAGGAGTAACATCTCTCCATGGGTTAATAAGTATCATTGCCATAAATTAAGTTTGTTTCTACTGTTGCTTACTTAGCAGCAGTTCTTTCTATTTCGCGCAGGTTTTCCAGCTTCTTGTTTCTCAGGAAGCCGTTTATATCTTCAAAGTGCTCCTTCACACGCTTATTTCCAAATTCGAAAACCTTCGTAGCCAGGCCATCTAAAAAGTCCCTGTCATGCGACACAAGTATGATTGTGCCATCAAAGCTTTTAAGAGCATCTTTAAGGATATCTTTTGTTTTGATATCCAGGTGGTTGGTAGGTTCATCAAGGATAAGGAGATTAACCGGCTGCAAAAGCAGCTTGATCATGGCCAGGCGCGTTTTCTCCCCTCCTGAAAGCACCTTCACTTTCTTTTCTACCGTATCGCCGCCGAACATGAAGGCTCCCAGAATATCCTTTATCTTTGTGCGAACATCTCCTACTGCTATCAGGTCTATGGTTTGGAAAACAGTCAGATCTTCGTCCAGCAGGGAGGCCTGGTTCTGAGCAAAATACCCGATCATGGAGTTATGGCCAAGTTGCAGTTTTCCATCGAAATCCAGTTCACCCATAATGGCCTTCACCATAGTTGATTTACCTTCACCGTTCTTACCCACAAAAGCCACTTTTTCCCCACGTTCGATTGTAAGAGATGCATCCTGAAAAACGGTATAGTCACCGTATTTCTTCGTTAGTTGCTCAACAATGACAGGGTAGTTTCCTGAACGCGGTGCCGGAGGGAATTTCAGGTTCAAGGCAGAAGTATCTACTTCATCCACTTCGATGATCTCCATTTTCTCCAGCATCTTCACCCGCGACTGTACCTGGAGGGTTTTAGAGTAAGTACCTTTAAAACGATCGATGAAGGTCTGGATTTCAGCTATCTCCTTTTGCTGGTCTTCATATTGGCGCTGTTGCTGCTCACGCCTCTCCTGGCGAAGCTGCAGGTAATGGCTATAGTTTACTTTATAATCATAGATGCGTCCCATTGTCACCTCAATGGTGCGATTGGTGATGTTATCTACGAAGGTTTTGTCGTGTGAAATTACGATCACAGACTTTGCATTATTCACCAGAAAATCTTCCAGCCATTGGATGGACTCAATATCCAGGTGATTTGTAGGCTCATCAAGTAGAATCAGGTCGGGCTTTTGTAACAGAATCTTTGCCAGTTCAATACGCATACGCCATCCACCACTGAATTCACTTGTAGGTCTTGTAAAGTCTGAACGTAAGAACCCAAGTCCCTTCAGAGTCTTCTCAACCTCAGCATCGAAGTTGATATCTTCAATAGAATAGTACTTCTCGCCTAACTCCGATACCTGCTCAATCAGCTTATAATAATCATCAGAATCGTAATCAGTACGAGTCTCCAACTGCGCATTTAAATCATCCATTTGCGCTTTCATGTCAAGCACCTTCGCAAAAGCTTTTGAAGCCTCCTCGAAAACAGTGCAATTATCCTCTGTAAGTAAATGCTGTGGCAAATAGGCAATTACAGCATCCTTCGGCGCTGATATTTTACCCCGTGTAGGTTTATTTACTCCCGCAATTACTTTTAGCAGGGTAGATTTTCCCGCACCGTTCTTACCCATGAGGGCAATGCGGTCGTTCTCGTTAATATTAAAAGCTATGTTACTGAAAAGTGCCGAGCCATTAAACTCGACCGTTACGCCGTCTACTGAGATCATGATTATCTGATAAAGCTGCAAAGATAATACATAATCTCCCTGATTTCCTGAGATTTTAAGTTAGAAGTTAGCCAGAGAGAAACAGCCTACTGTGCTGATCTCAACTTATCCGCAAACTCCTTTTTAAATTTGTCAAGTTTAGGCCGGATTACAAAGCTGCAATATGGCTCATGCCCATGCGTGTTAAAGTAATTCTGATGATAGTTCTCAGCGGGATAAAACTCCGGCAGAGGCTCAATCAACGTTACAATAGGATCTTGGAATATGCCGGAAGCATCCAGCTCCTGTTTATATTTCTCTGCAACTTGCCTTTGCTCATCATTGTGGTAGAAGATAACGGAGCGGTATTGTGTACCCACATCATTACCCTGGCGGTTTAAGGTTGTGGGATCATGTGTCTTAAAAAAGACTTCTAATAGATCTGCATAAGAAATTTTGCTCGGGTCATAGGTAATCTGCAACACTTCCGCGTGGCCTGTATTACCCGAGCATACTTGTTTGTAAGTAGGATTATCTACGTGCCCACCTGCATAGCCTGACACAACCGTCTCAACCCCTTCTAAATTTTGAAATACCGCCTCTGTACACCAGAAGCACCCGTTGCCAAATGTAGCTTTTTCCATACTTTTTCTATTATCTGCTTTTAGTCCAGCTATAAGAACTCTTTTTACCTTTCTATGTTTACGAAAACATAAAATATTGTTAATTATAATCTGACAGCACATGAGTGTAACTGCAGCCTGTTGCAGACCCAATACCTATGTTAAACTTAATCGTATTTTTGCAGCTAAGTTAGCAGTATAAAAAAGATGAGCCAGCACAGACATTTTATCATACATAAGCCCTACGGTTACCTCAGCCAATTTGTGTGCGATCAGAAAAAGAAAAAGCTGTTGGGCGAGCTATATGAGTTTCCTGAAGGCACAATGGCCATAGGTCGCCTGGATGAAGACAGTGAGGGTTTGCTACTGTTAACGACCGACGGCAAAATGAGTGAATACGTGCGCAGTAGTGATGTTGAGAAAGAGTACTTTGCACAGGTTGACGGAATCATACATGAAGAGGCGATTGAAAAACTAAAAAGTGGTGTAGAAATAAGTGTAGAGGGTGTAAAATACTTCACCAAACCTTGTAAGGCACGAAGAATTAATCCTGCTCCCCCATTTCCGGAACGAAGCAGAAAAATCAGAGACGACAGGCACGGACCAACAAGTTGGGTTTCAATTACTTTAACAGAGGGAAAATTCAGACAAGTAAGAAAAATGACAGCCGCAGCAGGCTTTCCAACGCTGAGGCTTATTCGGGTACGGATTGGAGCTATTCAATTAAATAACTTTCCATCAGGAGAAGTAAAAGAGTTAGAGGATTTAGAAAAATGCCTGCATGAAAGTTTTGTATAAAACATTATCTTGAGCTGATTTTTAAACCTTTGTTTCAGAGAAGCATCTAAGCTTTTAGTAACCTAATCTGTAACCAATCAATTCACTATAATTTTCACCTTTACCACCCAAAAAGCATTCTAATGATAAGAACTATTCGCCCTTTATTCTTTCTGATGCTGTTATGCAGCAGCCTGACTTATGCCCAGGTGAAGGATCCGGTTGTTGAAAAAATTGTAAAAGAAGCAACAGAAAATTCGCACCTGGAGAAGTTAGCCCATGAATTAGTAGACGTGGTAGGTCCACGTTTAGTAGGCACACCCGAGATGAAAAATGCCCATGACTGGGCTGTAAACAAATATGAGAGCTGGGGAATACCTGCCCACAATGAGAAATGGGGAGAATGGCGAGGCTGGCAAAGAGGTATCACCCACGTGGACATGGTACACCCCAGGGTAAGATCTTTGGAGGCAATGCAGTTAGCATGGAGTCCGGCCACTCCGAAGAAAGGAGTTACGGCAGAACTTGTGATCCTTCCTGAAGTTGCGGATTCTATGGCATTTCAGAAATGGCTGCCAAATGTAAAAGGCAAGATAGTAATGGTTTCCATGCATCAGCCTACTGGCAGACCTGACTATAACTGGGAGAAGCATGCCACCAAAGAGTCTTTTGAAAAGATGAAAAAAGAGCGTGACGCTCAAACAAAGGCATGGCGTGAACGGATCAGCAAAACCGGGTATAGCACCCGCACGCTTCCGCAGGCGCTTGAAAAAGCAGGTGCTGCAGGCGTACTAATATCTAACTGGTCCGGAGGTTTTGGTGTAAATAAAATTTTCAGTGCCTCCACTAAAAAGATACCTACCATTGATATGTCGCTGGAAGATTATGGTATGCTGTACAGAATGGTAGAACACGGTGATAAGCCTAAAATCAGTATAAAGACAGAGGCGAAAGAATTAGGGAAGGTACCAACATTCAACACAATCGCAGAGATCAAAGGCACAGAGAAGCCCGAGGAGTACATTATCCTTTCTGCTCACTTCGACTCCTGGGATGGTGCCACAGGAGCAACGGACAATGGTACAGGTACCATCATGATGATGGAAGCGATGCGAATCCTTAAGAAGATGTACCCGAACCCAAAGAGAACGATCATTGCAGGGCACTGGGGTAGTGAAGAACAGGGCCTGAATGGTTCCCGCTCATTTGTTGAAGATCATCCGGAAATCGTAAAGAACATACAGGCCGTTTTCAACCAGGATAATGGTACAGGTAGAGTAGTAAATATCTCCGGACAAGGTTTCCTGAACTCTTACGATTACCTGGGTCGTTGGCTCCGTGCAGTTCCAAGAGAAATTACCTCAGAAATTGAAACAACGTTCCCTGGCACACCTGGTGGCGGCGGATCAGATTATGCTTCTTTCGTTGCAGCAGGTGCTCCTGCCTTTTCCCTTAGCTCCCTGAGCTGGGATTATGGAACGTACACCTGGCACACAAACAGAGACACATATGATAAAATAGTATTTGATGATGTGCGTAGCAACGTTATTCTGGCTGCAATCCTTACTTACATGGCCAGCGAAGATCCGGAAACTGCATCACGTGAGAAGATCGTTCTACCGGTAAATTCAAGAACAGGTGAACAAATGACCTGGCCTGCGCCAAGAAAGCCAACCAGAGTTGGCGGACAAGATTAATATAAAAAAGGCCCTAGCAGTAGGGCCTTTTTTATGTAATACAACCTAGTCAATCTAGTACCCGACAAACCAGAAGCTTTAGCCACTGCTGAACCTGTATAAATAGCGATCGTTATAAAATTAGGTGCCTCATTTATTTTTATCAAACAAACTTAAAAGGTATTGCCATGGACAATTTTAACAAATTTGCACAGGAGGCAAATGAATATTTAAATGAATTAGCTGCTGATTTAGGCCACCCGGAAGATCAAGGGCAAACGTATATCCTGCTTAGAGCCGTACTGCACACGTTGCGTGATCGCATACACATTAGTGAATCCCTCCATATAATGTCACAGTTGCCTTTGTTCCTGAAAGGTGTATTTGCAGAACATTGGGAGTATCGGGAGCAGCCCTTGCAATTCGAAACTCTGGAGGAATTTAAAAAAGCTGTTGAGGAGGATCAGGCAAGACACGGTGAACGGCAGTTTGATTGGAAACAACCTACTGATGAGCTAGTGAAAATGGTTCTCACCTCCCTGGGCACCCGCTATTTAACCGAAGGACAGTTGGAGCACATAGCAACGCAAATGCCAAAAGAAGTGCAAAGCGTTTTCCCGGTAAACGCCAACAAATCCCGTTAAACTTGAACAGAAGATAAAAAAGCTTAGAGAAGCCGGAGCACTTTCATTTTATAGAAATATGCCAAGTGGTTACTTCTTCCTGAAGCTACCCTAAATGTAGTAGAAGGGTGTTTTATTACCAGGCCAACGAAAGTGTTCCGTCTTCTTCAAGTTTAACCTTCGTACCAAATTTCTGGCTTTCCCTGTTCAGAGTTTTTGCAAGCCACCTGGTATCTTCATCGGAGGCATAGTTTAGCCGAAATTTACTAATCTGCATAGGTACCATTTTCATAGCTTTCAGCTTACCCGTGCCAGCGTCAAGTACCGGAAAATACATCAAGCTTAAGTCATCTCTGAACATCTCATGACCACTAATGCCTTCATAATCATTGATGAAGTCCCCTGCCCCGTAAATAATTAGTTTATCGTTATAAACTTCAATACCCAGCGGATGATGGGAGGAATGTCCATGTACAACGTCCACCCCCGCCTGCTCTATCAGTTGCCGGGCAAATTCACGACGATGCGGAGGTATATCATACCCCCAGTTACTCCCCCAATGAACAGAGAATACCACCACATCCCCTTCTCTCTTCACCCGCTTAACCTGGTCCCTGATCATGCTGATGGTTTCCTTGCTAAGGTCTGGAAGCAGGTTTACACCCGACCTATTTGAGGTAGCAGCCCATGCTTCGGGAATGCCGCTCGTTTCAGAGCCGTATGCAAAGACAATAACATTACCTCTTTTGGTTTTGAGTATACTGGGCTTTCTGGCTTCATTTAAGTTTTCTCCTGCTCCGGCATAAGAGATGCCGGCATTGTGTAAGACATTCATTGTCTCCATCAACCCAGGGCGTTGCCAGTCCAAAACATGGTTATTTGCCAAAGAGCTGAAGTTGATTCCGGCTGCTGTCAATACTTTTACATTATCCGGATGCATCCGGTACTGTATCATCTTCTCTGGCCAGTGTTCATCATGCGTAGTTATACTTGTCTCCAGGTTTATGATCTTAAGATCAGGTGCAGCTTCCTCCCATACTTTAAGTGCATCTCCCCAGATGTAATCATAGGAGACTTGTCTTGGGATATCTCCGCTTTTTCTCTCTGCAATACTGATGTAGTCGCGGGCATCTTTTACATAGGGTTCATAGATGCGGGGTGCAACTGAATTTGGAAGTATTTGATCAACACCTCTCCCGATCATCACATCCCCGCTCAGAAATAAACTGATCTCCTTTGCCTGAGGTAATGAGTTAGCTGGATCAGCAGATTTGACTGCAAACCTGACCGAATCCTTGTAAAAAGGTAGAAAAACAGAAGCTATAACCAATAGAATCGACTTCCATGTCACCATACATCAATATTCTCTAGTTAACCTAATTAGGATTACCTATAAATTCCTCCGGTAAATCCTGCCAACTTTGCCGTAAAAAAACCGCTTGTAAGCTTCTTATTGCTGACAGACGGTAAAAAAATAAGTTTGGTCTAATTTTACTTTATCTTCACCACACGCATGTAGTCCACCATTGCCTGGTTGATCTCTCCGTGCATGTTCTCGTTGTTTGGCTCAAAGCTAAGTGAAATGGTATGGGTGCCTTTCTGTAGCGGCACTTCCACAGAATTAGTGAAGCCCCAGTTGCTCCATTCATCTATACCTCGCTGCGGAAACACAATAGTCCCGATAAACTTACCTCCTTTTTTGAGGGTACGCATAGCAGCTTTATTTTCTGTATTGATGGGGCCGCTCCCGTTAGCATACCGAAAGTCAATGGCATAAACACCATCCTCCGGAACAGTAATCTTTAGGTCAATCCCTCTGTTCTTCTGCTTACTCAACTCTACAAAACCACTGCCAGAGAATTCGCGGTATGGCAGATCAGCCTTCGTAACCGATTTCTCCAGTTCGTACACCAGCTTATACTTCTCAGGCACCACAACTACCGGCTCACTGGCAAATGAGGACACCCCGTTCTTATCGATGGCCATTACCATATATTCCGCATACCCGTTAGCATCTACAGGGAAGCTGGTATTTGCTGTTTGCTGCACCTCCTGGCCGTTCTTCCATATTCTAAAGGAAGTAGCGTCTTTCACAGCAGCCCAATTTAACTTACCGTTGCTCAAAGCTACTTTAGGTGTTTCAGGAGATGTGTAGTCAGAGGTATGGTTGATTTCTCCACCCACTTCGTTATTTGCCAGTTCTATTTTAATAATATGAGTTCCGGTTAAGCTGGCTGGAATCTCTGGCTCTTGCAACGGTTTTCCATCCATGGTGATGGACTTGATCTTATTCCCAAAACCGCTCATTTCAAAGTTCAGTGTCGCATTCCTGTACTTGAAGTTTCTGAGTTTGCGGTCTCCTTTGTATGCTTTCGGAACAAATGGCTTCAACACAAGTTTATCAGCCTGAAGATCCATACCGAACATCACTTTGTAGATCAACGCGATGTTTCCGGCCACACTCCAGAGCTGCCTGTCGGAGTTTATTTGTGTGCCGGCATAATCTCCGGTGCTGGCAACGAAATTCTCCTTGTTCGTCAGAAATAAGGCTGCCGGACGGTAGATAGCGCTCATGCTTTCGGTTACAGCCTTTTCATTACCTGCTTTAGCAGATGCCACACTCCAGAACGCTTGTACAAACGGCCAGATGCCATTGTTGTGGTAAGGCGGAATTCCCGGGATCTGAGGATAGATACTCGGGATTCCATAATCAGTTACTGGAGTGTTTGCCACCACTGATTTTTTACGTTCCTCATCGGCAACCCCGTAAATAACAGAAAGTGCCTCCCCGAGGGCTTCCGCACGAGGGGAAAGTATTTTATAGTTACGGCCGTAAAGGTATTGGCCATAATAGCCTTTTTCCTGCTGCCACAGGTGCTTGTTCATCCCTTCTTTTATACTTCCAGCTTTCTTTCTGAAAGTGGCTGCCGCCTCTCTGTCATTTAGCAATTCAGCCATCTGTGCAGCGGCCATGTTGGCCTGGTAATGAACGGCGTTCGTGCCTAAATTCTCCGATTCATAAATATCAGCAGGCTGCATCCAGCGCGGGTAAGTTTGCTCACGCCAGTCCAGGAAAGATGATTCGCCACGAACCATACCTGTTTCGGGGTTATAAGCATTTTTATAGTCGTCTTGAAGGGAGTTCTTGATGATCTGGTATGTATCCTGCAGCCACTTCTTGTCACCTGTTGCCTTGTACACTTCCCAAGCTGCAACAGCCCAGGTCATTCGATCTGTTGAAACAGGGTAAGCGCCACCTGTACCGGTATCCTGAACAATACGTCCATCCTTAACTTTTCGCATCAGGCTGTACATAGATACCTTAGGCTGCAGTTGTGCCATACCAAGGATAATGCTGTAACTGATGTCACGAGTCCACACCCCTGCCCATTCCTTCCCTGTCCTAAAAGTACTGTCAGCCTCAATGTCCTTCTCCATTTCCTCTAGGGACATGTTATACAAAGCGTCTATAAGAGGGTAATCAGAGGTATATTGCGGAAACGCGGAGATATCCTTTTCCAGTTGCCAGCGTGTGGCTGTAGCCTTGCTGCTTTCAGGAGCGTTAAGGTTTAAGGTAATTTCATAGATCCCATCTCCATCCGGGTCCTGTAGTTTCGCCTCTTCCTTTCGCCCGAGGTTATCAAAGTCCCAACTGAGAGGAGCTGGTTGACCTGCGATGTATACTCCCCTGAAATCCTCTTTATAGATCTTGTCCCCTGTTGACGAAGTATAGTATCCCTGCTTCTCAAAGGACTCCAACACCGGACGCATATCGAGGCGAACTGTCATCTTCGTATTTGGTGCCAGGTATTGATCATTTGGAACCTCTTTCTCATCAACAAACTGCTGCCCGAAGGTTATAACAGGTGTGGTACAGGAACCATCAGCAGCAAGGCAGTTAAAGAGATGATCTTTGCCCGGCCTCATCTCATTGTCACGGCCATTGATGGCAAATTTGAAGGTTATCTGAGGGCTGGCAAATTCATTAGCAGGACTCTTATAGTCAGAAGTAAGTTGCGTAGGAGAAAGCACACGTGCCACATAGTCCCCCTGCACTACACTGTCTGCATATATGGAGTAGGCATCAGATTGCCAAAGTGCTGATGCACCAGTACCATCTGAAGGCTTTTGTGACTGACAGGCACCTAAGATAAAGAGTGAGAAGAGAAGTTTCGATTTAAAGGAGATACGTTTCATTTGCTAAGGGTTTTGCAAAACAGATGTGCCCTATACGATTGCCGAAGCTTAAAGTATAGGGTGCATAAATTTAATTTATTATTTTATTTATTGCTACTGCTTTACTTGTAATGGTGCCGTTGGCAAGGCTTTTAGCTGTTGTATCTGGTACTTCCCATTTTGCTTTACCCATATTATGCCTTGTTAAGGCTTCATTAACAATATCTAAATTTTAGTAGTGTATCAAAGCACTATAAAATAACCATTTAAATATTAAATGTAATTAATTTAACCTCACATGTTTATTTCATCTGTTTACCCGTAAAATAGTGCTATACTCTTTATTTTATTCATACCCCATATTATACAACAGTGCTCAATCAAACTAATGAGAACCACCCTCGTATTGTAAATATACAGTATTTATTAATACTTATTTTATATTTTATATATTATTTAGAAGATCAAAAGCTTAGCTATTTGAGATTAAAGCTGATATTTCATGCCTTAGTCATAAAGCTTGCAACGTTCTAATCAGCAGCTTTAGAGTATTAGCAGATGGCATATAATCTATAATCTATGAAGTAAGTAGAGTATAATTTATCCCTTGAGTCTATGCCAAGCCCTGAACAAAATATATTCTCATCCCTGCTATATAAATACCTGCCATACTGGCCTTTGTTTGCCTTGTTACTAATAGCAGCAAGTCTTGGTACTTGGGTATACCTAAACTATTACTCTATACCTACCTATGAAATATCCGCATCATTAATTATAAAAGATGAAAACAAAGGGGTCAATGATGCTAAAATTACAGAGTCAATTGATGCTTTCACTTCGAACAAGATTGTGGAAAATGAGATTAAAGTTCTTTACTCCCGCACTTTGTTTAAAGAAGTTGTTAAAAAGCTAAAACTTTATGCGCCTGTTTTTGAAGAAGGGGAATTTAAAACTACATCAGCTTATATAACATCGCCTGTTCAAATAGAAGTAAAACACCCTGAAGCACTTAAGGAAACAGCAAAAGTGTACTTCAAATATAACAAGGCTCGCAAACAAGTGATTATCCATAATGAAAAATATGCCATTGAAAAATGGGTACAAACTCCATATGGTATTTTAAGGTTTTCCCGAAATACTAGAAAGGCAGGTCTAGCAAATCACCCTCTTTATTTTTCGTTGATTAAACCCAACAAAGTCGTAGAGCCTTTATATGAAAACATAAAAATAGAAGCTGAAAATAAACTTTCCACAGTTATAAATTTCACGCTTTACGATCAAATCCCAGTTAGAGGTGAAGATATTCTGAATACACTGATTTACACCTATAACAGCATAGCCATAAACGAAAGAAACAAGCTTGCTGCCAACACGCTTGAGTTTGTTGAGGACCGAATAAAACTTGTTGAAGAAGAGCTCAAAGATCTTGAAAACAAGGTGGTAAAGTATAAGTCATCAGAAGGAGTTGTAAACCTTAGCGAACAAAGCAGGCTATACTTAGAAAGCGTAGAAGGCAGAGATCTTAAAATTAGCGATATTGATCTGCAATTGGCAGTTCTGGATAAAGTAGAAAACTATGTAGTATTAAAAGACAAAGCGAGAGGCCTTGTACCATCTACGTTAGGTCTGAATGATGCTGTATTAACACAGCTTCTGCAGAAACTTTATAACGCTGAAATAGAGTACCAAAAACTAAGAAACACAACTGCTGAGAATAACCCAATGCTTCTTATGTTAGCAGAAGAGATTCAGAACATACGCCCTGGCATTTTAGAAAATATAAAAAATCAGCGCGACGCTCTGCAAGCAAGACGCACAAAACTTGCCTCCACTAACAGGCATTACCAGGCTGAGCTAAAGTTTATTCCAAAACAAGAGAAAGAGTTGACGGAAATTAGTAGACAACAGGCCATTAAAAATAATGCTTACAGTTTCCTTTTGCAGAAAAGAGAAGAAACGGTTCTTTCTTATGCCCCAAGTGCAAAAGACAGCAGAGTTGTAGACATGGCTGAAGCATCATCGCTGCCTGCTAAACCTAGGCAGCTGTACTTTTATTTAATAGCCGTTACTCTGTCTTTTGCTTCAGGAATCTCTTTTATCACATGTAAAGAACTGCTTAACAGAAAGCTGTTATTTAGATCAGAAATCGAAGCTAATATAAATGCTCCTATTGTGGCAGAGCTTTCTTTGATGAAACGCAGGAAAGTCAAATCTTTTGTTGAGCCTGCCGAAGCATCTATTTTAGAACAGTTCAGAAAGCTAAGAGTAACAATGGGCTTGTATGGTCATCATAACAAGAAAATAATTATGATCACCTCTAGCATACCAGGCGAAGGTAAAAGCTTTGTATGTTCTAACTTAGCTTACATTCTGGCTACATCGGGTCAAAAAGTAGTACTCGTAGATTTCGATCTTAGAAACCCCAATGCATCAGTTCTCTTCGACATGTACAAGCAAGATGGTATAACAGAGTTCCTGCTTAGTAAGTCAGCACCTGAGGCAATAGTCAAAGAAACAGGATTTCCTAATTTAAGAATTGTACCAGCAGGCATTGCTATAGGTGATTATACAGACTTCATGTTAAATGGGAAGTTTAAAACACTCCTAGATTATTTAGAAAAAGATTTCGATTATATCATAATTGATACCCCTCCCGTGGATCTGGTTACAGATGCATTTTTAATTTCGAAGCATTGTGATGTAACACTTTTAGTGATGAGGCACGACTATACTCCAAAAAATCTGGTACAAGATCTGGCTCAAAATCATGTGTTACAATCACTAAAAAATGTTGCGATAGTTTTTAATGGTGTTAAGTCCAGGGGCTTTGTTAAAGGTCAGTATGGTTATGGGTATGGCTACGGAAATGCGAGTGTATATGATGACAAAACTTATCATGCACGAAGGGTGAAGGCAAGAGCTTAAAAGCTATTTCATAAAATAGATATCGTCATTACCATTTACTTCCATCTACTGCAAAGCACCACGCCTCCATTTAATATACTTCAAAAGTATAGGAGGGCTGACTTCCTGCTGAGCAAAAGAATAGATTTTAATCATTCAATACCGGTTACTGTATGTAACTGAGGTGGGCGAAGCCTTGTCAAAAGGTATTATTAAAGTAAAAAAGAATAAAGGAAACCTTATCTCCAAATGCAGGATAATACTTTTAAAACAGGGTTAGAAATAATGAGCATAGAACATGAGCTTAAACGTGATGTTTCTATAGATCTACTTCTTGTTACCCTTACCGCCTTTTTAGATAGTAACAACATCTGCTATGCCATCAAAGAATTTTCAGATAACTCCTGTGAGAAACAAAAGGGTAAGTTTATCGACCTGTTTATTGCTGAAAGAGATTACAAGAAAGTGACCTACAGCTTTGGTCGTATATGCACCAGCAGCAAGTTTATACCAGTACAAAAAATAAACCTTTCAGCAACAGCGACTCGGTATGTACTAGCCTATCAAAAACCTGATGAGAAAGGGTTAGATGTTGTTAGAGTAAACATTTACCGCAACTACATAATAAATAGCAGGCTATACTTCTCGACAGAGGAACTGCTAAAGGACCGGGTTTATTCAACCAACAGAAGTTACTGGACTTTAAATAATATTTACAATTCCGTTTATATTCTGGTAAAAGCTATTGAAAATAAGTGTATAGCCGAGGATCAATTCCATAATCTCTGTGAATGCTGGAAGAGTGCCAGTACAGCAATTAAGTCTTATCTCAAACGATACTTCAACGATGAAAGTATCAACACATTAGCAGATAGTTTGGACAATAGGAACCTAAATGATCTGATGGATAACATCGAACTGTTAACAAGAAATTTCAAGCTTAGTGACAGCAACAGTTTCAGTAAATTATTCCTTAGGAATATGAGCCTTTTAAAAGGCGATTTGAAGCCTCCAGGTGTTGTGGTAGGCATATTAGGGAGAGATGGCTCTGGTAAAAGCACCTTTGTTAATGAAATTACAAAATCCTTAGGAGGCTGCTTTAACAACACCACAACTTTTAAAAGGCACCCTAAGGTTTTTTACAAAGAGTTGATTTTTAAAAAAGAAGAAGACTATCATTTTTCTAAACCCCATCTTTATAAAGAGCGAGGCTATGTCGCTTCTTTCCTTAAGCTAAACCTTCTCCTGATTGAGTTTTTAGTAGGTTATTGGCTAAAAGTGTTTCCCTTCAAAAGAAAAGCTTACCTGATATTATATGACCGCTATTTCATAGATGTTCTGGCAGACCCTCTACGCTATAGAATTAAGGGCAATAAACTATTTATCAAGATGATTCACCACATCCTCCCACAGCCTGACATGTGGATCATTTTGGATTTATCTACTAAGGTTTTGCTGCAAAGAAAGCAAGAACTCACTTATGAAATGTCTGAAAAACTTAGACAAGAGTACCTGAACCTTCAAAAAATACTTTCTAACTGTGTAGTTATTAATAATGAGAATGAAATACAAAATACAGTTGATAAAGCTACTGCTCATATTTTGAATTACATGCACCGAAAGCTACCAAAGTTTAGCTAATGAATAGTCATGGACATAAACCAAATGTTTCCAGATGAAAGAGATAAGCCTACAACACGCCTAAAGCAGTGTCATGCGGTTTTGTTCAGAATGTTCAGAATCTTTGATTTCCTGTGCAAAAAGCACAATATAAAGTATTTTTTATGTAGCAGCACGCTAAAAGCATCAGTCATTTACAAAGGTTTCAGACCTTGGGACGATGAAATAGATGTAGGCATGACTCGGGAAAACTATGAGAAGTTTGTGCAGCACGTGGTACCAAATTTACCAAAGGACATCTTCTTTCAGAGCGATGAGTCTGATCCTTTCTTTCCAGTGGGGCACATTGTTGAAGCAAAATTAAGAGATAAGTACAGTAGCTATAGCTTACCAGAAAGCATGAAGTACATAAAGTGGCACAGTGGTCTGATGATCGACATACTTGTTTTTGATCGTGCTTACCTACCATATAACTTCTTTATTTTTTTACAAAATCGCTTGCTACTTCTTTTTTTCAGACGCAAAGGTAATAAAGCAAGAGTTAGAGCACTAAAGTGGATTACGAAGTATTGCCCAATCCCATTGGTGTATTCAAGCAGCTTTATAAACAGTCGTAAGATGGTTAAGACGGGAGCAAATTATTTCAAGCCAGATGAGCTATCGGAATATTTAACAACAGAATTCGAAGGAGTGCCTGCTTTCATTCCTAAAGGATGGCACAACTACCTTATTAGGCGCTACGGCAACTACACACTGCCGCCCCCTCTAGAAAAGCAGAAGAGTAAACATAGCATTGACATACCGTATCCTTTCACCCCCTGTGACCACACAGAAATCTTATATTGGAAGGATAGAAAGCATATGACTGCAAATAATTCTCGAAATAAAGTATAGCTGATATGTACAAGAATGTATATGTAATCGGAGTCTTTGATCTTTTTCATAAAGGTCATATAGAACTACTGAAAAAAGCCAGATCACTTGGCAACAGGTTGATAGTAGCAGTGAACGGTGATGAGATGGTTTCCGAGTATAAAAGAAAGCCTTTTTATTCGGAAGAGGATCGTCTGGAAATCATCCGGAACTGCAAGTACGTAGACGAAGCTTTTATTATCAGAGGGTATGACAACAAAGAATACCTAGAGAAGTTTAGCAT
The DNA here is from genome assembly GCF_042684605.1 of Pontibacter locisalis. Lineage (NCBI taxonomy): Bacteria > Pseudomonadati > Bacteroidota > Cytophagia > Cytophagales > Hymenobacteraceae > Pontibacter > Pontibacter locisalis. The sequence goes on from NZ_JBHULU010000001.1 coordinate 85,596, forward strand.
TGATGCTATTGTACATGGCAATGATTGGGAAAGAGGCAGTTATTTGAAACAGATTCGGGTAACTGAAGAATACCTGGCTACCCGTAACATTGATATGGTCTTAGTTCCATATACAAATGGAATAAGTACATCCGGTTTAATTAAACAAATAAAGGAAACCAGGGACTGTCATAATGTTTCAGTCCAACTACCAAGCATTTTTCAGGTAAACGAAGGGATCCTCACTAAAATCTCTGATATCCTTCAACAGAATAACTATATTTTTAAGAATATTGCAGTTGTTTCTGGTAGTAGCACTTCTTACAAGTACGCTGAACTTATACTTAGCTCTATGCAGGCACACAGCTACATAGTTCGAAGAAACGACGAGGCCACAGTTGAAGCTCTGAAGGAGTTCTGTCTAAGCAAAAAAGTTGATTTGTTGATTGGCGTTGGAGGCGGGTCTATACTTGATGTTGTGAAGAGAGTAAGCCTTTTAGCCAATATTGAGAATTTACTCGTGCCTACTATCATATCAAATGACGGTTTGGTATCACCTATCTCTGTTATCAAAGACCAAAACGATCAGACAGTGAGTTTACCCGGCAGAACACCGTTTGGTGTGGTGGTGGATATTGATATCATACGCAGTGCTCCATACAAATTTCTACAAGCTGCTGCTGGAGACATTTTGTCTAACATTTCGGCTACAAACGACTGGAGCTTATCTTCTAAACAGAAGCGTGAGCCAATAAATGACCTTGCATTCATGCTTTCAAGGAGTGCTGCATATGCCCTTATTCATCATGAGTCAAAAGACATTAAGAACAGAAATTTCCTTAAACAGGTTATATACTGCCAGATCAGTTCCGGTCTTTCTATGGCACTTGCAGGAACTAGCCGCCCTTGCAGCGGAAGTGAACATTTGTTAAGCCATGCCATAGATTTTCATTCTCTATCAGAAAATACACTTCATGGGTATCAGGTTGGCTCCATCAGTATATTTTGCCTGTACTTACAAAAAAGACTAGATGCTAAGTGCATTAATTATGCCCAGGAACTTAACATACCACTGGCATTTCACAATCTAAGCGACGACCTAAGTGGAAAATTATCAATGATCTACGAAACATCTGGTAAAATGCGCCCTGGAAGGTATACTGTTCTGGATACAATCAAGGGAATAAAGTTTGAAGATGTGTACAGTGAATTCCTGTTCTTTTTGGAGCGTTTTAAAGTACAAGACACTTCCTATCAGTATCAATAGCACTAAAGCTGCTCTACCTGCAGAATTAATCTATCATAACTCCCATTAAAGTCAGGTATTGAAAACGAGAAACGGTCTTATTTAACATTTAGCTGGTACAACATGGACTTTAATGAACTATTCCCGGACAATAGAGAGTCAGGAGAGAATTTGATAAGACAGTGCCAACTTGTTATGTTGCGTATGCTTAAGATTCTGGATTACTTGTGTCAAAAGCACCAAATTAAGTATTTTTTATATGGAGGAACACTCATTGGAGCCGTCCGTCATCAGGGCTTTATCCCCTGGGATGATGACCTGGACATAGGGATGACGCGGGACAACTATGAAAAGTTTGTGAAGTTTGCCGTGCCAGAACTTCCCAATGATATATTCTTTCAAAGTGACGAGACTGATCCTGCCTTTCCAGCATGCCATATCATCGAAGCTAAATTAAGAGATAAATACAGTCGTTATAACGGCAAACCTAAAGCCTGGCACAATGGATTACAAATTGACATTGCGGTTTATGACCAGGCTTATTTCCCCCATAACTTTTTCATCTTTTTAATGAACCGTTTTTTAGTTATTCTATTCAAAAAAAAAGGAAATAGGGAAAGAGTAAAATGCTTGAAAGCTGTTTCTAAATACGCCCCTTTTCCACTTGTTTACTCCAGTAGTTTTATAAATGGTGTAAAGATGATGGCAAAGCTTGGTACAAATTATTTCAAACCAACAGAAATTTCAAAATTTGTCAAGGTTAAGTTTGAGGACTTGGAAACATGGATTCCCATAGGCTACGATGAATACTTGAAAAGGCGATATGGTAATTATATGGAGTTGCCTCCGCTCTATAAACAAAGAGGACATCATAGCACAAATAATTTCATGCAAAGTTTCTCTCCTGATGACCCGAAGGAGGTTTTAGAAATTGATAAACCGGATCCTTTTACTCCCTGTGATCATAATGAAATTCTGTTCTGGAAGAACAAGAAGTTCATATCTTCAAAAATAAACAACTAAAGTACCTCTATCTGATTCGTCCATGAAAAGTTAAGTTAATCAGGAATATCTAAAAATAGAGAAACAAAATACTTATGAATTATGCTGCTTTATTTCCAGATAACAGAGAGGAAGGAAAGTCTCGCTTAAGGCAATGTCAGCTAGTTATGCTCCGCATGTTAAAGATATTGGATTTTCTATGTGCAAAACATGGCATCAAATACTTTTTAATTGGAGGCACTTTACTTGGCGCCATCCGCCATCAAGGATTTATTCCTTGGGATGATGACCTGGACATAGGGATGACGCGGGACAACTATGAAAAGTTTGTGAAGTTTGCCGTGCCAGAACTTCCCAATGATATATTCTTTCAAAATAAAAAGTCTGATCCTGATTACCCTACCTGCCACTCTGTAGATGCCAAACTTAGAGACAAATACAGCAGGATGAATGGAGATTTCAATAAAGCTTTCTCAAGCTGCCATGATGGAATAATGGTAGATATCTTTGTTTTTGATAAGGCCTTCTTTCCAAACAAAGTAGCTATTATACTACAGAACTTTTTCTTAAGGTTTGTAGTCAGAAACAATTCAGCTAGAACTAAAATATTAAAGTTTATTTCTTCACTGTATCCTTATAAACTAGTATATGCTCACAATTTTTTATGCTATCTAAGCTCTTTTAAATATAGGGCCAGTTATATTAAAGAAGAAGAGCTTTCTGATATAAAAAAAATAAAGTTCGAAGATACAGAATTCTATGTGCCTATAGGATATAATTCTTATTTGAAAAGGCAGTATGGAAACTACATGCAATTGCCCTCTCTGGAAGTAAGAAAAGGCCACCACAGTGATCTACTACCTGATCCGTTCAAACCATGTGAACACTCTGAAACCCTAAACTGGGAGCAAAACCGATTATTCAAAGAGAGATACCCAATTGAATAGAATGACCTAAAGTTAAGATAAATGCTTAATGAAGAAAGATCTAAGATTGTCATCAATAAGAGCATTTGGGATACTAATAAGTTTTGGAATCCAAGTTATTTTTATAAAACTTATTGGTGCATCTGAATATGGTGTGTATGTGTTATTCATTACTTGGTCTGCCGTTATTTCACAGATTTTAATACTTGGTTATGACAGGTTTTTAATTAAAGAGTTAAGTCTTCTATTTATTCAGAAAGAAAAAGAAAAGTTTCGATATACTTTAGACAGAGTACTTTTCTTTATACTTTTTAATTGTATTTTTTTTTCTTTAGTGGCATTTATTATTCCTATTGATTTTTTGAGAGGAACTCTTTTTTCAAATGATCTTCTAAAGAGTACTTGGATTTTTATAGCTGTTGGGTCGGCCATATATGCAGTGTTCCAATTGGTTGGTAAAATTTTGATATCTACCCAGCGAGTTGAGCTATCATACTTAAGATCAGAGATAATTTATAAACTGATTTTACTTTTATCTGTTTTGCTAATCTTTTACTCCTTTAAGAATCTATTTGGCCTTAATGTTATCTTAGTAGGAGTCTTAGTATCCTATACCCTTACTATCTTATCAATACTATTCTTCGATAGGAAAAGGCTAATAAATTACTTTAAAGTTAAGAAGAAGAAAATAGCCTTAGGTCAAGAGAACTATGTATTCTTTTTTTTAACTCTTAACTACTTCCTGATAACACAAATAGACAAGATTCAACTTGGTCGAGTATCAAGTATGCAAATCTTGGGAATATATGGGTTAGCTGCTACACTTTGTAACATGACAGGATTTTCAGTAGTAGGATATACTAGGCTTACTCCTAAAATGTCTTACTATATAAACAATAATCTGTTAGCAGAATTAGATATTGAATTTAAAAAGGTGGTAAAAAATGCTGTTATTATAGCTCTACCAGTTATGATGTTTTTAGTTGTTTTTGCTGAGGATGTTTTACTTTTTTTTGGCGAAAGCTACGTTATTGCAGCAAATGCCCTTCGAATTCTATTATTTGGACAAATGGTATTCTATTTTACAGGACCTAATGGGAATTTATTATTCAATGGCGGACATGCAAGAATAGATATGATAAATTCCATTATCGTTTTGCTCTTAACTATATTATTAAATATAATATTTTACAAAGCATATGGGTTTATTGGTGTTGCCATAGCTACGAGTACGGGTGTTACGATCATGAATATATTGAGGGTAATCCAAGTAAAATATTATTTAAACATGTTCCCATATAACATAGAAAATATTTGGTTAACTATAATAGCTTTTATTTCTTTCGGGTTAGTTTGGTTAGTAGGCATAAACCCAGATAACCTCATCCTAAGATTAATTTTAAATTTTAGCACCGGAACAATTATCGCAGCGCTTGCAACATCAGCTTTTTATAAGTTTAGAGGACAAACGTTTATCAAAATTAACACAGGAAAACTTATGGAAAGGTTAAAAGCGTAGACTAGACCTTCAACGTTTGATTATCTCTTTACCAAAGTTACCCTCCAGAGACAGCTAAAGCTTCTTCAACAAAAAAGCTCTAAAGTAAGCCACTAATTTACAATCACATAGCTGCAAACTTGATTTTGATTAAGGTTTAAAGTTACAGATAACTTCAATCATACTTTATAAAGATTTAATGAATAAGAGCTTAATAAGCAAAGCAACCTTTATTGCTTTGCTGCCTTTCTTTTACTTTTGGTATTTTATCTCAGGTATCATACCCAGAGATAAGAAACTTTGGGTATTTGGGTCGTGGAATGGAGTTAGGTTTGCAGATAACTCAAAATGGCTATTCCATTATTGTCACTCGCAAGGCTCTCCCGACACTCATTATATATGGATCAGTAAGAAGAAAAAGATAGTTAAGGAGTTACAAAGCAGTGGATACAAATGCGCTTTCCTCTATTCACTCAAGGGGCTGTGGTATGTGTCTAGAGCTGGTATTTACGTCTTTGACATGTTTTCAAGCGATATCTCATACTGGACGTCACGAAATGCGGTGAAAGTTCTACTGATGCATGGAATCCCGATAAAAAAAATAGGTAGAGACATAGACAATAAAAATAACTTAATGTACAAATGTTACCATGGTTCAAATCTTGAAAAACTTGTACTAAAAATTTTAAGACCATGGTGGGTCGAGAAATATGATCTGGTGCCAAGTACTTCTCCCTATACTTCTGATAAATTTAAATCCGCTTTTGCTTTAAGCGATAACGAAAGTCCAGTTACAGGATTTTCAAGAAATGATATCCTGTTTAGTAAAAAAGAAGGCACAGAAACAAATAATAAAAATGTTGCGCATCATTGTGACAAACAGGTTATTTATATGCCCACGTTTAGAGACTCTGACAGAGCCAACAGGAATATACCGATCGACTGGAGCAGGATTAACAACTTATTTAAGGAGCACAATGCAATTTTCATGCTTAAGCTCCACCCTAATGAAAAGTTTGATGTAGACCTCTCTAATTACAACAACTTGAAAATTGTAGACAAAGATGTTGATGTATATCATCTATTAAAAGAGTCAGATTTATTAATAACAGACTATTCATCTGTCTCCTTAGATTTTATAGGTACCAGAAAACCTGTTCTTCTCTATACCTATGATTTAGAAGAATACTGTTTGAATGACAGAAGCCTTTATATAGATTTTGATGACCTCTTCATGGAACTGCCTATAGCAAGAACATTTGAACAACTTTATAAACAGCTGCAGCAGTACTTAAGCAATGAACTAAATGACTTTGGTAATTTAGACGCCCTACTGAGCCAATTTCATACTTTTACCGACCATTTAGCCTCACACAGAATCAGGCAAGAAATAGAAAAGTGTACCAGCTAAGGCTTCATAAGCTTAAGTATCTGATGCTCCAAAAATTTTGAGTCACACTCAGATGTTAAGGGTAGCTTAGACTTCTTTCCCCCTTAAACTCACAAGATGCTCAATGAAAAATCAAGTAGATAAACTCCTTTACAAATTTTATTGGATTTGGTGGATAGTTGGACTTCATTATTTTTCCCTATACTTTCTTTTCTTTAAGAACTTAAAAAAAGTTTTTCTTAAGAAGGCATCAGAAGATGGATACTTTACAGTTTTAATACTGTTTTTCTTCTTTCAGTTGTTTTCCTCCTTATTATCTACTATTTCAGATTACTACTCGCTAAACCGTTTTATAGCTATTCTTCATAATGAAGTTGTTTTCTTATTCATAATAGTCGGATATGTGATGTACGAAGACAAGCAAACAAAACAAATTATTAAAGATAACACTCTATCGCTGTTATTCTGGGTTTCTACTATCGTCGCTGTTACCGGCCTTGCTTCCTACTTTCTTGATAAAGATTTATACTATAATAATTTGATATCAAAGTTCATATCGAGTTACCCACAAACAGTATTTACAAAAACTGGATGGTATGAAGGAGAGAAACAGGTACGTAATATGGCTTTTACAATTTACCCAAACTCAACAGCTATATTGCTCATGTTATTGTATGCTATAGCCTTTGAAGATTTAGTAAAGCGGAATTTTATTGTTAGATTTATCATAGCTGCTTTAGTACTCATAGGGGTAGTATTTACTGGTTCAAGGATTGTAACCCTTTTTGCTTTAGTTAATATAGTTTTCCTTTTCTTCAAAAACCCCTTAACTTTTAAAGCCGTCGCAGTTGCCTCAATAATTATTATTATTCCACTGGCACAACTTTTCATTGATCAGCTAAATGAAATTTATTCGGCGAGAAGTTCGTCTAATGACACTAGGTATTATATCCAATCTTTCTCATGGTATCTTATGCTCAAGGAGGCTCCCATTATTGGCCTTGGTCTGAAGCCGCGTCTTAACGAACTTTTTGGGGGTGAATATCCTGTAGGCTCCCACTCGACATACATTGGCTACTATGTCAAGAATGGTTTAGTAGGTGGCTCTTTTATATTTTTATTTTTTATAAAGCTGTTCTTTAACTCTCTGTTAACAGTAGTAAAAGAAAATTTTAACTATGTAAAACTGGTTCTTAATATATTATTTATTGAGATACTTATTATTCTGTTCTTCGAGGACATAGATGCATATGAAATGAATGGTTTGTTATTTGGCTTTCTGATAGCATATGTAAAAAGTGCTTCAGGTAAAAGCTTTTCCGAAATGGATGAGAAGCCACTATTTGCATCAAAAACTAAGAATGATAAAGCTAAAGAACCTAATTTACTGGTTTAACTATTCACTGCTTTCTCACCATCCCTTAAATTCGTAAATAAGGCTGCAGTTCTTGCTGAGCAGGCTTATTGCATGGGCCCAAGTCCATGTAAACATACGCTTTACTTATATTCTGTTCATTGTTTTAATGAATTAGAGAAATAATAGCTACAATATCGTCTGCTCTCCGCCAAGGCCAACATTTCCTTAATTACTGCTACTTCCACATTAAAATGGCTTTCCAACAACCTGAGATCAAAGATCCTTTCTTATTGGAGCCTTTACTCAATTAGTATTCATCTATTGATACTATCTTCTACAACACCCAATATTTAATCAAAATGCTAAAAATAACTCCTAAAATGCTATATCAATATGGAAAAGGCTCCCTGGAAATCTATCTCACAAAAAGTAAAAAACTTTGAGCTAAAAAAAGGAATAACATCTTTTGTTAATCCTTATTCTATGCTGCTGTTAAAAGATGAAACAGGCATAGTAGAAGGAGTAAACCAGTGGTGCATTGATGGTATTTCTTTTGTTAAGATTTTCAACGCATCATTTAAAAAAAATATTTCAAGATACAGTTTTGATGATACTTCTGTAGCTTCTATTGTGTTTCCTGTTGCTAAAAGAGACAATCTTAAAGTAGCTATTGTCGGAACAGAAGAACGATATATCAAAACTGCAGTATCTAACATTGAAGAAAAATACAATATTAAGGTATCACTTTATAGAAACGGCTACTTTAATAGTCCTGAAGAACGAAGCCAATACTTAAAACAGTTATTAGACTCCAAAGTAGATATGGTGATATGTGGCATGGGAACACCTCATCAAGAAAACTTTTTAATAGATCTTAGAAACATAGGGTGGGATGGATACGGATTTACATGTGGAGGCTATTTGCATCAGATTGCAAAGAAGAAAAATTATTATCCACCTATGATAGATAAGTTAAATTTAAGATGGGTATATCGAATAGTCGATGAACCTAAACTGTTTAAAAGATACCTCCTAAATTACCCTTTATTCTTCTTAGTATTTTTTTTATCAATAAAATCATTTGCCAGCCCTGATTACCCAAAAAAACAGCCTATAGATTGGGAACTGTAGGAGTTTTAACCAAAAAACTTAGCTTGTCCAAAATACGAACTGTTCTTGCATTCTCTCTAAACAAATATCATGGCTTTAAGGAGTTCTTTAGCATTCAAAATATTTTTCACTTAGAACAACATACAAAGCGGAAGAGCCAATAAAGAATAACCTATAGTTTGCTTGTTCAGATTCAACTTCAATGCTGCTTTTATTTGCACAGCTGCGGCGTATGGATCATGAAAGTCTTTTAAAACTATTATAGAAGTACTTGCTATTTATTTTGATACATCTTCTTCAGCTATTAACTTCAACTCTGCTCTTTTGTCTTCCGCTAGGTATTTTTGAATAATAGTAATAACCTTTTGAGATCAAGTATGTTCTGGCCTGAACGGAAATATTTACTAGTATTGTTATTTTTATGTACCCGGTACAGTGCTAAGCTTTTTGGTGAATAAGCAAAAGGAAAATAAAAAGCAATTCTAACACACATTTCCCAGTCTTCACTAAAATGTATTGCAAAAAAGCCACCAAGCTGCTCATAAACGCTTCGTTTTGCAAAAATAGCAAGAGTCTGTATTTTTTTCCTGAGCTATAGTATTAAGCCAATCTGGCAGGATACAGGTATATTGTGATTAAGCCGCTGTTTGCTTTAATATTCGTCCTTTTATATCTATATAAACATAATTTGTAAAAGCTGCTCCAGCTTCAGGAAACTTTCTAAATAATCTCTCAATTTCCTGATTGTTCCCAACCTTTACTTTATCATCCTTATGTAACAAAGGTATCCATTCTCCTTTAGCCCTATTAATACAGGTCTCAAAATTCAGTAGGCTGCCCTTGTTCGTTTGCTGTCTAAAAAAAAGACTCTCCCATTTCCAACCCTTTATACTAATTCCTTTACAACACCATCCGTACTACAATCATCAACTACCTCAATTTGAATCTTTTCCGGACCCAAGTCTTGAATAAGAACGCTCTCCAGAGCCTGCTTCAAAGTATTAATACAATTATAGCTAGGTATAATCTCAAACCATAATGACCTATCAATATCATTAGAGAGTGGCAAGATGAGTGGAGAAGCATCAGGTATTCTTGGCTTCATTAAAAAAGTTAAAGGTTATATTATGTTGCGGAATTCATAGTTTATTTAATTATTCTAGCAAATTCATTAAAAGAATTTACCAATAAGTTTCATCCTTATCGATACTAAAGAAATTGCCATAATAAAATACCTAATAAACAGGTAAAAGTTACATCATTTTATAACCATCTTATTCACCACAGTTACTTCATCATCTATAACCAAATAAAAGGGGTATAATTTTTGGTTTCAGAAAAGAGACTTCAAAATAAACAGCGGATTCTCCGGTACCGGGAAACATAATAGCTTTAACAACTGTATTAGCTCTATCTCATATAGGGATACAAGTAAATTTGTAGTCAGGTGGTAGAGTAAAAGGTACGTTGGCAGTGTTTTCAACAGTATTAGAAATATTTTGCCTGATTGCACCTCTGTTATTACCTTTAGTAAAAATAGTTGAGAGGTACTATTCTTGATTGGATCCTGTAGAGCACTCTACATAAAAAACTCCTCTACCCCTAGTACCTATAAACAGTCTTCCGTATTTTTCTCTATCAGCTTCCATGGTGCTTGGAGCAGCCCCCATTTGTAATTTGTCATTATTGATACGTACCCAGTTAGCACCAAAGTCAACTGATTGGAAAACTCCAGTTACCCCTTTAACTGTTCCATATAAGTAAACAGCTGGATAGGCTCTTCCTAAAACATTTTTGCCAAAGGCGATTAACTCTGCACTAGTCACACCGGATACTCTCTCAAACTTGTCTCCGAAAGAACTGGAGCAAAATAGCCCCCTTTTTGTCGCAGCAACCCAGACCACACCGGCCATGCCCGGAACAGCCCTGACAATATAATTACCTGCCACTCCAATATTTGCTGTTTTTTTCCAGTAAGCTCCTCCATCGTTGCTCCTATAAAAATCACCGTTGGGGTAAAGCATATAAAAACTAGACCCTTCAACCCGATCAGATGCGATCGGCACACTCCATTTAAAAACATTTGTTATAGCCCCAGATGGTGCCCCCTTTGTGGTTTGCCAGGTCAAGCCTTTATTCAAAGATCTGACAGGTGCGTTATCTTCTGGAACTACCACAACTAAATTAGTATTCGTTGCAGAATAAGCTACTTTCCCTAATCTTCCAAAAGCACAGGTTACCTTGGTCCATGTAACTCCGTTATCTGTTGAATAAGCAGCATTCCCTTTCTTATTTTTGTAACTAACCCCAAACATAAAATTCGGGTCTGACTCGCAGAAGTCTAGTCCATTGCCACTAGAGAAATTAATTTGTGAGGTTGGATATTCCTCTAATGAGTAGTGACGGAACCCTTTATTGTCTCTGACAAAGCTTACAAGTGGCGCCTTTCCCTTAGAATAAGGTGGTGCAACCATAGCATAAACTACCATTTCCTCAAGCCCAACAATCAATTGCTCCCAAGAGACTGTAGAGAGAGTAATGTTATTTGTTCTCATCACTTGATACCAATCTGTCAAATAAACTTTGTTAGAATTGAGTGGGTCAAACTTTACAGAGGCCGTAGCCGAAGAAAAGCGCTCTTTAGTGTACCAAGGAGCAGCATACCTAACCTTTGATTTAGGTAGAACGGAAATCCAGCTTTTACCTCCATTAGTTGAACAGTAAATAGATAGTTTATGAGGATTTATGTCAGGAGTTCCTCTATCGGCAACGACGATTATTTTCTCAGGATCATCATCAGCCACATCTATTGCGTTATAATGATGGGTATCAGGAGATATATCATGCCAGGAGCCGTTGAATTTTGTTACGCCAGTGCTACTCGTTATATAAAGGGTTCCGTTATTTGCTACAACTATACGACTAGGCTGTAAGGGAGATCCTGGCATTAGAGAAAAAACTTTTCCTCCGTCATTACTCATGTAAATCCCTCTATTGTAAACTGCAACATATACCTTTCTTGACCTGCCGTCTATAATTGTACATTTATCTATGGCAACAGACCTAATACCAATATCAGTAGCTCCAGAGGGCACAGATTCTATTCTAGCCCATGTCGTGCCTCCATCTTTTGATTTAACTAACCCATCGTTCCGAGAGCCTGAGTAAATGGTTTGGGAGTCGTTCGGGTCCACTTGAATTGGCTCTCCAAAATATCTTAACTTACCGTTCCCTAGAAATGAAAGCTTCTTCACTTTAGTCCATGTTGACCCACCATCTTTGGACTTAAAAATACCTGATAAGTAACTATTACCAGCACACATATAAACTACATTTTTATCATTGGGATCAAGTGCAACGCCATCTACAGAATAATATGGACGTTGATCAGCTGAAAACATATCTGTTTTAGGAAGCCACATCTTTTTAGTAGGATCCCACTTAAATAAGCCTCCTACATCTGTTCGTATATACATCACATTAGGATCACTTGGGTGAATGACAATTCCTGTAACATAGCCCCCACCTCCCACTGGAACATTCTTCCATATAAAATCCTGCTGAGAGAAGCCCTCGACTGTACATCCAATAAGTAAAGCAACAGGAAAGAAGTATTTTAGCAATTTGAGTGTAGTCTCTCTCATTAGTTATTCATTTATACAGGACAAAACTGCACATCGCATTACAGCAATCATTATAAGACAAACGCATAACCTACTTACATTAAAGCAGGTTATTGTCTACTGATAACCTTTAGCTCTGCCTTTATTCAAACTAGAACAGGCAAGAATATGGTGTCAGATATGGATTTAGCTATTAGTACAAAGCAGAAATTCGAACATCAACATTTTAAGCCTTATAAATAGGTTAATTTCAGACTTTATATCTTTCACAGCAGATTTACCAAGCATTAGATGGAATTAGCATATCTCTTTTACGTATTATTACAATACATATCCGACAGAATATCATTTTTTAAAATGGAGCTATTATAAAATAGCGAATTTAATTCATATTTGCTCTAACCCTCTAAGGAATTATCTGTTGAGCAGTGGCAAAACATTCTTGTAACCTCCTCAGAAAGGGACTTAGACCTAGGTAGTTTTGCTTGCGCTGATATAACTGTTCTCTTTTTACAGAGCATTCTTACTTTATCTGCCAATTTTCATAAACATGCCAATAACACAATTATACATAAACTAAATTCAATAAGAGATTAACCTGCATTTTATGCACCCACACTATATAGAAATTTATATTATACAACTTAATAGTATTTTATAACTATAATATCATACATAGGTCACAGATTCACAATTCCTTGTTTGTCTGAAATATTCAGATGCTAACAGGGAAAATATGCTTCTGTTTGTTATTGAGTTAGAGTAGTAGATAATCCCATTGTGCCTTTAGAATCTAATGATGAGCAGATTAACATTATTTTTAGTTTGTGCTATGCTTTTTTCACTGAAATTAACAGCCCAAACAAGCTTGATACCATACGGCTCCTCCTGGAACTATCTGGATAATGGGACTAACGAAGGAACAGCCTGGCGTGCCTCTACATATGATGATTCAGGTTGGAAAACCGGCAATGCTAAGTTTGGCTACGGGATTAATGATGCTTCTACGGCTATTAGCTATGGTTCTAGTCCAAATAAGAAATTTATAACCGCTTATTTCCGTAAAAGCATCAACATCAGCGATATTACCGTCTTCTCTTCTTTTACAGCGCAGATTCAACGGGATGATGGTGTAGTAGTATACATCAACGGGGTAGAGGTATATCGTAATAATTTACCCGGCGGCACCATAAGCTACACAACCCTTGCTACCGATGCGAAAGATAACGGCTCGGTTTCGCAAGCCTTCTCTATTGCTTCCTCAGTGTTTAAAACAGGCTCAAACATCATTGCTGTAGAAGTTCATCAATCAAAGGCAAACAGCCCAGATTTAGCTTTTGACATGGAGTTGATCGGTGCATTAAACACACCACCGACAAATCAGCCTCCCCAAGTAACAGTAAGCAGTCCTGTTGATAACGCAAGTGTAGCACTAGGAGAAGCTCTAACAATAGGAGCATTTGCTTCTGATCTGGAGGGAACTGTAGCAAATGTAGAGTTTTATGTAGAGGGCAGTAAAATAGGCGAAGACTTAACCAGTCCTTATGCTTATTCGTGGACGCCTACTAGCGTTGGCGTCTTTAACCTTACTGCTAAAGCCACTGATAACACTGGAGCCACTACTACTTCGGCAATTGTGAAGGTAAATGTCGTTTCTGCAGCGCCCACAGATCAGACCCCGCCTTCTGTGGTCAGTATAGACCGCTACTCTCCTGCTACCTCCACGACAGGTGCATCTTCGGTAACGTTTCGTACGACTTTTACCGAACCTGTTTCGGGGGTAGACAAAACTGATTTCCTGCTTACCGTTACTTCCGGCACGACTAGCGGCGTATTAGCTTCAGATTGTGTAGAACCTATTGGCACCGATGGTTCAGTGTATGATACTACCGTTAGTTCACTTACCGGAAGTGGCACTATTCGCCTGGACCTGATTAGCAGCGGAACAGGAATAACTGATGCTGCAGGAAACGCAATGATAAATGGCTTTAACGGCGGGAAAACCTATACAATTGACCAGACACCTCCTGTAGTGCTCAGTATAAACAGGCAAGCCCCTACAGCTGAAACCGTTGAAGCCACCTCTCTCACATTTCGGGTCACCTTCTCTGAACCAGTAACCGGCGTGGACAAGACTGACTTCAACCTCACAGTGGTTTCGGGCAGTACTACTGGGGATTTAACAGCAGAGGCAATAACCGCAGTTGATACAGATGGGGCTATCTATGATGTTACTGTCACGTCTATAAACGGGAATGGAGTATTGCGCCTAGACCTGAAGAGCGCCGATACAGGTGTTACAGATGCTGTGGGCAATCCTATCAGTGGCGGCTTTACCGGCGGACAAACTTATACTATTGAGCAGATAATAGCCGAAAGAAAGACGCCAGGGGAACCTGAAAGTATCATAGCATACAATTCTTCCTGGAAATATCTCGATAATGGCGTAGATCAAGGGATAAGTTGGCGCACTGCAGCTTACAGTGACGACAGTTGGAAGAACGGCTACGGAAAGTTTGGGTATGGTATTGATGATGCTACTACCATAGTAGATTATGGCAATTCTAGCAATAAATATATTACCACTTATTTCAGAAAGACTATTAATATTAGTAATCCAGAGATCTACAGTGGTTATATTTTAAATATTAAAAGAGATGATGGTGTCATTGTTTATATCAACGGTTCAGAAGTAATCAGAGATAACATGCCGTCTGGCACTGTTTCTTATAATACTTTAGCATCCTCGAACATTTATCCTGATAATGGCACAACACCGATTGGTTATAGAATTGATCCAAAAGCATTTGCGAGTGGTAATAACATCATTGCAGTAGAGGTACATCAGTCAAGTGCAACTAGCTTAGATATCGCTTTTGATTTAGAACTTATAGGCTTTATAGCACCTTCTGCTTCTGACTTAAAGATTACTACTTGGAATATTCAAAATTTCGGTTTTGATAAGGACAGCAAAGGAAACATCCTTTACCCTAAGGATGATAAACTTCAGTATGAAAATGTAAAAAAATCTTTGCAGTGGCTAAATGCTGATGTGTTCGCACTACAGGAAATCTCTAATGACACTTTGCTAGAAAAGCTAGTTAGTGAGTTACCAGGATATGACTTTGTAAGATCTGAAGCCTATTCATACTCTGTAAGACCAACTACAAGTGAGGTTACACCCAGAAAGCTCTATTTAGTATACCGAACAAGTAAGATAACTATAGATAGAATAAGACCTATAATGAAAGAGCTTTATGATGATATATTGTCAAACAAAGTTGTTTTAGATGGTTATCCTGGAACTAGCTCATCCGCTAAAAATGATGATAACTTATGGTACAGCGGGCGTTTACCTTTTATGATTGATCTAGTGGCTCACACAGAAGGAATTAGACGAAACATCAAAGTTGTTAATGTGCATGCTTATCATGGTATGGCAAACATCACAGATTATGAGAGACGTAAATATGATGCCCAAATACTTAAAGATACTCTAGACTCACATTTTAAAAAACATAGCACTATACTGATTGGTGATTATAATGACGATGTGGATCAATCTATTTTTGAGGGACTACCTTCTCCTTATAAGGCATATGTAGATGATGAGCACTATAATGTACTTACATATCAACTGAGTCTAAAAGGTGGAGGAACTTTCAACAACGGTAAAGAATTCAGAGACCATATAACCTGCACAGGCTCGAAAAGCACAGGATATGTTGAAAATTCAATTAGAATAGGTAATGAGTTGTTAAGCATAATTAAAAATTTTTATAGTACAACCTCAGATCATTTACCTGTTTCAGCATTTATTGATTTGACAGTAGCAGTAGAGTCAAATTATGAAGCACCCATATATAACACTGAGTTAAATGCGAAGTATGATCTGCAGGTTTATCCTAACCCTTTTGTAAAACAGGCAACAATAAGCTTTACGATAGAAAATGAAGAGAACTTTATAGTTACCCTTTTAGATAGCAAAGGCATGCAGGTGACAGAACTGAGAAAAGGAAGAACAACAGCCTGCGTACAGAACCAGATAACAGTTGATGGCACCACTTTACCGAAAGGCCTGTACATTGTAAGACTACAAACAGATGCAGGAACAAAAGCAGTAAAGCTGCTGCTGGAGAAATAAATTAACCGGCAGCAGGTTAATTTATTTCCTTTTATACATAAAACCTTCCACAGCAATAAAGCTGACACTGAAGTTATAAGTTTGAGTGCCGTTAATATCTTCTTTATTAGGTAAAATATTAGCTAGCACTGTTTCTGCGTAATCTGTTGCTGTAAGTTTAGAGATTTGATTGATGTTGATGGCTTTGCCATATATACCAGTGCAGTCCTGTGTTTGCCGTAAAGTACACCGTCTTTCATAAAGTTGCTTCCTTCAGGCCTGGCTCTGCTCACCTCCGTTACAATAGGTATACGAGGATGATTAATCAAGTTTGTGATAAACGACCTACTGGATAAAATAAATCTTAATTCTCCAACATGCCAGTAACACGATCGATTGCTTCTAAGCAACAGAACATATATCATGTTGCATTATAATACGACATGGTAACATCAACAGTAGGTATGTTTCACCTAAGGTTTGGCAGGAACTACTATTTGCAAGTTAAACAGGTGCACCTTTACAAATCTAAAGATCTGTTAGAGTTGGTTAAAAAGGTATTATTGTAAGAGACATCTCCAATTATTTTTAATGTAGTTGTCTTTATGTATATGATTATGATCAACTACACTGGCTTTTCCATGTCTTTATAAGTACTGTAATCATTATTATCAAAAGTTGCTTAGCTTGTTAAAATTCCCATCGACACAAAAAACACTCTCCAATTAACAAATTCTTGCTATTAACTGGGGAAATGTTTAGAAGTAATGAAGGTTACCAGAGTGTTTTCCATTTATATATTTCTATTAAAACACTGCTATAATATTTTTGAATAAAAATTAAAATTGTCTGCTGCACATATATTTCTCCTTCATTTTCAAGTAAAAATATTTCAATTTATTATTAGTATTATAAAAAGTATCGTTTACCCCTCTTTTTATCCTATTACCTAAAGAAGATTACAATCTGACATCTAATTTAAAGCCACCGAGGTATATTAATTATAGTTTATCTAAACATTATCAAATTATTAACCGATAATAATTCTTCACAATTAATTTAATCCAAAGATAATATTTAGTCAAAAATATAGATGAAATAAGTTGTTTTACGTCAAACAGTAACTAATTACTGCGCTATGACACATAAATATACTACTCTATTCAAGTGGATTAATGTCATAATAGATTATTCTATTTTGAACCTTACTTTATATGCCTGCTTTATTATGGCAGATAAGGATCTGTTGTGGAGGGAGGTATACGATTATAAACTAACAATTATTCTCCTAAACTTTTGTTGGTTTTATAGCTCCAATGTTTTAAATGTCTATAGCCGTATTCTAAAACGTGAAGCAGGGCCTTTGATGTCTGCCAACATTGCTTCTTTGTGCCTTTTCATATTTTTAGCAACTATAATAAAAATCGCTCTACCTTATATCTACATTCCCCCTACTCCTTTTATATATTACTTTGTTCTTTTTCCTGCGCTTATTATTGGGTGGCGCTTCACATTTTTGCTTCTAAGAAAGCACCTAAGAAAATATTTGCCAGATTATAATCGATTAGTAATTGTGGGGGCAGGATCTGCTGGTTTAGACTTGTTCAATTACATGGAGTCTAATCCGCACTTAGATTATAATCCAATAGGTATGTTTGATGATGACAGTTCAAATATACCATCTCACATAAATTTTCTAGGGAAAGTGGAAGAATGTATAAGCTATGCAAGTACTAATGGAATAAGTGAAATATACTGTGCTCTGCATAACCAGGATTATAAACGAATTGAATGGCTGATGCATGAAGCCGATAAGTTTATGATCCGCTTTAGGCTAGTACCAGATATCAAAGGGGCAATGCATCATAACTTTCTTGTAGAACTTTTTGGGTCAGTTCCTGTGCTTAAAACAAGACAGGAACCCTTAGAAAACAAAGCAAACGAAATAATCAAAAGAGTATTTGATGTCTTATTTTCAAGCTTGGTTGTAGTTTTTATCCTGAGTTGGTTGGTCCCATTACTTGCAGTAGCAATCAAAGTAGATTCTAAAGGACCTGTCTTTTTCAAGCAACTGCGTTCAGGGAAAAACAATAAGTCTTTTTACTGCTTAAAATTTAGAAGTATGAGAGTCAATGATAACTCAGACAGCATTCAGGCAAGCAGGGATGATGTGCGTGTAACCAGGGTTGGCAAGTTCATCCGAAAAACCAGTATAGATGAGTTACCGCAGTTCTTCAATGTTCTTATGGGAGACATGTCTGTAGTTGGACCTCGACCTCACATGTTGAAACATACAAATGATTACTCTCAGTTAATTAACAACTACATGGTTCGCCACTTCCTTACACCGGGTATCACTGGTTGGGCACAGGTAAATGGTTTCAGAGGGGAAACCAGGGAAACCAGCGCCATGTTAAACAGGATCAAAGCTGATTTATGGTACCTCGAAAACTGGTCTATCTTTCTTGATTTTAAAATAGTCTGTAGAACTGTGGTTGTTTTATTCAATAATAAAGGGAATGTGTTTTAAGGTCCTCTTCCCTCTACTCCCGCACACCAAACTTATAAATTGTAGTCTCCTGGTACTTCTCACCCGGCTTTAGAATAGTAGAGGGGAAACTCTCCTGGTTTGGAGAATCAGGATAATGTTGTGCCTCCAGGCAAAGACCAGCATATCGTTTATATACAGTATCGTTCTTACCTGTCAGGGAGCCATCGAGGTGGTAAGCAGTATAAAGCTGAATACCCGGTTGTGTAGTGAGAACTTCCAGCGTACGACCTGTAGCAGGATCATGCACCACAGCCGCTTTTGTGAGCTCATCTCCTCCATTGTTTATCACATAATTCAGATCATAGCCAAAACCACCAGGAAGGTTATGGATGCGGGTACCTACAGGCTGTGGTGAAGTAAAGTTATAAGGTGTTCCTTTAACCGGCTTTAGCTCACCTGTCGGAATAAGCGTTTCATCTGTGGCTGTAAACTTGTCAGCATTTATCTGCACTACATGGTTCAGAATATCCTTGTCCTGCCCGGCACTTAAGTTGAAATAGCTATGGTTGGTAAGGTTAACAGGAGTAGCCTTATCTGTAGTAGCTTCATAGTCTATTTTTAAGCCATTGTCCTCTGTTAAAGTATAAGTAACCACAGCTGTAAGATTTCCGGGATACCCCTCTTCCATGTCTTTGCTTAGGTAAGTCAGCCTTAAGGCATTTTGCCCTGGCACCTCCTCAGGCTGCCAAACAACTCTGTCAAATCCCGTGATACCACCGTGCAGGTGGTTTGGGGCATCATTTACGGCTAACTTATACTCCTGCCCATCCAGGGTAAATTTACCCTTTGCGATACGGTTTGCATACCGTCCGACAATACCACCAAAGTGAGGGTCATTTGGCACATATCCATCTACATTATCAAAGCCCAGCGTAACATCTCCCATCTTACCACTCTTATCCGGAGTAATAATTGATGTAACTATAGCACCATAATTCGTAATCTTCACCTGCACACCGTTTTGATTTGTTAAGGTATAAAGACTTACTTCTTCGCCGTTTGGTGCTGTTCCAAATGGCTCTTTTGTTATCTTCATCTCTGTTTGTTCTGCTGTAACTTTCATCGTCTGTTCTGTACTGCTCTCCTGGCTCGCACAACTGCTTAACCATACTGTGCTCATACCCCCGAAAAGAGCGAGCAGAAGAACTTTATGCTTAAAAGGAAGAATTTTCATAGGAGCTGAACATTAGTTAGTTTACGAAAAGGAAAAATACTTAAAAACCATTTTCTATCAGTAAATATATAAGCTGTTACTTCTTAAGAATTAAGGAACTGTATGCCGGAAGTATAACAGTATTGTTTATATGCGCAGCATTGTTGTGCTGCAGCATAACCTTTTTATATTCCTGAAGATCAGCAGGAACTTTCACACTGGCCTCTGTTCCGGATATATTATGCACCACAAAAACAGATTCATCATCTTGTGTGCGTACAAAAGCACTGATTGCTTTGTTGTCTACATTTACCGGACGCAGTTTTCCATAGGTAAGGGCCTTGCTGTTGTTCCTGACTTTGATCAGGTTCTTGTAGTGGTTAAGGATAGAGTTCTTGTCCTCTGCCTGCACAGCTGCAGGAGTAACGGTTTGCTCCGTGCTGTATTCTGGCTTAACCCAGGTTGCACGGCATTCATCCTCGCTTTTCACATCCCAAATAAAAGGCTCCCTGATTTGCTCATCAGGCTTTTTCCCCTTCATGCCAATCTCTTCACCATAGTAGATGTACGGTGAACCAGGCAAGGTAAACAAAAGGCCTGCAGCCATTTTGGCTTTCTCCATGTCCCCGTTCAGTTCGCTCATGATCCTGTTCTGGTCATGGTTGCTTAGAATAGTAGCATCGATATAATCGGGGTTCACCTTTTCATAAAAATTAATGATCTGAGCATGTTTGATGGCAAGTGAATCACCTTTGCCTTGTTGCAAGGCCTTCAGGATGTCCCAGCTCATTTCGAAGTTGAACAGTGCCGGCAGTCCTTTCGTGTAAGGCGCTACGGTTTTGGCTTCGGCCCAAACTTCGCCTACCAGGTATACATCCGGCTTTACCTTCTGCATCTCGCTTCTGAACTCCTCCCAGAACTGGTGGTTATCCGCCTGCCTGTCATCAGTAAAAATATGGCGGGCAGCATCTAATCTGAATCCGTCTACACCAATTTCCTCCAGCCAAAACCGACCAATTTTGTATGCTTCCTGCCTTACCTTCGGGTTATCAAAATTAAGGTCTGGCATACCACCCCAGAAAAACCCGTAATACTTATAATCGCTGCCTTCTACGCTATGCCATTGCATGGTGTTATGGGAGTCGTCCCCTGTAGTTTTTCCTTCTCCTTTTGTTATTGGGTCATCTTTGTGCGCCCATACATAGTAGTCTCTGTAAGGGCTGTTCGGGTCTTTAGCAGCCTCTTTAAACCAAGGGTGCCCGCTTCCGGAGTGATTCAGTACCAGGTCTATAACCACATTGATTCCCCTGTCATGCGCTTTTTTCACGAACTCTTTAAAATCTTCCATGGTCCCGTAATCAGGGTGAATAGCATAGTAGTCCGTCACATCATACTTGTGGTAAGAAGGTGAGGGACTCATCGGCATCAACCAGACAGCCTCAACACCCAGTTCATCCAGGTAATCCAGCTTAGAGGTCATGCCCTTTATGTCACCAATACCATCGTTATCTGAATCACAGAATGACTGCACAAAAATTTCATAGGTCACCCCTCTTGGCCAGTCGCTTGCCTGTGCTTCCGGTTGGTTATTCAGCTGCGATGGAGAACTACAAGCAGCAGAAAAGGCTAAAGCAGACCATAGTAGCAGGTTGGGTAATGTCAGCTTTTTCATAAGTTTAGTATCAATAGAAACGGTTGTTCTTAAACTGCTATGAGAGAGAACGAAGCATCCACAGAGTCAGGCACTAGGGATGCTTTGTTTCTTATCAGTAGCTTATGGTAAATCTGTCTTTGTCATTCTTCACTACAATGCTCTGCACATTATATCCAATTTTAGGGTTGGCAGAACCTTGAGGATCAAAGCGGGTAATAGGCTCAATAAAAGAAGCAAAGTCTTTATCCAGAGATTGGTTCCTGTTGTTCAGCTTCACTCTGCTCATTTCATCAAAGCCGTGCAGCATCACCTTTATGTTCTTAAAGTTGGAGTTATAGTTACCTTCTACTTTGTCAAAAGTGATGGTTTTTCTGAGCGGGTCGTAGCTAATGGTACGCTTGAAATACTCTCCATTCGTGTAGTCATAGGTCTCACCGTCATCTTCATAGTATACAAAAGAGTTATTAACGTCACCCTTGTACACATGCACGGTCAGGGTATCGGCAGGTTTCTCAGATGTACTCTGGATAAGCGATTGCATTGGAATGATACTGCTTTCCTTCACATAAATAGGAAGCTTATTATAGGCGACACCAATGATTTCTTCCTGGTTGCCTGGTTTTACCTCACCGGTATATAAATCATACCACTTCCCTCTCGGGAAATATACTTTACCATAATTCTTACCACTCTCAAACGGCATAATCAAGAAGGTTTCTCCGAACTGGTACTGACTATCAAATTCTCCGTTGTACACATGCGGATCGTGGGTATAATCAATTGCAAGCGTACGCATCAGAGGATGCCCCGTCTGAGTTGCTTCATAAAAGTTTGAGTAGATATAAGGCATCAGCTTATAGCGCAGGCTGATATAGTTTCTGGCGATCTCCGTTACCTCCTCACCATATGCCCAGGGCTCCGAAGATTTTGTGTTTACGCCTGTATGGTTACGAAAATAAGGTGTGAAAGCACCCAACTGAATCCAGCGGGCATATAAAGGAATGGAAGGATTCCCGGTAAAGCCACCTATGTCCATGGCAGAGAAAGGAATACCGCTCACTCCCAAGCTGTTCAGTAACCGGATACCCAGTAGCATATGGCTGTCTTCTGAGCGATTGTCTCCGGTCCAGATGGCAGAGTAACGCTGAATACCGGAATAGGCAGCACGGGTCAGCAGGAACGGGCGCTTATTCTCCATATGCTTGCGTGCTCCCTCATAACTTGCTCTTGCCATTTCTAAACCGTAAACGTTGCGGCCTTCTTTGTGGGTGGTAAGATGACCATCGTATTGAAAGAGTACATTGTTCGGCATTTTCTGCCCCCATGTTGCAATTTCGTTCATGTCGTTCCAGAAGCCGTCTACGCCGGTATTGGCAAAAAATTTAATCTCATCTTTCCACCATTCACGTCCTGCTTCACTCGTAAAGTCAGGGAAATGGGTCCATCCCGGCCACACTTGCCCCTGGTAATATTCTCCGTCAGGATACTTCAGAAAAATATCTGCTTTTTTCCCTCGCTCATATGCGCCATAGCCAGGTTCTACCTTTATTCCCGGATCAACTATAACGGTTGTCTTAAAGCCCATGTCCTTCAGCTTCTTGTTCATCTGCATCGGGTTCGGAAAGCGGTCGGTGTTCCAGGTAAACAGTTTGTAGGCATCCATGTAATGGATGTCAAGGGTAATGCCATCGGCTGGAATCTTTTTCTCACGCAGCGTTTGCGCAATCCGAAAAACTTCTGTCTCGGGGTAATAAGAATAACGGTTCTGCTGGTAGCCTAAACTCCATAGCGGGGGCAGGTCCATGCGACCAGTAATGTCAGAATAAGAGGTGATAATATCTGGCAATTTTGTATGGTAAATGAAGTAGTAATCCATTTCCCCTCCCTGTGCCCCAAAAGAAGAGAAGCGGTTATTACTGGCACCAAAATTAAAATCGCTCTGGTAAGTATTATCGAAGAAGATGCCATAGTTCAGGCCACTGTGTATACCTATATAAAAAGGGATGGTAGCATAAAGCGGATCCTGACCTGTAGTATAACCATAGGCATCGGTATTCCAGTTTGTATAGCCACTACCCCTCCTGTCGAGTCCGCCGGTCTTTTCACCCAGACCAATAAAGCGTTCTCCTTCCTGCATGGTCTTATAGGTAGTTACTTCCTCCCCTATCCAGGAGGTGGTTAGCCCTTCCTCATCTTTATTGATTACGCGCCCATTCTTCGTGAGAAAAGCAACTGCGAAAGGGTTCTTATTTATGCGGGTAACAAGTGAGTCCGTGGTGATAACCACTTCATTGTTATTCTGAACTATATTCGCTTTGGTTTGCTTAGGTTTACCCACCACTGCATAGGAGAAATCATCCCCTAATTTCTTCTTGTCCATGCGCACTCGGATGACAGAAGGGCTGTATACAGTGACTTCTATAAAAGCATTCTGATCGGTAGTCAGATTTACTTTCTGGTCGCTGATGTTTACAGTAGTTACTTTCCCGATATTCTTAACAGGATTTTCCTGCTGTGCTGTGGCAGGTAAAATGAATACTGAAAACAGAAGCACCGCAGCTATTGGTCTGATGATATGCTTCATTCTATAGTTTTATAGGTTAGATGGATGTGTAGCTAAAAAAATCAACCCGGCAGAGTTCTACCACCGGGTTGATTCCAAGTTTGGTTATGTTGTCTGCAAACAGATGAATGGCTTATTGTGTATCATCAGTGCAGATTCTTTTAGTTCTTCTTAATGAACAAGTAGTTTGCCGTAAGATCATTGAAAACTATAAAGTACGTTCCAGCAGGTATTATAATGTTGTCGCCGCCAGCTTTGTTGAACAATTTCTCCTGTTCACCTGCCGGGGCACCCCAGTTTGAATCCCAACCAGAGGCAATTCTAAACTTCATCTCCACATCATCAGCAAAAGTATATTCTACTGTCCAGTAATGAGGATTAAAACTTGATTTGTTCATCGGTACAATTTTACTCCAAACATCTGTTGTTGCATCAGGCTTGAAAGAACCTATAATACCAATTGAATTATAAACAGGCTTAGTGCTTGCATCATAATCCGTGATAGAGTAAGTATTGTTGCGCAGGTCTACTGTTACAGTTTTATAACCTTCTGTTTGGATTTGAATTGAAGCAGGATCAGGATCCGCTTCCGTCTCGCGGAATACTAAAGTGTTATTAGCACCGGCCCCAAACATTGGAGCCCAGCCGCCACGCTTACCTAAAAACTTAAAGTAGCCAGGCTTAAGCTTACCTGTATAGGTAAATTTAAACAGGTCGTTCGGATCACGTAGCATTGCTATGGCATCTCCGTTGTTCCAACCTGCATCCGTTGCATCGCCTACCATGTACAGCGTAGCATAAGGAGGCTCTGTGAGGTATGGAGTAATAGTTAACGTTTTAACTGCAGAAACAGGAGATTCAATTTTAGGAGAAATAGAAGCACGAACCCGCATATCAATTTCATTAGGATTGAAAGCTTTTATATCAAGCCTGTTAACCAATGTATTTAACTGGGCAACAGTAAAGGTTTCTTCTGTATCAGTACCCAGTTCTGCAGTAACAGGAGCAGCAAAGTTATTGCCTTTCATGTCCATCTCCAGAACATAGTTAACTGCAGCCTGGTAACCAAAGTCAGCAGGGGTCCAGGTTAACTTAAGCGCATTGTTGTCTGCATTATCCTCTTCTAACACAACACTGTTAGCAGATACCGTAAGAGCAGGTGCTGTACCTTCTGAAACGAACACCATGTCCTCATCTTTCTCGCAGCTCATCAGGGCTAGCGAAGCGAAGAGGAAGATAAAAGATTTATTTAGCCAGTTTTTCATAAAACCATTTTTAAGATAAGTTAACAGCACATCCAGCTACCTCAAAAGGGTAGCTTGATAGCTGCAATTAATTAATATCCTGGGTTCTGTTTCAGATTAGGATTTGCTGTGACGTCTGTAGTTGGCAGCGGGAACAACGTACGGAAAGCAGCTACAGCTCTTCCCTCTTTCACGCCACCTTTCCAAGGCCACAAGTAGTTATCCGTTGTAAACCTGTTAAAGCGAATCAGGTCCGTACGGCGGTGCCCCTCCCACTTCAGTTCACGTGCACGTTCATTCAGGATGAAGTCCAGGTTAAGCTGGCTTGAAGTAATTGCTCCGTTTGCAGAGCCAATATAAGCTCTGTCGCGCAGTTGGTTTATATACTGCAG
The DNA here is from genome assembly GCF_042684605.1 of Pontibacter locisalis. Lineage (NCBI taxonomy): Bacteria > Pseudomonadati > Bacteroidota > Cytophagia > Cytophagales > Hymenobacteraceae > Pontibacter > Pontibacter locisalis. Next base: position 111,407 of record NZ_JBHULU010000001.1, read on the forward strand.
CGCAGTTGCCATGTCACCACCTGAACCACCACGAAGCACCGCCTCAGCATACATCAGGTACACATCACCTAACCGGAACATCGGGAAATCAGTATCAGGGTGGTTACCAGACGGATCTGATCCTACCTGCCCTGTAGAGGTAACATTTCTCCATTTTGCAATGGCATAACCATCTGTAAAAGTAAAAATGTCATTGATCTCCAAGCTCTGACCTACTGTGTAAAAATTAGCACGGTCGTCAGTATTGCCACTGATATCATCAAAAAGATTAACAATTGGCTTTGTTGTACGAAGACCGGACCATCCACCATTGATACCAAAATCAGAGGCCTTCATACTTCCGCCTACTGGTGCATGCACCAGATACGTCATGCCACCCCATGTAGTCGTCCTGAGTCCATCAAATGTGATCGGGAAAATGATTTCGTTTGATTTATTATTGTCGGCCAGGAACAAATGATCATAATCATCTTCCAGGGTGTATCCGGCATTGATTACCTTTTTAGCATAGGTAACAGCATCTGTATATCTTGCTGTACCAGTATATACCTGCGCGTTCAGATAAAGCTTAGTAAGAAGCGTCCAGGCAGCAGCTTTGTCAGCACGACCATATTCATTTTGGCGTGCATCAACCAATTCGCTTTCTATTGCAAGTAATTCAGACTCTACATATTCAAAAAGCTCTGCTCTGCTGATTTGCTCCGGAAAAAAGAAGCCTACTTGATCCTCTTCTGTAACGAAAGGAACATTACCATAAAGGTCTAATGCATGCCAGTAACTCAACGCTCTCAGGAAACGGGCTTCGGCACGAAAGTTCTTTGCAGCTTCCAGGTTAGCTCCTGTTATGCCACGCTCCGCCAATTTAGCATCAGTGGTCTCACGGATAAACTCATTCGTGAGAGACACCTGATAAAAAATTCGGTCATAAAGGGCGCGAAGGAATTCGTTTCCAGCAGTCCAGTCCATATCGTGCAGGTCGCGCAGGTTACCGTCATTCCATGCAATAATGGCTTCATCGGTTGTTAGCTCCTGTGCCTGCCAGTACTGACGCAGGTAGTTTGAGAAACCTTCGTCAATACCACCAATATCCGGGCGGCCTGTTGGTCCTTGCTGACCAGTTACAGCATAACCGGCATAAAGCTTTGCCAGAATAGGCTTATAGTTTGAAAAATCCTGATAAACTTTAGAAGACACAACTTCAAATTCTGGCGTTATATCCAGATCTTGCTCACAGGCTACAGAAGTAAGAGTTATTACTCCGGCAAGCGCCATGTTTCTTATGAATTTTGTATTCATATATTTATTTTAAAATATTACAAGTTGAGAAATAGCCCGAGGGTATAAACGCGAGGTCTAGGATAGAGTGAATAATCTATTCCAGAAGGTACCTCCGGATCAAGACCATTGTACTCTGTGATCACGAACACATTCTGCACGTTTGCACTAAGGCGAAGACCAACTTTATCATTAAGCACTCTTCCGAAGTTATAGCCCAAAGTAAGGTTATCCATGCGCAGGAACGAAGCATTTTCTATGTAATAATCAGAAAACAACTGATAAGTTCCGAACCCTGTCTCCAAAACGTTTGCTGAAACGTTATTTAAGTAATTAGGGAAAGAGAAAGACTGGGTTGTACCTAAGTTTGAGTACACGTTGTTATACATGTAGTTACCAAAGTTGCCACGAACTACTGTACTCAGATCCCAGTTACCATAGTTGACCTGCGTATTAAAACCTAAATTGAAATTAGCTGTCGGGTTCTTGTACAGGTACTTGTCTTCTGGGGTAATTTCACCATCTCCGTTAAGATCTGCGTAGAGGCCCTCAACTGGCTTTCCATCAGCTCCATAAACTTGCTTGTATACAAAGAAAGAAAAAGGTGCATAGCCAAGAGTATATTTTTGTATAGTGTTACCAACACCACCACTAATACCACCTACGTCGTAACCAGTAAAGCTAGGATCTTCAACTTTGCTAAGTCCTGTAATTTCCTGATCAATCAACGTTCCGTTTATTCCGATGTTCCAGGTTAACTTTTCATTGCTTACAGCCACAAAGTTCAAAGCCGCTTCTAAACCTTTAGTTTCCATACTACCCACATTTGTGAACAGTCTGTTTGTGAGGTTTGTACCAGCAGGAACATTAATTTCGGCAAGAAGGTCTTCAGTATCTTTAAAGAATACATCCAGGCTACCGGTAATTCTATTGCTTAGGAAGCCAAAATCCAGGCCGGCATTATAGGTAGTAGTTTCTTCCCATTTGATACCCACATCATATCCCTCAGGTCTGAATGTATTATAGAATGTATTACCGAACTGGTATTGAGCAGTGTTGTCAGCACGAGTATAACGGGCTAAGTAAGGAAATAGTGGACCTATGTCCTGCTGTCCTGTTACACCATAGCCTAATCTTAACTTAAGATCTGAAACAAAGCCAACATCCTGCATGAAACCTTCTTCGCTGATTCTCCAGGCAAAAGCAAGAGCAGGGAAAACACCCCACCTGTTGTCCTCGCTGAACCTGGAAGATCCATCATAACGAACCGTTGCTGTAAGGAGATAACGGTCCAGTAAAGAGTAGTTAAGCCTACCAAAATATGATTTCAGTCTGTAGTGAGACTGAGATGGAATCCCATCAACCGGAGTTCCTATGATATTACCTTCTGCATCCACAAAGTTGAAATCAGGAGATTTAGAGAAAAAGTCCTGAAAAGAGTAACCGGCAGTTGCTTCTATGCGGCTGTTTATACCCGTTAGTTCCTTTGTATAATTAAGGTAAAAGTCTAACAGATCATTTTCCCTGTTCTGAGCATAACGTGAAATGGTTTGAACACCATATTGGTTAGGAGCATAGTTAGCAGCTTCAATTATGCGTCCTTCACTATCAGACCTGTCAGTACCGATGTTAAGATTTGCTCTTAACTCAGGCAAGAAATGAAATTTATAATCAATCTGTACATTTCCTATCCATCTGTTTGCTTCCCCCTGATCGTCTCTCTGCTTAAGCAAACTCAATGGGTTTGTTGGAGCAAGAGTGTTAAAGGCGTTATTTAATGTCCATTGGAAATACCCTCCAAATTGATTATCAGGTTGGAATACAGGCCGGGTTGGATCAAAAATAATTGCCGCACCAATGGCCCCTTCATTTGCAAAAACACTTTCCGTAAGCGCTCCTTTAAAATTCAGGTTAACACTCAAGTGATCATCCAAAAAGCTAGGATTCAAGCTTAATCCCAAAGATTTTCTTTCGAAGTTAGACGTCTTAAGTACCCCATCCTGGTTTAGATAGCCTAAAGACAACCGGTAAGGAAGTGATTTGTAAGAACCACTTAAGCTAATGGTATTATCAGTAATATAGGCATCCCTGTAGATCACATCCTGCCAATCTGTGCTTGCATCGCCTAACAGGTCTTTTTGAGTTTGTGTACCTGTTTCATTTACCAAAGCTCTGAACTCGTCTCCGGAAAGTACATCAATTTTGTCTGTAACAGTTGAGTAAGAATGCTGCGTACTGAAATTTACTGAAAGCTTCTCTCCCGCTTTACCCTTTTTTGTAGTAATTATGATGACACCATTTGAGGCACGTGATCCATAAATCGCGGTGGCAGAAGCATCTTTTAAAATGTTAAAGGAGGCAATGTCATCCGGGTTAAGAAAGCTCAAAGGGTTTGCTACACCAGAAACCCCTCCATTATCAATAGGCACACCATCGATAACGATCAAGGGATCATTGCTGGCAAACAAAGAAGCTCCTCCCCTGATACGGATTCTGCTTCCGGCTCCCGGAGCACCGCTATTGGAAGTAATCTGTACACCAGCAACCTTGCCCTGTATAAGCTGCTCAGGAGTAGTATTTTGCCCCTTAACAAACTCATCAGAAGTAACCGCAGTTACAGCTCCTGTTACATCGCTTTTCTTCTGCGTGCCATAACCAACTACAACCACCTCCTGAAGGGCTTTGGTGTCAGGTCTTAAGGTAACATTGAAATTAGACTGATTTCCGATTGCTACCTCCTGGTTCGTGTAGCCAATATAAGAGAAAACAAGCGTTCCGCCTGTTTGAGGGACAGAGAGAGAGAAGTTTCCGTTCACATCGGTAGAGGTTCCAGTTGTTGTACCTTTCAACACAACCGTAACTCCCGGAAGGCCTTCCCCATTCTCATTTACTACCTTGCCTCTCAAAGACACATTCTGTTGTCTTGCTTGCAAAGAGCTGGTAACCTCTGTGTTGTTTTTGACAACTACAGGGTTTCCGTCTCCACTTTCGGCGTTTGCATTACCTGAAATATACAGGCAGCACAAAGCCATGGTCAAGCCGAAGCTAATCCGTTTTGTAGACTTTTTTTGCATATAAAGTTTAAGTGAGTGATAGTTAGAATTTGGTAACACTGGTGTGTGGCTCTGGATGCTAATGAATAAGTAATCCTCAACACAACACGCTAAAATCAATAGCTAAACTAATAATTATACAATTTGTTTTTTAAGAGATAACCATTAATCAAAAAAAGCTCAGCTAGTTCAGAGCAGAGCAATTCAACCTCTTGCTTTAGACTCGATCCCTGATCTTTGCTAAGACCGTGAATTTTTCCTTAAAAAGCAAGTTATATATATATAGATTTTGTCATAATAACACTTCTGTTGAAAGCATGTTTAGCTATAAAAGAAGTAAAAGATGACATCCAGCATTAAAGTAGAAGCTTCCTTTGCACAAGGAAAGCCATTTTTATACGTGCTTTACGAAACATTAGATGCACATACTAAAAAAAAGCCTGCATACCCGCGCAAAATTAACGGGTTTACAGGCTTTTCTGATAGGTAAGGTATGGTTTCTGCAGAAGTGATTCCTTTACCAGAAGATGATGTAAATAGCTGCTGTTATAAATAAGATAGCCAGTGCTGCTACATTAAATATCGAGTCTGTACTGAATAGGTTTGTTTCAATCCTTACATAGTTTTCAGGTACTCTGTTCTTTGTTTTGTTTTCATACAAAGAATAAATAATTATCAAAGCTGTAAGAAGCAGAAATACCACACCCATCTGATCCAGGAATGGCATAGTTGGGAATACCAGGTCAATAATTATACTAACTGGTACGGAAGCGATGGCTGTTGCCAAAGCAGCATTAGAGGTGGTTTTTTTCCAGAAAAGACCAAAGGCAAACAAAACAACAATACCTGGGCTAACATAGCCGGTATACTTTTGTATGAACTGGAATATCTGCTCTTCGCCACCCAACAGAGGCTCCGCTACCAGTGCCGCTATAATAATAGCTACCAGGCTGACTAGTCTACCAATAGAAACCAGTTGATTCTCACTCGCATCTTTCTTTAAGTGAGCTTTATAAATGTCCATCGTAAAGATGGTTGCCGTAGAGTTCATCATGGAGCTCAGGGAGGACAAAGCAGCAGCGATGAGTGCCGCAAAAGCAAGACCTTTTACACCTGTAGGCACAATGTTACTTAATAGCCAAGGGTATGCCTCATCGTATCTCGTGATATCAGCGTTTAGGGCAAAAGCTGCAATACCTGGTAGTACCACCACCAACGGAATAAGAAGCTTTAAGAAGGCAGCAAAAGAAAGCCCCCATTGTACCTCCTTCACACTTTTGGCAGCAAGTGCTCTTTGAATAATATATTGGTTAAAGCCCCAGTAGCTTATGTTAGCAATCCACATTCCACCGAAAAGAACCGTCATACCAGGCAAGTCTTTATAGAAAGGATTCGTCTCCTCCAGAATCATGTCAAATTTCTCCGGTACCTCCACCAGCAACTGCGAGAATCCGGCAATGGCTCCCTGACCGCCACTAACGGCATCTAAAGCAAGGAACGTAGTAACAAGGCCACCCGCTACAAGGAAAATTACCTGCACTACGTCCGTCCAGGCTACCGCCTTCAGACCACCATAAATAGAGTAAGCTACCGCTACAGTCGCTAAGCCAAGAATAGCCTGGAATGTTGTTATACCTAACACCACACTAAGCGCAAGAGCCGAAAGGTAAAGCACCGTGGTAAGGTTTACGAAGATGTAAAGCATGATCCAGAAAATGGCAAGGCTGGTCCGGATGCGGTCATCATAACGTAACTTCAGGAACTGGGGCATTGTAAAAATGCCTTCCTTGATGTAGATCGGAAGGAAGAATTTCGCAACCACTAGCAGGGTAATTGCAGCCATAAATTCGTAGCTGGCAATACCAAGTCCGATAGCAAAACCAGAACCCGACATACCGATAAACTGTTCTGCCGAAATATTAGAAGCAATCAGGGAAGCCCCAATGGCCCACCAGGGCAGGGATTTGCTCGCCAGGAAATAGTCAGTAGAGTTCTTTTTATGGCCTTTCTTCTCGCGGGAAACAAGGATACCGATGACTATAATAAAGACACAATAGCCAATGAAGATGATAAAGTCCAGTGGAGAGAGATTCATGTAAAGGAGCGTTATTTATTTGTTTAAGGGTTAAAGTTGACTCTGTAAATAGAAACAATTTTAAATATGGATATTATATATTATAGTTTTCTAATATAAAAAGGAAATTATCTTTGAAGAAAGCTTTTTAGCTTTTCAGCACTTGTTTCAGGTGTTATATCACGCTGCGGGCTCCCTAGCATCTCATATCCAACCATAAATTTTTTAATGCTGGCAGAGCGTAAAAGGGGCGGGTAAAAGTGCATATGAAAATGCCATCCCAGGTACTCCTTACCATCTGTTGGCTGCTGGTGTATACCGGAAGAGTATGGGAAGGAGGTACTGAAAACTTTATCATAAATAGAGGTTATTCTTTTGATGGCATCCGCATAGGCATCTTTCTCCTCTGTTTTCATCTGGCCGATGTGCTGAAAATGGCGTTTACTGATAACAATCGTTTCGAATGGCCAAACTGCCCAGAAAGGTACTACTACCGCAAAAGAAGCATTTTCATAAACCACCCGCTTTTGCTCCTGCAGTTCTAGGGAAAGGTAATCCTGCAAGAGGCTTTTCTGATGCTCCAGATAGTAATTTTCCTGTTGGGTGGTTTCTTTTGCCGGTTCATTAGGAATTGTACTCTGAGCCCAGATCTGGCCGTGTGGGTGTGGATTGCTACACCCCATAATAAAGCCTTTATTCTCAAATATCTGCACATAATGGATAAAATCTACTTTACTCAGTTCCTCGTACTCCTGCTGCCATAGATCTACCACATTACGGATATCTGCAACTGCCATGTCGGCTAAAGTATGATCATGGCGCGGTGAAAAGCAGATTACTTTGCAGATTCCCCGCTCACTCTCTGCCCGAAGCAAACCTCCCCGTTCAAACTTGCCTGCCGGGGTGTCAGACTTTAATGCACCAAAGTCATTTTCGAAAACGAAGGTAGTTTTGTAATCAGGATTATGCGCCCCATTTGCTCTTTCGTTAGTAGGACAGAGGTAGCAGGAAGGGTCGTAACCAAGTCTGTCGTCTACACACACCTCCTCCTGCTGCCCCTGCCAAGGTCTCTTTGCTCTATGAGGAGAAACAAGCACCCACTCCCCGATCAGTGGGTTAAAGCGTCGATGCGGGTGATCTGCTAAAATGAATGAACTCATCTGGTGTATAAATTCAGCTTTATAATAAGGGGTAATAATTTAACCTTTAAAAGGACAGTATCAAGAAATCTTGCTGCTGCCATCAACAATTTCAGCTACATATGTTTTAAGTGACATTCCGAACCTCTTCTCGTAAACCTCATTCATCGAATGGGTAAAGTCTTCTACAGCAGCAATATTCACAATATTTATGGTGCAGCCCCCAAAGCCCCCGCCCATCATACGGGCCCCCAGAACTGAAGTATTCTGCTTTGCCTCCGCTACCAGGAAATCCAGTTCCGGGCAACTTACTTCATAATCATGCTGCAAACCTGCATGTGAAGCATACATCTTTTCTCCAAAAAGGTGCAGGTTACCCTGCTGCAGTGCCTCGCAGGCCTCCTCTACCCTTTTATTTTCCTGCACCACATACATACAGCGTTTGAATACAACAGGATCGAATTCTGTCCGTTGTTCTTCCAACATCTCAGGTGTAACATCACGAAGGCTGATAAGGTTATGATAGTGTTTTTGAAGTATGGCTACTCCTGCTTCACATTCCATTCTTCGTGTGTTATACTCAGAAGAGGCAAGCGAGTGTTTGACCTGTGTATCGCAAAGCACAATACGGTACTGGCTCATGTCGAAAGGGTAATAAGTGTATTCTAAAGAGCGGCAGTCGAGCTTTACCACATGCTCCTTCTTTCCAAATAAACTGGCAAACTGGTCCATTATACCACAGCGTACTCCGGCAAATTCGTGCTCAGCCTTTTGTGCAACTTTGGCAAGGGCCATGCGGTCTAAGCCATAATCAAATATCTGGTTCAGAGCGAAAGCAAGCCCGCACTCCACAGCAGCAGAGGAAGACAAACCAGCCCCGATCGGAACATTTCCGCCAAAAAGAAGATCAAATCCCTTTACCTGTAGGTCTGCCTTCTGAAATTGTGCTACAACTCCCAGTAAGTAGTTTGCCCAACTAATATCTGACACTCTTATAGCTTCCAGATCAAAATCAGCCTGTTCCTGCATGTCAAATGAATACAGCCTGACAGAACTTGTGTTAGTTGGCGCAACGGCGAAAAAAATCTCTTTGTTAATAGCTGCCGGCAACACAAAGCCATCATTATAGTCTGTATGTTCACCAATAAGGTTTACCCTGCCGGGGGACCTGAAAAGTGTTGGCTCCAGATTAAAGATATCTTTGAATTTATTTCTGATTAATTCCTGCATATTTTTTAAGCTGCCTGGTATACTTTACAAAGTGGTCTGTCATTTTTTCTCTACAGCATCAATAGAAACTGAAGCTGATTAATAAGCTTATCATTTTTTCAGGCTTACAGACTCCACCTCCAGACTAAAAGGCTTATTCTTTTCACTTTCAGTGAGTCCTTTGCCTAACAATATCTCCAGCTTTTCACCCTGGCTCAACCTGAAAGGTTCTGAGTTACCAGGTACAAACCAAAAGGGATGGAAGCCTGGATAAGGTCTTGGTAAAAGCATAAACTCTTCGGGTTTCAGGTTCTCCAAAGGAATTTCTATGTCCTGGAAACTACTTATGAGCGTAACGTAAGCAGCATGGGCGGTAGCATCATCAGAAATCAAAGCAACTCTGGCTTTGACAGGGTTAACATTTGTCGTTCTTGCTCTGATCACCAGCTTCTTGAATTCATTAAGCTCAGAGGCTCTTCCCTTCAGCTTATCACCAAAGAAAGTTTGGTAGCCCATCACCCCCTCACCGCTCAATAAGTCAGGTACTGCTAAGCGAAGTATTAGCTGCCCAGGTTTTTCTGCTGTGATCAACCCCCTTTCGTTACTTTTCCAAAGATTAGGGTAAACATAAATGTTCCTGTCATTACCAGCATCAAAAATTTCCAAGGCTCCTTTTTCACTCGCTACAAGGGTTTTCCAGCTATCATCATGATAGTAATCCCAGGTCCATGGGTTTCCTTTATGTCCCCCCGGGAAAGTGAGATAATCTTTATCACCCTCCTGAACCATAATACGGTAGTTAAGAACACCTGGAGTGGTTAATTCAGCAGGCACTGTTGCCTGGAATACATAAGGCTCAGCCTCCTGCATAGGTATCGTTTTGTAAACACCTGACAGATTATTGATCAGTAGGGTTACTTTAGTAGTAGAGTCTACTCCTACTATTTTAGCGCTTAGTTTGTAAGGTTTATTTGCAGTTACTTCGCTGACAGGCTCATGCGACACAAAAGCCTCCTGCCTTACCGGCTGCGGAGCGACAAATTCATTTAGTTTTAGTGATCCCATTCTACTTGTACCAGACCAGCCTCCTGTCTTTTTCCCCTTTTTCATCAGCAGATAAGAACCCGGCTTTACCTGGAATACCCCATCCTTTGCTTTAGTTGCCAAGGTGTTTCCTGCATTTAGTCCTTGCACACTATAGTCATTGCCAAGATCTGGTAGATCAAACTGTATGGGATGTGTTGTCCATTCTATGCGGGTTACCTCTTTATTTGGTGAGGCCTTTGAAAATGGGTCGCGTATGTGCACGGCATCCGGCATTACTTCTAACCGCCACACCCCGTTTTCAAGTTTATCTAAAAAATAAGCACCACGTCCGCTGTAGGTCACCACAGGAGAACTTCCGACGCCAGCTATATGCTGCAATCTGGAAGGACGTACGGGTTTGGTAAGCGTTGTATTGGAGTAATAGAACTCCTGGGGCGTGTTCAGTTCGCTCAGATTATCTTTGTAACTTACCCGAAAAGCGCCAAAAGTACTGTCAGCCGGATAAGTACCATAACTTTTTAGCCTCGGAAGCTGATGAAAAGCCTTCGATGCTATAAGGGCACTGATTGCCTTCGATGGTGTATAGGCTATATTCAGGTAATGTGTCTGGTATTCAGTATTACCATAAGCAGTTGCCATAGGATCATAGGCAAACTGGGTAGCCCATTGAAAGCCTGCTCCCCTGAAGCTGCGGGCCATGGCCGGATACATGTTCGGCTGAAGTACATCCCCTGCATCAAACTCATACACCATTCTGGCCTTGTTTGCATAGGCGGCAATCGTATCGAAGGGGATGTTGTAGCGGTCTACGTGCGGCAAATAGTTTCCCTGTAAGGTATGATTAGCTACCAGTCCGGTAGGATACCACTGAAAGCTCACTCCATCTATGTTAGCATTCGCCACGGCATCGGCGTAAGCAGGTGATTCACTGATGTTGTAAAAAATTGGCTTGCTCCATCCTGTGTTTTTCACTGCAGCCACCATACGATTGACAAATTCTGTTGCTCTGGCTTTTGGCCCCGTATGCTTGGGTTCGTTGTTTATCTCTGCTGCAATGATGTCAGGGTCATCCTGGTAGGTGAGTTTAGTATAGGGATTCGTATGCCTGAAGAATTGATCAAGAAACCGTTCCTGAGCCTTGATAGCCTTTTCTTCAGTAACAGCTTGTTGCTTATTGTAAATGCTGGAGAACCCTGCTGTTTTCATGTCAGGCTCCGGATAACCTGCTCCCCAGTATGCTATTGGCGTAACAAGAATTTTAATATTCCGCTCTTTTAACTTCGCAATAAGATAATCGAAAAGCCGAAGGTGCTCATTTTTCAGAAGGTTACCAGTTGAGTCTGATATCTCTGTATCCCAGACATGAACCCGGAAGGCATTGAACCCCAACCTAGCCATATGATAAACATCCTTATCAATAGCTTTCTCTAAGTCAATACCCAAGGCTTTGTGAGAGCGATAGCCATAGGCAAAGGGTACGGTATAGTTTACGCCAAAGAAGGTCGCTTCCTTATTGTCTTTTTTCCAGCGAAGAACCCCATGCTTATCAACATAAACAGGCGCTACTTCTTCATTTCTTTTCTGTGCTATAGCTGCATGGCCAGCTAAGAAGGATGTACAAAGGAAAATAACCCACAGGGCAAATCTATCTTTTAGCTTCATGAGTTTCAGGTATGGTCAGAGAAAAAAAGACGCTGACACTAGTTGAGGTCCTGCCAGTCTGGTAAAGACCGGTAGGACCTCAATGCTATGTGAACTTCCTAAGTCGGCAACTCAGGCAATAAGATGTCAATTCTTAATAGAGCTTAACCATTTTCTTTATTGTTTTCCCCTGCCCTATTTCAACCTGGAGCAGGTATATACCGGCACCGACTTTACCATAATGTAGAGTGTGCTGAATGTTTTCTCTATCTTTTGATATTACCTCCTTCTGGATCAACCTTCCAGTTAGGTCAAGCAAAGTAAGGGTAACTTCCCCTCTGTAGTTACTATTGATCTCTACCTGGGCCTTATCTTCAAATGGATTAGGATATACGCTGGTAGACCTTGCTGCCAGTTCATCTTCTGCTGACAAGGCCACATTCTGCCACGGCACCAAACCAGCCTGCGGAGTGCTCAGACGATTGGTTGTGAAAATGCGAAATTCTCCAGGCTGAAGCACGATCTGCTCAACCGGGTTTGTGATATTCACAGACTCTCCTGTAAAGTAATCGTACCACGTACCCACAGCCGGAAACTTAGCTTCTTCAGTACGCCTGCGAACATCAAAGTTACCGATCATAAACGCTGTAGTGTTACCTTCTACAAGAACCATACGCTTCACCATTCCATCAAATGAAAGCGAATAGTCGCTTGTCTTGAATACAGCTTCATTTGTTTTTAGCTTAATCAGCTCCGAATATACTTTGTAGAGTTTCTGGCGCTCCGCATCGTTCTGGTACTCCCAACGAAGGGGTTTAGCCCCGGTTCTTCCATTAAAGTCAATGTTAACATCATAGCCCAACTCTCCAAACTGCCAAAGCAACTTAGGACCGGGAACAAGCAGAGAAAATGCTGCCGCAAGTTTAGCCCTGTTAAGTGCCGTAACTAAGTTTCTTGTGTTATAAGAGTCAGCGGAACGGCCATTCTGCATCACATCATACATAAGTCGCTCCTCATCATGGCTTTCAACATACCCAATCAAGTAGGGGTTTTGCCAACCTCTTTTCTTATAGGATATCCAATCCATATTTACCGATTCTCCTTTCGCTGCATTTCTGTAATCGTGGCTAAGGTTACCCCAGAACATCATACCATAGTTTGCCAGCTCTTTTTCCTCTGTATTATCGGCAAAGTGCTCCAGAATAACATAAGCAGTAGGATCATAGGCTCTGATTTCGTCATAAATACGCTTCAGGTTCTCCACTCTGCTCGCATCATACGCACTCCATGCTCCTACATCACCACCCGTATTCTTCTGTGTAAAGCCTTTTGACAGGTCAAAACGGAACCCGTCCACATTATACTCCTGAAGCCAGAATTTTGTAACCCGACGCACAAACTCCTCTGTTGCCGGACTCTCATGGTTAAAATCAAAAAAGACACTGAAAGGGTGAGTTGCCTGCTGGTTGAAGAAAGGACTGTTGGCAGAAGGCTTAGACCCATCCCAGTACATTTTTACGTAAGGAAACTCGTAATCTGCCTGGTTAAGCACAATATCCAGGATAACAGCGATGCCATTCTGATGACAGGCATCAATAAACATTTTTAATTCACGTGCTGTACCGTACGCTTTATCAGGCGCAAAGTAAAAAATTGGGTTGTACCCCCAGGAATCGTTACCTGTAAATTCCATCACAGGCATCAGTTCGATGGCGTTTATTCCCAGCCTTTTGAAATAAGAAAGGGTATCGGTTAAGGTCTTATAATTACGGGTGGCAACAAAATCGCGTACCAGCAATTCATATACCACCAGGTTCTTGGGATCAGGTCTCTCAAAATCAGGCACGGCCCAGGTGTAGGTCTGCTGATTTGTCTGTAGTACTGAAACGATACCGTTTGCACCAGTTGGGTAATCCTTTAGATCCGGGTAATTAGCATCCGTCAGATACTGATCATTGTTCGGATCAAGTATTTTGTTGGTGTAGGGATCAGCAACAGCAAGTGTACCGTTAACAAGGTATTGGTAAGCCACTTCTTCTCCTGCCGGCAATCCATTCAATTCAAGCCAGTAACGCTCTCCGTCAGGCGTGCGCTTCATGAGGTATTCGGAAGTAGCCTGCCAGTTGTTGAACTCTCCGATTACATACACAAACTCTTTGTGTGGGGCAAAAAGAGAAAGTATAGCGCTGGTTGCACTTGTGTAATTTACTCCGTCTTTTATTCCAGAAGGCCGTTGCTCCACTACCGGAGACGGCTTTACAGTATAATAAAAAGTATCTCTCGCAGTTTCAGTGGTAGTTGTTGCTTCAAATACGACCGTTTTACGTACTCCTGCCTCTGTGCCTGCATTTAAAGAATAAGTAAGTGTTTCTGCATTTCCCTCGGTTACAAGAACAGTATTATCCCTTTTTAAGGTGAGTGTAGCAGGGGCTGATGCTCTAGCTACAACAGAGATACTTGCGTTGGCATTTACGAAAAAAGAACTCTCGGAAGGGCTGCTGAAACTTGCGTTTAGCGCATCATCATATATGGTAATGATAAAGTCCTCTGTCTGGTGTTGCCCGTTTCCGCTCTTAAGTAACAGCCCAAGCTTCTTTATGTCTTTGTCTGCGGGAACATTAAAATACTGCCTTGGGGTCAGCTTTATTTGCCAACGGTTATTGCCCAGTGAAGTCATTCTTCCCGGCTCAAAGGGCTTAGAGAAATCTGTTTGCCCTGTTGGCTGGTACTCAAATGCATTTGCAGTTGCCGTTGTGCCGGCACCTGACCACAGAAATACATCATCTGTTTTACCTAACAACCCTGCAGCGCGCGAGTCTTTGGCTTTTGAGACATCAAAAATGAGGGTAACTTCTTTATTTGCTGTAGGAAATTCAGGAACAGTGGTAACAACCTGTCCCAAAGCGGTTGTGCAAACAAAGAGTAAGAATAATAGAAAGTTACCGGAGTAGAGTTTACGCATATGTTATGGTAAGAAAAGGTTAAGCTTTAAGGTAATTTAACCATAAAAATGGGAAAACGTTTAACTAAAGAACTAGCTGAAAAACCTCAATAAACATAGTTAACGATAGAAAGCAATCTACTGATAAAATGTGATTGTGACAATTTCCACTACATTAACAGCTTAAAAAACAACCCTGTTGCTATATTAAATTTTATAAATACAATTCTGTTGATGTATTGTTATAGGCGCAAACACAGAATGGCACTTAAAATGATACCACATAACCCCGTTTTTAGTTACCTACTCAAATACTTTTTTCAGTAAATAAAGTACCCCAAAAAAACTGGACCTGCGTCAACTATTTATGCCTTCGGTAATGATTCACAATTGATAGGTAAAAAAATAAGTCTTAAACAGTTGTTGTAAGACTATTATTTAACCAAAACAAATTTATAACCCACAAGAACTATATACTTTACATTTTATTACTGATGAAGGCATATGGCTCAGGAAGTTAATACTAAGATAAACAAAACTGAATTGAAGGCGTTCTGAGAGTAATATGGGGAAGCACCGCAACATAACCTACCAAGCTGCAAAGACTGTTTCACAGGCACTGGAAGAACATTTTAAGAGAAATATCTCTGCTGCTCGGCATAACAATGATGACATACCAGCCTCATCCCCACCAGCAACTATCATAGAAGCAATAATTGATACGGCATTCTGGACAAGCCTGCGGCGTGAGGAGGGGCAGTCACCAAAGATTTCCTTAGCATGGCTGTCCCCGGACCAGGCTGATCAGGCAATGCTGTTTGAAAAGCCGCTGCCCCTGAATTCAGGTGTTTTAACCAAATTAGGCCCTGGTGTAGAACGACCTGGTATACATTTAGGGGTTTGGCAGGATGAGGAAGACCTTTATATATGGGGAGCCACACGTTCTATTCCCAGCTTTTGTTTTGTAGTGGATGTCCCGGAGCCTGGGCTACTGGTTATCAAGCACCGCAGGTTAGATGGCTTTGGCAAGTTTGCCAACGTTGCCGTACTTAAAGGTGATGAGGTAAAAGTAGTGGACGAGGATAATGCAAAATTACCTGACAGCCCCAATGTTTTGAAAAATATGCTTGGCTACACTTCATCAGGCTTGTGGGACGACTCCCTAAACGTGCTTGTACAGATGGCTGTTTCCATGCGGGCACACAAACATGGAGGTTCCTTACTTGTTGTACCTTCCGGCAGTACCACCTGGCAAAAGTCTATCATTTACCCCATAAACTTTGCCGTACAACCAGCCTTTTCTTTATTGAAGGATATTTTAGACCGGGACACCACTGAAAAAAATCAAAACCTGTGGCAGGATGAACTGAAACGTACCATTGATGGCATTGCTGGCCTGACTGCCATTGATGGCGCTACTATAATAAGTGATTCGTACGAACTTTTGGCCTTCGGTGCAAAAATAGGTCGCCGGGAAGGCATGGAGCCGGTAAATGAAATGTTAGCAACCGAGCCCATAGCCGGAAGTGTAGCAACCGTCTCCCACCCGGCCCGCCACGGGGGCACCCGCCACTTGTCTGCAGCACAATTCGTGCATGATCAGAGAGAGGCGATGGCTCTTATCGCATCTCAGGACGGACGCTTCACAGTCTTCTCCTGGTCGCGTAGTGAAAACATGGTGCAGGCCCACCGCATTGAAACACTATTGCTCTAATATAGCTCTTAAGAATTTACAGGCAGGCTCCTGCTTTGCTTTAACATATAAAAATTCAAAGCCGCCCCAGATAACCCAAGGCGGCTTTTGTTTCACCTTCCGCAGAAGACACTATTCTTTTACATGTTTCTTGCCTGAACAGGCAGGTCTTCAAGCTGGGCAAAATGAAGCTTCCACTCTCCTTCTTCGCTTTTCTTCCAGAGCAACATAAAGTTACCCTCTCCAACCCCATGAGGCTGGTCGGGACCGGCAGGTAACACATCTACTGAAAAAGTACCTGCTTCATAGGCGATGTTCTCACCCGTGCCCGAACTCACAACATTTGTTTTAAGGTCGGCAATAGTGCCCATTGTTTCGCGCACCCACTTATCTGCCACTTCAGACTTACCCTGAAAATGAACCTCGCCTTGCAAAAAATGAACATCTTCTCCTAAAAAGGAAATTACTTTATCTGCATTTTTAGAGTTCCAGGCACTAATAAACTGCTGGTTTAGTTCCTGAATGTTAACAGATTCCTTCTGTTTGGTGCAGGAAGTAAAGAACATAGCAGCAAAACCAAGTATAATAACTAATGCTCTCATGTCTGTATAAGTTAAATTTCAACTTTTGAAAAAGCCCGGA
This sequence comes from Pontibacter locisalis, assembly GCF_042684605.1. Lineage (NCBI taxonomy): Bacteria > Pseudomonadati > Bacteroidota > Cytophagia > Cytophagales > Hymenobacteraceae > Pontibacter > Pontibacter locisalis. The sequence goes on from NZ_JBHULU010000001.1 coordinate 128,121, forward strand.
TATTACTACCCGGGCTTTCTTATTATGTAAAAGACAGGGTAAATGTTACCAGCTCTTTCTTCTGTATTCTGATGTATAATATGGCTTTGTAGGATCACCATAGTCCAGGTTAGGAAGCAGAGCAATGCTCATAATCGGATCCTGTGTATTATAGCTGGCATAAGCATGTACTGCAGGATAATCAGCAGCTTCAATCTGCTTCGCCGGAGCAGCTTCCGCTCTGCTAGCTACTCTTTTGTTTGATACAGCCTTGGTGTTATTTGCAACTGATCTGTTTGCTTCCGCTCTCCTTGCCGCAGCTCTTTCTGATGCTGCTCTGTTTGCCTCCGCTCTTTCAATAGCTGCAATTCTTTCTGCTTCTCTTTCTTTCTGTTTGTTGTCAATGTGCTTACCAATACCATAGCCAGCAGCGCCACCTACAACGCCACCTACAACACCACCTATAACACGATTACGCTTATGTATAACAGCACCTGCTGCGGCACCTGTGGCTGTACCAATGACAGCACCCTTAGCCTGTGGACTCCATTTTTTCTGCGCCTCCGCTGAGTTATTGAAAGCGAATGTCACTAATAAAACCAAACTTAAAATAAGACTAACCTTTTTCATAACACTTTTCTTTAAGTCAAAGATATTGTTTGTAATGAGATCAGTTATCCCAAATCCGTGCCAGAAAATATTAGACATAGTTAATTTAAATCAGACTCAGGAGGAAATACACAACATAACTCACTGCTTTTCAAAACATTAAAGCCATCTTATATTTTTATTTACTTTCTAATGGATGTTGAAGGAGCACCACCGACCTACTATCTATTCTTATGGATTCTCCTGCACCGAAAGTTCCGTTCTTTGCATCTGCACGGTTTTCAGCTGTATCCAGAACTTTAATCCAGTTACTTCCATACTTTTTGGGTGGCAACTTATAGTCGAGAGGCTCATAGTGCGCATTAAAAATAACGTAGAAGCTATCATCAGAAACTACTTCGCCGGAGCCCCTGGAGTGCATATCATGCCCGTTTAGGAACACCCCAAGTGATTTGGCGTAGTCATGGTCCCAGTTTTCCTCCGTCATTTCGGTTCCTTCCGGTAAAAACCAGGCAATATCTTCAATCCCAACACCTTTTATAGGCTTACCCTGGAACCATCTTTTACGTCCAAAAACAGGATGCTTCTTTACCAAATGAATTAGCTTACGCGTAAACTCAAGCAAGTCTGAATCGATGTGGTTCCAGTCAATCCATGAAATCTCATTATCCTGACAGTAGGCGTTGTTGTTGCCCTTTTGACTTCGGCCGAATTCATCTCCGGCTAAAAGCATAGGAACTCCCTGTGATAAGAAAAGAGTCGTCAGAAAATTTCGCTTCTGTTTGTCACGCAATGCGATCACCTTCGGATCATCCGTAGGTCCCTCTATACCGCAATTCCAGGAACGGTTGTGGCTTTCTCCGTCCTTGTTTTGCTCGCCATTCGCTTTGTTGTGTTTTTCATTGTAAGAAACAAGGTCGTTCAGTGTGAAACCATCATGTGCAGTTACGAAGTTGATGCTAGCTGTAGGCCGGCGAAGATTATCCTGGTATAAGTCAGAGCTTCCCGTAAAACGTTCTGCAAATTCCGCTAACATACTGTCCGATCCGCGCCAGTAGTCACGTATACAGTCACGGTACTTCCCATTCCACTCTGTCCAGCCAGGAGGGAATCCTCCAACCTGGTAACCACCCTCTCCTACATCCCAAGGCTCTGCAATAAGTTTCACCTGAGAAATAACAGGATCCTGGTAAATAATATCGAAGAATGCACTAAGTCGGTCAACTGCGTGTAGCTCCCGGGCAAGTGAGGCAGCAAGGTCAAAACGGAATCCATCCACATGCATCTCCAGTATCCAATACCTCAAACTATCCATTATGAGCCGCAATACGTTCGGTTGCATGGTATTCATGGTATTACCTGTTCCGGTATAATCCATATAATACCTGCCTTCGCCAATAAGCCGATAGTAAGAAGCATTGTCTATTCCCTTGAAGGAAAGAGTTGGGCCCATATGATTTCCCTCTGCCGTGTGATTATACACAACGTCAAGTATCACCTCAATTCCCTCTTTATGAAGCGCTTTTACCATGTTCTTGAACTCCACTACCTGCTCACCCAGTACACCTGTGCTGGAATAGCGGACATCCGGAGCAAAGAATCCTATACTGTTATAACCCCAGTAGTTTGTGAGCCCCTTTTCATCAAGGTGTCGGTCTGTAACGAAGTGGTGCACGGGCATTAGCTCTATGGCCGTAATTCCAAGCTTCTTTAGATACTCCAATGTTACAGGGTGAGCCAGAGCTGCATAAGTGCCTCTTATCTCTTTGGGTATTTCCGGGTGAAGTTTTGTGAAGCCTTTGACATGGGCTTCATAAATTACAGATTTATAATAGGCCGTCTTAGGTCGACTGTCCCCTTCCCAGTCAAAACGCGTGTCAATTACTACTGATTTCGGCAAGTAGGGTGCACTATCTTGCTTACTGAAGCTCAGGTCTTTATCAGGATGACCCAGCTTATACCCAAAGAGGGAATCGTGCCACCGTATGGTTCCGGCAATAGCTTTGGCGTAAGGGTCTATCAGTAGCTTATTACGATTGAAACGATGTCCATTCATAGGATCATACGGCCCATCCACCCTGTACCCGTAAAGCTGCCCGGGTTTGACACCTGGAATATAAATATGCCACACCTGGTGGGTTCGTTCTGTGAGCTTTATAGTTTCACTTTCTTTCTTAGCATTTTCATCAGAAAACAGGCACAACTCTACACCTGTAGCGTTTATTGCTGTCAAAGCAAAATTGGTTCCTTTACCATCCCATGTGGCTCCCAAAGGAAAAGGACTGCCTGAATATACCTTATTGTGCATAATTTGGAGTTACATATGTGAAAATCGCCACCACTTAATTTAAGTGCTGTACTTATAACTCATGAAACGACAACAGGTGAATTGGAGTTTTAACAGGGTCTGCAGGCTTTGGTTCCTTTATGAGAAATAGTATTTTAAACAGGAAATAATTCCCCCGCCGTAAAGTGAGCAGGGGATTTAGTGCTAATCGTACTTCAGTTAGGTCTACCTGATTTTTTCGTATCAGTACTTGCAGGAGAAAAAGAAGCTACTTCTTCATCTTTAGTAGAAGAAGCCCGTATACTCCTGATAATAAAAGTAAGACAGCATGACAAGTCTCCTACTTATATCAGTTTTTACGGCTCTATATAGGAAAGACAAAATATAATTGATAAAACGATTGCTTTAATTAGCGGAAGTCCTTTTCTTTACTACAGTGAGAATACCGGCTATATATCTGATTCATAAATTTGGCGCTCTGTTAGCTGCTTTGCTATGCTTTGCGATCACTTTATGTACTTCAGGTAATGCACAGGCAGCTCCTGTTGCTCCATGCCAATCTATTCTTTCTCTTAATAATTCAGAAGACCCGGACTTTATCTTATCAGCCGGAGAGTTAGAATCAGGTGAAACAGAAGCTGTTTTACAGTTAAAGAAGTCTTTACTTATCCCATTATTTCAGGCTGTTCTAGCACAGCTATACCCCCCACAGTATAACTTTGACTTTAAACTTAGTGAACATCCCTTCTCTGGAAGCGACTGTGGGAAACACTCCAGCCTCACGAAAGGCCCCTGATATCGTCAAATTTCTTTAATCTGCTGTTTTCTTCGCAGTATCCTACTGCTATGAGGAAGGCAATGTCTTCTGAGCAGCAGTAACACAAATGTCCACTCCTTTTTTGCTTTTCAGCTGCTGCGGCCAATTGGCTCATATTTTTATTCTTTGCTTTGATATGCAGCAGTAGTGCTAAATTTAAACCCTATTCTATAAAAAGGTTTAATCAGCATAAGTAGATGGATGGATTTTCAAACAGAAAATATATTGGTTAGTTAATTACCCCAAGTAAAATCCGCCCTTTATGGGGCGGATTTTCTTTTTAATTTATCTTTACAGGGATGCAGTTTCAAAAGCACGAGATGAAATTAACTACCCTTTACTCGAACAACTGTAACTGCTTTCCAAAGATACTGGTTGGCACCTCCTGCTGTTCCTTATAAACTGAAGCATACTTACCTAAATCAATTTCCACACCTTCCTGCAATGCTGCATGGTGGACATCGGTACAACTGATACAAAAAACAGCTGACTCCTGGTAACGTGAGGCTACAATTACCTCTGTTGATTCACTTTGTGATGTAAAGAGTTCTTTCACTAAATCAGGGCAATTATTATCCTTAGACAAATGTGACAATAACAAGTGGCTCATATAAGAAGGCTTACAGGCTGTAAAAAGAGCAAGTGCCTGCCTGTTGGAAAGATGTCCTTTGCCCCCTCTTATACGCTTCTTCAAATAATAAGGGTAATGCCCCCGCTCCAATAAGTCCTCATCATAGTTTGCCTCCAGAAAAGCTGCGTTGCACTGACTAAAATACTTAATAAGGTTATTACAAGGAGAGCCAATGTCTGTGAACACACCAATTTGTACTCCTTTATAAGTAATTAAAAAGCTATGTGGATCATAGGCATCATGTAACTTAGCAAAAGGCAAAATAGTGAATTCACCAATCTGTACTGCTTGCTCCGAGAAAAAAGGCAAGGTATACACTCCATTGAAATCCGTCCTGGAATAAGCTTTTGTACCTTCTGTTATATAAACAGGAATTTGATACTTTTTGGCTAGGACGGGAACGCCACGAATATGATCAGAATGTTCATGAGAGATAAAGATCGCTTTCACCTTTCGCATAGATAAACCAAGGCGTTTCATTCGCTTTTCTACCTCCCGACAGGAGATTCCAACATCCACGAGAACAGCTTCCCGATTATTCCCGATATAATAGCAATTTCCGTTGCTTCCAGAGTTTATTGATGCAAAATATACGTGCATGTAGTATAAAGTAATTCTTCAGGGTACATCCAAAAGTGTTTGCAGCGCCACAACGTTCCATTTTTTACATTGGGGAAAAGAGAAATCAGCTATGCATTTGTTATACAGCCGGTTACCAACCTTCACAGTTTTATTTTTTATTATAACGCTCCCGCGCCTCCAGAATCTGGTGTATGTTTAGTTTAGCCCAGTCAGCCAATTTAAGTAACTGCAATAACAGGCTTTGCCCCAGAGAAGTGAGAGAATATTCTACCCGGGGCGGTATTTCAGGAAATGAATTCCTGTTTACAAGTCCATCTTCCTCAAGAGCACGCAAGGTTACTGTAAGCATACGTTGCGAAATGCCAGCAATCAAACCCTTGAGTTCGTTAAACCTAAGCGTTTCATGCTTTCCTAGCATCAGAATAGCATAAATAGACCATTTATCTCCAAATCGGGCAAGAATATCCTTCACCGGACAACACTGCTCTTCCTCCTGCCTGGCTGTGAGTACTTTTTCAATTTTTTTCTGAATCCTAACCCGCTGGTCCTCAGCTTTAGTTACTCCCATGTTCCTACGTTCCTGTTAAATACCTTCTTGACACTACCAAAGTTAATAAATAACTTTAAGTTACTAAAGGTAACCTAGTATTGAAACGATACTTAATTTACTACTGTTAAGATTACGTTGATTATGCAAGGCATTGGGGTGCAAATTGCAGCACCCCCTAGTAAGTATACTAATGTATACTTTGGAAGATAAATACTGTTCCTGATCCAGTTAACCAGGAGCAAATAAATGTACAGATATGACAAAACAGAAAATAAAGATCGACATCGTTTCAGACATAAACTGCCCCTGGTGCTATGTAGGGGAACGTCGTTTAAAAAAAGCTATTGAAGCTGTAGAAGACAAGTATGAGTTTGATATCAACTTCAAAGCTTTTGAGTTGAATGCAAGCATCCCCGAAAGCGGTATCACCAGAAAAGATTATTTTAGAAATAATTACGGAGAGGCTATTTTACCAAAACTGGGTGAAATGGATACGCAAATGAAGGAGAGTGGCACTGCGGAAGGAATTATATTTAATTTCTCTCCCGGTATGGTTATAAACAATACGTTTAACGGCCATAGGCTTATCTGGCTGGCAGATGAATACGGAGTACAGGAAGCTGTTGCCAATGAATTGTTCAAGAGCAACTTCACGGACGGCAACAACATGAATGATACCAAGGTTCTGACAAAGATCGGCCTAGAGAATGGTATTCCTGCTGAACGACTCGAAGGATTCTTTGAGGGAGATGAGGGACGTGTGGAAGTACGTGAGATGGAGAGTTTTGCACAGGCTGCCGGCATTACAGGAGTACCATCTTTTATTATCAATGATCAGTACCTTGTAAGGGGGGCACAACCTGCAGATACGTTCCTGAAGGCTTTCCAGCAAATAACTCCTGCGCTTCAGGAGGTAAAATCTGAAGGAGGAAGCTGCGGCGTAGACGGCTGCTAATAACCCAAGCAAGTATAAGTCCGGTAGCAGCTTATATAGGCTGCTACCGGATTATTATTTAATATCATACTTAAAAGAAAACGTGACAGACCATTCTAAAAAAACACTTAAAGACACTCCGGCTTCTATTCTGGACCTTGTACCTATCCTTTCCGGTAAAACAGCATCAGACTCTTTTAAAAACAGCCTGAACCTGGCTCAAAATGCAGAAAAGTTCGGCTTTAACAGGTATTGGCTGGCGGAGCACCACAATATGCCTGGTATTGCCAGTTCTGCCACGGCTGTACTGATCAGCCATATTGCAGGAGGTACCTCTAAAATCCGGGTTGGCTCGGGTGGTGTAATGTTACCAAACCATGCCCCTCTCGTTGTAGCAGAACAGTTCGGCACATTGGAATCGTTGTATCCCGACAGGATTGATCTGGGTCTTGGTCGTGCCCCAGGTACTGATCAGCTTACAGCTATGGCGCTACGTCGCGACTTAAGAGCGGCAGACACAGATTTCCCGGAGAACCTGGCCGAACTGATGCATTACCTGGCTCCCAAAGAACCCTCTAAAGTAAGAGCTGTGCCCGGTGAGGGCTTAGATATACCAGTCTGGCTTTTAGGCTCCAGTACCTATAGCGCACAGCTGGCAGCTATACTTGGTTTACCCTTTGCCTTTGCCAGTCATTTTGCACCACAGGCCTTACACTTTGCCCTGAAACTGTATCGTGAAAACTTCAAGCCTTCAGAGCACCTGAAGGAACCATATGCCATGGTCGGTGTCAATGTTGTAGCTGCTGATACTGATGAAGAAGCAAACAGGCTTGCCACAACGCTTTACACCTCTTTCCTTAATGTGATAAGGGGAACGCCTAATCAAATGCAGCCACCTGCCAGTGATATGGAGAGCTTATGGAATGCTTCTGAGAAGTACGCCGTGCAACAGATGCTTCGCTATGCCTTCATCGGTAGTCCGGAAACAGTGAAGAAAGGCTTAGGTGAATTTATAGAAATAACCCAGGCAGATGAGCTAATGGTAACCTCACATATTTATGACCATGAAGCAAGAGTACATTCTTACGAACTGCTTTCTCACTTTATTAAGCGGAGTAATTAGGAAAGTGCAGCAGCTTTTTATCTGAGTATTTTTTTTACCTCACCACACTCCAAAAAAGCATCCGCCCCATATGGGTTTCTTACTTCATTTGTTTTACTAAGCCAGTAGGCACCACGACGTTCATTTACCAATGGGCAGTACATAACATAAAGCTCCGAGCTACTTCCAAAAGCATTTACAGCTTTTATCATCGCAGTGGAGATGTATATAAAGTTTTCTTTGATTCTTTGCATGTCCTCCATTTCACGCTGCATACGGAGATGCTCTTCCAGAAAAAGCTTCTTTTCAGCCCAGAAAGCTTTTGCTTCCTCCTGCAGGTCGTTTACATCTGTGGCTCTTAAGCTGCCCAGCATTTCGGAAGCAAATTGGTCCGCTTTCGCCAGATCGTTCTGGGCGAGTGCTTCCTGAAGTTGTAAATAGTTGATTAGAGCCTGCTCGAAAGCTTCCTTAAAAGCCTCTGTTGTTTGATCCCGGAACTGCATTGTGTCTGTTTGGAGGATAGTCTCAATCGCCACCTGGTCGTATAAGCTTGTAGAGTCTGTAACATAACCTGCGACGTTGGCAGGATTAGGAGGGTCACTTACATTTTCCTTGTTCCTCTGCTCCTGACAGCTATTACAAAAAAGCATGCTTGTTAAAAGCACGAGAACCGAAAATGAGTATCGATTTAATTTCATAGTTACCTTTTGTTTTCTAGTTATACATACCTTCAATACAACGCATAATTCACTTTACCTGTTTAATGGCCCTTTTACCCGACTTTCTTATCCCTTTTCGCCACTTCTGTGTAGGTAAACCAATGATTTTTCGTTCAGAATACAGAACTTTGGCTGGATGACTTTAGCGACTAACACCTTTCCTGGTTTGCCGCAGTTTCCGGTAACAGAGGTTCTGCCGGAGTTGCTCTCCACCCTTGAATCAAATATGCGGGGCGTATTGGAAGCGCCTCCCGGGGCTGGAAAGACTACGTTAGTTCCTTTGGCTTTACTACAGGCAGCATGGCGAAAAGAAGGTAAAATTCTGGTGCTTGAGCCACGCCGTTTAGCTACCCGGGCTGCCGCACAGCGTATGGCTGATCTTTTGGGCGAACCCCTGGGCCAGACAGTTGGCTACTGGATCAGAATGGAACATGTGGTTTCAGCACAAACTAAAATCGAGGTAGTGACCGAGGGTATCTTAACAAGGCTGCTTCAGGAAGATCCTGCCTTGGAAGGAATTGCCGCTGTTATTTTTGATGAATTCCACGAACGAAGCCTGCAAGCCGATTTAGGCCTGGCTCTTGCTTTGGATACACAGGCTGTGCTAAGGCCTGACCTGCGCCTGCTTATCATGAGTGCTACCCTAGATGCTGCTTCCATTGGCAAGTGGTTAAAGGCTCCAGTGGTGCGTAGTGAAGGTCGGCTATATTCTGTTGAGACGCACTACCTAACCAATGCCGAAGTGGCCGCAGCAGGGAACTGGCCTTCCGAGCGATTAGTGAACCTTGTTCCTAAAACCATTCGGCAGGCACTGGATCAGCATTCAGAAGGAGACGTACTGGTCTTTTTGCCTGGCATGGGAGAAATGCGCAGAGTTGCTGAAAAGCTTGATAACACCCTCTCTCCTGCTACAGATCTACATTTACTACATGGTGATCTGGTTCTTTCGAAACAGGTAGCTGCCATTCAACCTGCGCCTGCAGGACGAAGAAAAGTGGTATTGGCTACAAGCATCGCAGAAACCAGCTTGACTATTGAGGGAGTAAGAATTGTAGTAGACGGCGGGTATGCCCGTGTGCCTGAATTTGTACCGCGCACCGGGCTTACTACGCTGGTAACTATTCCTGTTTCAAAGGCAGCAGCCGACCAACGCCGTGGGCGGGCGGGGCGTCTGGCACCCGGAACCTGTTACCGGTTATGGTCTACAGCTGATCAGCTACAGTTGCCGGAAAGGCAAACACCAGAAATTTGTGAAGCTGATTTAACAGGTCTGGCCCTGGAACTGGCGATTTGGGGTATTAAAGATGTTGCGTCCCTTTCATGGTTAGATGTTCCTCCTGCCGCGGCCATGCATCTTGCTAAGGAGCTCCTGCTTCGCCTGGAGGCAATTAACAAAACGGGTAAACCAACTGCACATGGAAAGGCCCTTGCTCCTCTAGGTCTCCCTCCTCGCCTGGGCCACCTGGTCATACGGGGCACCCAATTGGGATTAGGTGCAACAGCATGTGCCCTCGCAGCTTTGCTCTCGGAGAAGGATGTAATCAAACCTATTCAGGGAAACTGGGGGAATGCGCAGCCTGACCTCCACCTGCGCCTTGAAATTATCAGCGGAAAACGCCCTCCTGTACCGGGTTATACTATTGATGAAAATGCTCTGAGAAGGGTACGGGACCAGGCGCAGCACTTACGCCAGCGCATACGTGAGCAGCATAAAACCATAGCACCTGATCATGCCGGTATTCTCACGGCACTTGCTTATCCTGACCGGCTGGCACAACGGGAAAGCTCCGGGCGGGTTAGGCTCATTTCCGGACACCGGGCTTTGTTACCAACAGAGTTATTTGGCGAAGCAGAATACTATGGAATTGCTCACCTGGATCTAGGAAAGCAACCGCGGGTTTTATTAGCTGCACCTATTACAAAAGAAGAAGTACTGGAGCACTTTCTGGATCAGGCAGAAGAAACTCAGGAAGTAAGATGGGATAGTGCTACAGATCGTATCATAGCTAAAAGATTTTTAAGATTAGGTGCTATTATTCTGGAAGAAAAAGCACTATCCACCCCGGATCCCAATAAGATACTTGAAGTACTGCTAGAGGTACTTAGGGAAAGAGGAATAGAACGCTTACAATGGTCTGTTGAGGCAGAACGGACACGGCAACGATTAGCTTACCTACACCTACTCCATCCTGCTAACTGGCCAGATGTGTCGGATAAAAACTTAAATGAAAGTATAGAAGAATGGCTTGGCCCTCACCTGCACGGTATGCGATCCCTGGAACAGGTAAGCAAATTGAATTTAAAGGAGATTTTACTGAGCAACCTCTCATGGGCACAGCAACAGGAAATGGAGAGACTTGCACCTGAGTATTATGAAGTGCCGACAGGATCTAAAATTCCTCTTGATTATTCCAATCCTGAGGCACCGGTGCTGGCTGTGCGACTGCAGGAGGTCTTTGGTTTACTCGATACGCCACTGATAGGAGGTGGTAAAACGCCTTTACTCCTGCATCTTCTCTCTCCTGCCTCACGACCCGTACAAGTTACCCGCGACCTCAGGAGCTTCTGGACAACAGGCTACTTTGACGTACGAAAGGACCTGCGTGGCCGATATCCAAAACACCATTGGCCGGAAGATCCATTGACAGCTTCACCTGTAAGAGGTGTTAAAAGGAAGACGCAGAAATAAGAAGAGCCGTTAATTTCTTAACGGCTCTTCTTAAATTGTAACGGTATCTTGGGTTTAACCCCTCACTTGTCCACTGCCTTTCACTATCCACTTGTAACTTGTTAGTTCATCCAAAGCCATAGGTCCACGGGCGTGCAGCTTTTGCGTACTGATTCCAATTTCAGCGCCCAATCCAAACTGTGCTCCATCGGTAAAGGCTGTAGATGTATTGGCATAAACTGCAGCAGCATCAACAGCTTTCAGAAAGTGATTGACATGGTCTTCGTTTTCTGAGATGATAGCCTCACTATGCTGAGAGGTAAAAGTGTTGATATGCTCAATGGCTTCATGCAATCCTTTAACAGTTTTTACCGACATTTTCAGCGACAGGAACTCCGTACCAAAATGCTCTTCCGTTGCCGTGTGTAATTCGTCCTTTGGGTAGGAATCTTTAAGGGCTGCATATGCGGGGCCATCGGCATATATTTTTACTCCTTTTTCAGATAATCCCTGACCTATTTCAGCCAGATCAGGCAAGCGGTCTTCATGAATTACCAGGCAGTCCAGTGCATTACAAACGCTAACCCGACGGGTTTTTGCATTGATAATGATGTCTTTACCTTTGGAGAGAGCTGCAAACTCATCGTAATAGGTATGCACAATACCCGCCCCGGTTTCTATAACCGGCACTTTAGAATTCTCACGCACATAGTTGATAAGCCCCTGGCTGCCCCGTGGAATAATAATGTCTACATAATCTACCGCATGAAGCATCGCGTGCGTTGCCTCCCGATCAGGCGGAAGCAACTGCACAATATTCTTCTCTACCCCATTTTGCTCCAGCACCTCATGTATGATTTTCACAATGGCGGCATTCGAATCTTTGGCATCACTACCTCCTTTCAAAAGCAGGGCATTGCCAGACCGAAGGCACAGGCTGAACACATCAAAAGTTACGTTTGGTCGCGCCTCATATATTATACCGATCACACCAAGTGGTACAGAAACTTTCTTCATTTCCAGTCCATTCTCCAAGGTGCGCTCAGAGAGAATTTTACCTAAAGGGGAAGGCAAGCTGGCAACATTATGAATGTCAGCGGCAATACCTTCTATTCTCTCTTTATTCAGCTTTAGGCGATCATACTTTGGATCATCCGCACTCATCCGCTCAAGATCATTCTTGTTTGCCGCCAAAATTTCATCAGTTGCCTGTATGGCTCTGGCAGCAAGACTCTCCAGCACCTGCTTTACTTTATCTTCTGATAACAAATTGAGCTTCCTGCTCGCCAGTTTGGCGTTTTTAAAAACCTGTTGCAAAGCCATAACTATAGGGTGTGATATTTAAATAAATAAAGATAATTGTAATGAATGATAGGCTTTTGGTTGCTTAGGCCCATCTGTTGCAAAGCTTTTTTAGAGCCATACTCTGCTTTTCCGATTCCCAGCCTTTCTCCGCTTTCATTCTTGATCCGGATAATGTCCCCTTTAGAAAAGTTACCGATGATCCCAACAACTCCGACAGGAAGAAGGCTCGCGGCATCTTCTGCATGTAAGGCTTCCTTTGCTCCCTCATTGATAATCACCTCCCCTTTGGTATAGTTGTCACTGTGCGCTACCCATTTCTTCGGGTTTGCTTTGGAAGAGTGAGGCTCAAAATAGGTGGCCTTTAATTGGTGGTTGTAAAAGTCAGCCAGCACATCATCCCTGTTGCCGTTGGCTATGTAAACATGTATCCCAAGATAAGCTGCTTTCTTCGCCATCTTCATCTTACTGCCCATACCACCACGACCAAATGTAGACTTAGAAGAGGCAATGTAGCGCTCCATGCCGGAAGACCTTCTACCTACACGTTCAATCAATTTTGCATCCGGATCATTCGGGTTTCCACTGTAAATTCCATCCACGTTTGTGAGCAGGATCAATGTATCTGCATCTATCATGGCAGCAGTCATACTTGCCAGTTCATCGTTGTCGGTGAACATCAGTTCTGTTACAGCAACGGCGTCATTCTCATTAATGATGGGAATTATATTGTGGTTCAGCAGCCCCAACAGGCATTCTTTTATGTTTAGGTAGTGACGGCGCGAAAGGAAATCCTGCGGAGTTACCACGATTTGAGCTATCTGGTGCCCTTCCTGCTGGAATAGCTCCTTATAGGATTGCACAATATCTATTTGTCCAACGGAGGCCAGTATTTGCTTCCGTACAACAGACTCTGTTTTTTCTTCTATCTTGATGTTGTTTCTTGCAAAGGCCACTGCCCCTGATGATACAAGCACTACCTGAATGCCTTTTTCTTTCAGAAAAACAATTTGCTTGACAAGAGAAGCCATGCGTTGTCTGTCTGGTGAGCCATCCTCTTGTGTTAACACATTGGAGCCAACTTTAACAACAACCAGCTGTGGCTGATAATCCATACTTTGTTTGATTTGTAAAACAATAGTTTAGCAGCAACGCCAGATCTTCTGCGCGCGCTGTATTGAGATGCAGTAAATTAGGGGGTATTAGTTCAGGAGAAAGCAAGGCTTTAACTTGGCAAAGTCTTACCTTATAAAAACAGCATGTTGTTCTGCAGCAGCATAAACCGAAGAAAATGCTACGGTACTGCCACAGAACAACATACTTAATAAGAACTACAGGGCAGCTTCTTTTTCGCGCTGCTCTTTCAGGTCTAGTATTCTTCTATGAGATCCCACAAGTCCCTTGATAACGGCAGAGCTCAGGCCCTGGTGTTCCATCTCGTTGAGACCCGTAATCGTACAACCCTCCGGAGTAGTTACTTTGTCAATCTCCTGCTCAGGGTGCGATTTATTTATAGTAAGCAAGGTAGAGGCACCTTTACTAACCTGTACAGCAATTTTCTGTGCGTCCTCAGCATCCAGGCCCAACTGAATACCACCCTGTGTTACGGCACGAATAAAACGCATGTTAAAAGCTATACCACTGGAGCAAAGCACAGTAGCTCCAGCCATCAACTCCTCCTCTATTACAAGAGTCTCACCCACACAGTTAAAAATCTCTTTTACTTCATCTTCTACCTGGGCAGCTTTATCATTGAATGACAGGCAGGTCATAGACTGTTGCACGGCAATGGCGGTATTTGGCATACTGCGAACAATAGCAAAATCACCTACTATGTCTTTGATATAGTCGATTGTTATACCTGCAATCACGCTTAGCAACACGTGCTTCTCAGGGTTCAGGTAAGGAACAATTTCCTGCAATACATTGTCCAGGTGCGCTGGTTGTACGCAAAGTAAGATATAGCGGCAGTTTTTTACAGCAAATGTATTGTCGCTGGTAACCTGCACACCTTTATCTTTAAGGCTCTGTAATGACTTCGTGTTTCTCCTGGTTACATAGATATTTTCCGGCTGATACTGACCATTGCTAAGGAGTCCTTCAGCAATTGATTTTCCGAGATTACCTGTACCCAGGATAGCTACGTTATCTGTATGCATACTACTGTTTTATAGTGATTTTTTAAGAGCTCCGCAAAGGGAGCCACGGTTAAAAAGAAGTTGTTTCGAATGCAAAAGTACAAAATATTGCCTTAGATAAAAAACCTGCATTGCCATCAGGTTAAGCCTAAACCGCTTCCTAATACCTTAACAGCTGTTTTCTATAACGGAATTGTACAATTTAAAAGACAAGCAGATTTATGACGTGAAATTCTGCTTTACATGCGCGATATACTGCAGCATCCGCTCATAGTGGGAACCTTTCCAGTAAACTTTTTCACAGGAGGGGCACTGGTAGAACTCCTCAAAGTACAGCCTTGTCTTTGGTGGTACTTTATTTAAAATTTCCTGCTTTTCCACCTGCTTTATAAACGTATTACACACTAAACATCTCGTTAACGGATCAAGCTCATCGAGCAGGTTATAGCGCTGCATTACTTCATTTAGCTGCTCCTCTGTTTGCTGTGATCGTAACCAATATCCACGTTCAATGGTCTTCTGCTTCAGCAATCCTACATCCCGCGTTAGCACGATACGCTGCTCTTCCTGGGCTATCTCAGCTATTCTTTTATCAGACAGATCCCTTCTATAGTAGCAATCAAAGCCAAGCATCCTTAGCGACTTGGCAAGTGTACCCAAGTGAACGTCTAAGACAAACCTATTTGATTTTCTGCAAGTTGTGACTAGTGCATAATCTGCTGGCCAGTTCATGGTTGAGGAGTACGGGTAAACCTCTACTCTATCTCCTGCCAGCAAGGGCTGCGAAAATCCTACTGGCTTCTCATTAACCAGAATCGCCTGCACCTCCGGATGCGGGATACCAATTGCCTCGATGGCATCCTTCACTGCGGGCGCGCTATTAAATGTGTATTCCAGTTCCTTCCCTCTCTCCCTGGATCTTAAGAAGTCATTAAGGGCACCGTAAAAGCGGAAAGAGGCTGTATTTTGCATGGTTTCTATACTTAACTTAATCTACGTAAAAACTTCAGACAATGCCCTCTTAGTAAAAGCCTCTGGTCCACTCTAAAATAAATTTTACAGTTTAACCACAATCCTGAAAACTTGCTGTAGTATTGCACCCTTAAATCAGAACAGGAAGATTCGATGGAACAGTGGCTAAGTTATGCAATCATGGCTATGCTTACAGGAGGTGTAGCAATGGTGTTTGCCAAGATGGGAATGGGAAGTGCCAACGAGCATGTGGCGCTTGTTATTAGAACAAGCGTATTACTAGCCATGGTGGTTGCTAATGCCTGGTATGCTGGTGCACTTAGCGGCGTTCGTTCTGTAGACAATAAGACAATGTTGTGGCTTGTATTGGCAGGCTTGTGTACAGCAGTATATTGGATATTATATTTTAAGGCTCTGAAAACCGCCAACGTTTCAATGGTTGCAACCATAGATCGGGCAGGTATAGTTGTAACAGTTCTACTATCATATTTTATACTTAAGGAGCCGCTTACCCCCAGGCTTTTATTAGGTATGGGTACAATCCTGGCCGGAACCCTCATTCTGATATGGAAATAAAAAGAGGGAAAGTTTCCTTCCCCTCTTTAAATCAAATGCTAACAGAAAACTATTTTAAGGCAATCTGCTTTGAATCGGCTTCAATTACTTTCTTGTAGAAGTCCCCGAACGCTTTTACACCCTTAGCAGGTATTACATCCTGCTTATACTTCAGCTCACGCACAAACTGTAGCGTCTGCCCGTTAAGTTTGCATGATAGGGTATAGTCTGCATATTCACAGCTATAAGTAACCGTTTTTGGCACCTCTACCAGCTTTTTGTTAGCAGGCAGTACAATAGTGATCACCTCTCTGTCCTTGTCAGTGTACACGTTCTGGCTCAGGTCTATCGGGAAAGAGCGCTCATCAGTATTCAGTACATAGTCACTTGCTGATGCTTTGCTGCTCCATGGCAGAGCGAACAGTGACATGCCTCCTACTTCAGTAATTACATTGTCTATGGTGTACTCGATGCTGCTGGTTACAGTGTCTTCCGTACCGTCAAGCCCAGTAAACACTAACTTGCTCATTGCCACATTTGGATAAATTGTTTTGATGCCATCCAATATCTCCTTCTCACGTTCCTTGCTGCTAAGGTGTCGGTACCTGGATTTAAGGTAAGCAGCAATAGATGCCGTATTCGTGTTCTCTTCACTTATCACCAGGCTCTTCCCCTCTACCTTGATCTTCGTGTCGCGGGATATGTTATTTGCCTTTCGCACCTGTGGGTTTAAATATCCCAGTTGAAGCGATGGATTGCTTGTCTCACTGATCTCAAGGATGCGTGAATTCAACATATCGCTGTAGAGGCTTCCGAACGGCAGGAAGTTAGATGTCAGCTCAAGGTAATGCGTTTTACCTGCAAGGTCTACTCTGGCAATACAATGATTAAACTCTATGGAAGGTAGCTCCATATCATTCAAACCATTATCACGGGTATTCACAAGTACCAGGTTTGCCTTGATTCCTACTTCATTACACATGGCAACAAACAGGGTAGAAACATCTTTACAGTCGCCCATTCGGGTATTCAAAACAACAGAAGCTTTTTGTGGTACAAGGCCACTCTGACGGAATGATACAGAACTGTAAGTAATGTTGGTGATAATGTAGTCGTAAATAGCTTTCACTTTTTCCTCAGGACTTAAACCGGCCTTGTCTTTAAAAAGCTCTGCAACCACCTCTTTTACTTCATAATCTCCTTTGGCCTTTGCCGAAGCCAGATCAGAATACCAGTTAGCCACGTAGTTCCAGTCCGGTAATGAAGACAGGTAGAGTGTTTGTCCTATGTCCGCCAGCACGGGCATTTTGTCCTCATACTTAAGTGCTGATACTTTTTCTTTCTCCCATACATACAGATCGAAATCCGCATCAGGTTTTGTTACTTTTGGCTCAATTGGTTGCTGGTTTACTTTATACTGAAACTTTACCTTTGGCGAGACCAGAAGGCTGTATCGCGTTGTAAGGTAAGGCATACCATGGGTAAAGTAATATTTATCCCAGAAATGAGAGGCTAGCCTGCCCTGATGAAAGTTCTGCAGGCGGTATGTCACATGAAGGCCATCCCCTACTTCCAGGTTAGTGAAAACCACCTGGTTCTGGTTGGTCTCAGCAGGCACTTTTGTTCCGTTAGCTTTGATAACCTCCGCCTTTTCAATTACCAGCCGCTGATCATTGCTGTAGGGGATGTTATACTCCTTCCAGTCATCAATGCCCCTGGCATTCAGGATCTTCATCAGGTATATCCGCTTCTCTTCAGAGGCTCCCCCTTCGTATACTACACGCTGCACTTCATCGTGCAGGATCAGAGCTTTATCCTCTGGATATGCATCGGAACCAGGTGCTGCTTTATAAAGCGCGTATACATCCTGTGCCGGAAAGTAATCGAAAACATCCTTTTTATCTTCTAGTTTGCGTAGTTCTTTGATGCTGCCAAAGTCCGTGGAGTTAAAGGAGATGGCTTTTTTATAGGAAGAAACAGCCTCCTCTTTCTTGCCCATGGCCTGCTGTGTTTTAGCAAGCTGGGCATAGTAGTCGCCATCATAAGGCGAAAGACGCAGCGCTTTATGATAGGCCTCCTCGGCCTTTTTATAATCCTGGAGGCTTGCATAAATGTTACCTACCTTGTACTGGTATCCAACAGATACGGGCTCATTTTGAATAGCTGACAGGTAGATTTTTAAACCATCACTTACTTTTCCCTTTTCAAAGTAATCCTCGGCCAGTAATTCAGCACTGGTAAAGTGATTGTTGTTCTTCAGGAAGCTCTTGAGAACGTTTACAGAAGAGGACGTATTCTTCTTTACTGATTTCTCTACCAGGTACTTCAGTTTTACGAAATCAGCGTTTTCAGGGTAGGCCGCATAAGCCTGCTCTGCAATGGAAATTATCTCTTTCTCCTTCTTGTCCAGGTAAGCCAGCTGCAGACGCTTGAGGTAAATATCTTCTTTGTCGGCATTCATGCTCTCAATCTGCTTTAGAATGGCCGTTGCCGTTTGAGAATTCTCTTTCTTTACTTCCTCATTAAAAAGCAGGTTTAGCGAGAGAGGATTCTCCGGATCATTGTCCTTTAGCCACTCCAGGGCTGTAGCCAATTGTGTTCTGTTATTTTCGCGCTGGTAAAGGTCGATTAGTTGGGTCATGATGTAGCTTGACTCCGGTGCCAGCTTCTGGGCTGCCAGGAAAGCCTTCCGGGCTTCATACTTCTTCTCATTACGAAGGTAAATTTGCCCCAGGAGCAAGTGGTTCAGTACCTTTGTCGGCTCCTTTTTAACAAGCTGCTCAAAATACTCTTCAGCGAACATTGGAAGTGCTACAGCTTGGTAGCTCATTTCCTTGCTGTAAGATTGTGCTGACTTGGAGAAGGAAAGACCACTTAAAGGTTTACCGGTACCGTCAGTAAGGCGAGCCATAAAGTTGGAACGTCCTGCATAGCTTTCGGCAATTTGTATCAGTACGCGGTTATACCCTTTCTTTAACTTTACTTTTGCCAGGTAAGTGTCGAGATCGTTATTTCGCTCTTCCTGCTCTGACATTACAAGAGCATCATTTATCCATGCTTTTAAGGACCCGGATACACCTACACGCAGTTGTACCTCTTGTTCAGATGGGCTGTTGACAAAAGTCTGGGCGTAAATTACAGAATTATGGGTAAAAAAATGATAGTTGAAATCAATCCAGCGATTTGTACGGTAAGCTGGAAGATCAAACCAATATACAGCAGCACCACTTTTATTCCGGAAAGCAGTTTTGCTGTCAGCCTGATGAATTGGTGAATAGTCTTTGTTGAAACCACTGGCGGAGATGTTTTCAAACTCCCCTACTATCTGCCAGTCAACAAGCGCACCTATCTGGCTAAATTCTTTCTCGGCTTCCTTTAACTGGTTGGATAAATCATAATGATCACCAAGTGAACTGTGAGCCAAAGCACGAAGGGTACCATCTGTTTTCTGCTCAGCAATAAGCCCTTTTAAAAATTTAAGTTGTGCGGAGCTTTTTTTGCCGGAACCACCCATTATGGAGGGAGTGCTCCAAAGTGCTACCGTATAGGGTTGATGATTTGGGTGTGCTTCAGCAAACTGAACATAGGCAGCGAAGGCTTCTTCATGGGTCTTATCTACAGTAGCCAGAAGGGAAAGGCCAAATTGGGCTTCAGCTTTTGATGATGATTCTTTGCTTGCTTTCTGAAAAAGGGTTCGTGCTTCCTGCCGATTGTTCGTATAGAAGCTTTTCCAGGCTGCATCCAGATCAGGGTTTGCCTGACCAAGCAGCTTTGCTGGAATACAAAGCGCTACGAGCAGCAGCAGGCGTACGCACCTGATGGCTTGTAAATTTTTAAGCATACATGTTTATTAAGGTTGAAAATAATAAGCGCAATTAGCTATGTCCTAAATATAGCAGGTTTAAATATAATAATTCAATTATATATATTCTATTTAAATGGCAAATTAACACATGCTGCACATCGCCAAACAGGTAACACATATGTGTAACAGTTTGGCAACCAAAACTCCAGCTTATGTTAGAATAAATGAAAAATGAAGCTAAAGAAGTATGATGCGGTAGAATTTTACACAAAAAATCATCATAAGTGGGTATTGTCCTCCCTTATTCTTCTCTTTAAATTCGTATTAAATATAGTATAAGTAAAATTTGTTTCACCCTAAAGTATGTCTTATACCTAATGGACAGGAATCTAAAACCGTTCACCAGTAAAGAATGCAAGATTATAGCTTTCCTAGCAGAGGGTTATACCTATAAGCAGATTGGAGATAAGCTAAAGTGGAGTGAGCATACCGTCGAGGATACTTTGTTGCAGATGCGGCAAAAGCTGGAAGTGAAGCATCCTTTTGAATTGATAAGTTGGGCTTATATGACAGGTATTCTTGTATAGTTTCCTTTGAAACCATTTCAAAGAAATGATAATCTATATTCACCCTTTTAAAATGAGAAAAAAATTACTAGAAGTTCTGGCTCCAGCCATTCAGTCTTCCATGTTACTCTCTAGCCTGATCAGGATGATCAGCAAACAAGAGTAAAGGAAAACATTTCTTACTTACTTCTTTTCTTTCATCATATATATTGATGGCAGGGATTGTTATCTCTGGTTCATAGCCTGGAGCTATCAACTCCAGTGCCGATTAGAAATCGGCACTGTACCCCACACTTTGTGCTACACACGTAGTCTGTACGCTCTTCTCTTACAGGTTCTGCCATTACCATCATACTGTGTGCTGGTCTGGAATTATGGTAACTTAGTACAGGGGTTACTTGAAAATATGAACTTCCGGCTGTTTCTAATACTGCACAATAAGTTTTGTAGCAGATTATAATACTCATTACTGCCCCTCCCTTTCCAGTTCCTAATGCTTCAGGGGGCTCAAAATGAAGTTTTTAATATATATTTTTAAGATTAGTAAGTTTTAAGGAACATTTTAATAAAATTGAACGTCAACAGAATATTAACAAATAATTATTATGAATAACGGAACAGTAAAATTCTTTAATAGCGAAAAAGGATTCGGCTTTATTAAAGATGAAAATTCAAACCAGGAGTATTTCGTACATGTTACAGGACTGGTTGATGAGATCAGAGAAAACGACAAAGTAACGTTTGAACTGCAGGAAGGAAGAAAGGGATTAAACGCGGTTAATGTTAAGCGCGCTTAAGTTAGCAATACAATCCATCAACAGAAAAAAGTAATGCCAGGCTAAAGCCTGGCATTACTTTTTTAAACCTATATAATGTATCAGGCAGAAAGAGCACCTTGTGTTTCATCTAAAGTTAAGAGCCAGTGACGAGCATGTTCTACCCTGCTGAAGCACTCCAACTGTATTCGGTGGCCGTACAATCTGTAAGTTTTCTCTATCATACTGTTAGCCAGCATATGCAAAAAATGATCTCCGGGTAGTACAACTGCAATTTTTCTTAAGCTTGAATTAAGGAAATGGGGGAAAAGATGCTCTATAGTCCATTTCTGGTCTAAAGCCACAGGTGGAATAAAAACAGAGGCACAAATCAGCCAGTTTTCCAGGTTTTCTTTTAGGATTAACTTTTGAATTTCTAAAAGTCCCCTCCGAAACTCACTCCCGCTTACAGACCTGGTCCATTCTGTATGAATTATTTTATGTGGTGAATCAACTCTAACATTGATATACCTTTCATAGTTTTTCATTAAAGCCTCCTAATTCCCTCTGATCTAACTTTTATATAAGCATATTTACGTATATTACAATTAATTAGCATTATTGTTCAAGTTATTTGATGAACGTGCTGTAAATGGCATCAAACAGCATTTGATTGCCTGTGATTAAAAAGAAGAGGAAGTTTCTTAGTACTAATTTAGACTCTTATACTAATTAACTGTACTTTTAAACTAAATTAGGTTTAATTGAAAAAAAATAAGAACGAAAAGAAAATAAATCGGTATCTTTGCATTGACAAACGTCAAAGAACATATCAACATTATTTAAATGAACAAAGGAACAGTAAAATTCTTTAATGATTCGAAAGGATTCGGATTTATCAAAGAAGCAGATTCAGGTCAGGAGTATTTCGTTCACGTAACTGGACTTGTACACGAGATCAGAGAAAATGATGAAGTTACTTTTGACCTTCAGGAAGGCAAAAGAGGATTAAACGCGGTTAATGTTAAACGCGCTTAGTTTTTAACATAACGTCACTTGAAAATCCCCGCACTGGCTGCGGGGATTTTTGTTTTAATGGATTCGATAAAAACGAAAGCTTTCTCAACTAACTGGCAACTGTGTTATAAACTTGGACTGTTTATCTTAAAACTTCGGCAGATTAAATCATTCAGTTAGCTAAACTTTCAGCTGTACAGCACTAATTAAGAGGGGGTTCAGTTATCTCTACCTTAAGGAGCTATGAAATTTAATTGCATTTATTTTTCAGCTATCGCAACCCTGCTTCATCTACAACCGTAAACAAGCATGGCTAAAAGTTGAAAAGTAGTCTTACTGTTGTATTCACTATCTTTTCATATCATAAGAGGGCTCCCTTTGGGAGCCCTCTTCATTTAGTAGTTCTAGAACTTACCAGTTCTACTTCTTTGATCTCTCCAAGGTCTATATAGGTCAGGCAATTTTAGCTAAATCCCTTCCCAGTAATGTAGTTATTTTTTGCCGGCCTCTCATTATGCCTTTATTCAGAAATTTCAACATTATAACTCTCCTTTCCCCCACGACCCCTCCTACACCTCATGTTTGCAGTAAAATAAGGGCTGTTGATCTAAAAAATTTTCATAAAGCTTATAATATATTTCTTTTGCCAAAGCATTGTGCGTTAAAACACTATACCACAACAACATAAGCTATGATTGAGAATAAATATTTCCTTATACTAATAGTACGTCTCTTTTTGGGGTACATATTTTTTTCAGCCGGAGTTTGTAAGCTAACGCACGGTAACTTTGGGCAGTTAATAGGCCCCCCCTGGTTGGAAGAGCTTTTAGCTAAACATGGTTTAGGGCTTTTTGCACAGGTGGTGGCAGTTAGTCAGGTTGTGTGCGGTGCTCTGTTACTCTCCCAAAGATTCAGTTTATTGGGAGCTATAATGCTCATTCCGATGAACGTTGCCATACTTGCAGTAACTGTATCTCAAAAATGGGTTGGTACTCCCTACGTTAATACTGTTTTCTTGCTGCTGAACCTACTTTTACTGGGCATTGAACGGGACAAGTTCAGATTCCTGGTGCAGCCACAGCAAGCTTTTCATGTCAGTCCATCAGAATTGAGTAAAATTGGCCAAAACACCTTCTCCTGGTTAGGGTTAGGGTTCAGTTTATTAACAATGATAGCGGCATTTTTTAGCCTTATACTAACCAACATCTTCGCATTGCTGGCTTTTACTTCTTTTGCCCTTACTATACTTCGTAGCGTGTTACACCGAAAGCTAGACCCAGTTTTAATTGCTCTGCCTTTCGTGGCCATGGTCATACTTACCTTTGCTAAATTTGTTCCTTATGCCCAACCTGTTCTTGCTGCTGTACTACTAACAGAAGCTTTGTTACTCCCCATCAGGCTTTACCAGAACAAGAAAGCAGATGAAGATGCTGCCCCTGCTTCAATCGCTGCTGGATGAGAAGAGCCACTCAAGTGCGGCATCCTTTGAAACAAAATCTCTTGACTCGCAGGGTAAAGGCACTTCCGAGGCCTTATCATAAATGTTTTGTATAGCTAACTGTTGGAAAAGATCTTGTGCCATAAGATTAGCAACTTTTCTAAGCCTGCTATGCTGTAATAAATCTGCTGAGTGATTTGCAATCCAAACCTGATCCTCTACAGTGGGTGAGCACATTTTTGTATAGTCAGCAAGTATCAGTTCAACATTGTTGGCTAGAATAAACTCACAGGAGAAAATTATTGCCTCCCTAAGTTGTTTACTTGGTATTGCCCCTTTCCATTCGTTCCAAATAAAGTTTTCCCCGACGCTAAAGCGCATCGTGAAATAGTCCTTGTCCAAAACCTTCTTCAACCCACGTACTTTGTCTTCCATCCTGCTTAGTCAAAAAATCAAAGACTTGATTCCAATAAGACTTGATTACAATAAGATTTACGCAAAATCATTTCTGTCTGACTAACAACAACTTGCAAAGTTAAAGCATTACCTTACTTTCCGAACAAACTGAACCTGCTTAAAGTAGCTTGTCCCTTTTAATCAGCTTTTTTGTACCAGTCATAACCAGGCCATATACAAGAACAAATAGGTCAATGTTTGAACTTAGACCTATGACAGGGTGTTAATTTATTGGCTAATAGTTGAAAAGTTTCCTAAGAGATAATCAGTTACTTTTCAATAAAACAGATGGGCTCCTTTGGCGAGGAGCCCATTCTGCTTCTTTCAATTCCTGGTCTACTTATCAGCTTAGTACTACTTCAGTGCCCACCAAGTTCACTGATGCTTCGGTTTGAATTATGTGAGGTGTCTCCCCTGGTGCTGCCCCTACCTCCTCCGTATGTGCCTCCTCCCATAGAGCCATACCCTCCGTAGTTACCAGAGGAACTGCCGTACGTGTTGTTACCGAAATTGCCTCCGCGGTGCCCGCTCATGTAACCGGTGCCTTCACCGTAATTCTTGCCACCATATGAACTTCCCATACCAGTGCCAGGGCCTTGTGCAAAGTTACCGTTACCGTAGTCAGGCACACCTCGGTGAGAATGCGGGAAAGACTCTCCCATACTACCACCAAACCCAGTGGTCCTTATTCTGTCTCTGTTGTGGGAATAGTATGGTTGTTCACCCTGCCAATAATTACCTTGTTCATCATTGCTCAGGGTGTTGTACCTGTCGGAGGTACCTTCGAAATCTGATATGCCGTATCCCCGTCTTATATCACTGTAAGCCGGCGTCTGCCTTCTGTCAGGTTCATCCTCAGATCTATATCGGCTTTCCGACCTATTATATCTGCCGTAGTAATTACTTTCTTCACTCTGAGGATAACTCCGGTAATTAGGCACAAACTGGTTATCTACGTTTTCATAATATGTTCTATTGTAATAACCATCCCGCGTGTTACGACTCCTTCTGAAGTTACTATCAGACCTTTGCCTGTTCTGGAGATCAAATCTACCTCCACTATAGTAATTGCTATCTCTGTTATATCTTTCCATAGCTTCCAATATTTAGAAATGTTTAACCCTAGTATTTTTAACGTGGTTAAAATGACACAGTTCAACGATTTCTCTAAACCTTCGGCTTTGATCTAAGCTATCCTTTGAACACAATTAAATAAGCAGATATTTTCGAAAGCCTTTCAGGATTTAAAGATTCTTCATAAATAACTTATGGGGCTGAGGAATCGAAATTGATCTTTATAGCGCAATTGCTCAAACACAAAGCTTATTACTTTTTTTCTTTTAGATACTCCTCAAGAAGCCACTACCGACGACTGGTAAAAGTACTGCTTACAGCCTCAATACAATTTGTCTCGTACTGATTCTATTTTAAACATTCCTGCAGTTCCTGTAGTTGTTTATTGATAATTTTTAAATCTATGCAGAATTCTAATAGCTTTGAGTTTAGCAATGCTACATCAGATCTTATTCGGGTTGTAAATGAGTATTGGGAAAAATTCATTTTCCTGTTACCTAACATTTTTTTTGCAATTCTTTTATTCTTCATCTTTTTATGGTTATCATCCAAAGCTCAGAGTCTGATGCAGAACAGGCTCACCGGAAAAGCGAAAGACAAAATAACAGCTGACTATATAGCACTACTAATAAAATGGGCAGTTTTAATCATCGGGTTTCTGCTAGTTCTTCATACGCTCGGTTTAAGTGCTGTTGCAGGAGGAATATTAGCGGGGGCAGGAGTATCAGCTTTAGTTATTGGCTTCGCTTTCAAAGATATTGCAGAAAACTTTCTGGCTGGCCTTATCCTTGCTTTTAACAGACCTTTTGAACTTGGTGATTCCATTGAGGTGGATGAAGTTGTTGGTAAAGTAAAGGCACTCAACATTCGAACCACACACATCAGAACCTTTGATAGCCGCGATGTCTACATACCAAACGGCACCATTCTTACGTCCAATGTTATAAACTTAACAGCAAACGGGCTTATCAGAACCGACTTCGTTATTGGGATAGATTACAACGACAACATCCAGGATGCACTTAATTTAATAGAGCGAACTACAAAAGATGTAAAAGGTGTCTTGCAGAAAGACCCTCCCTATGCCACTGTAGATGAACTTGGAGTAAGCACAGTAAACATCAAGGTTTTCTTCTGGGCAGAAACGAATGATTATAAAAAAGGTATTGTATTGCTGAAAGGCAAAGTAATGCAAGAGGTTACCAAAGCCTTGTTAGAGAATGGATTTGGTTTACCAGCCGACATACAGGAACTAAAGCTTTATGATTATCAGAAAACGTTTCCTGTTGAGTTAGTAAAGGGTGAAGATAAACAGTCGGTGCAAACTTGATTATCACCCTTTGTAAGCCGATCTACTCCTACCAGGTTGTTTAAAATGCTGAGCAACATTAAAATATCTGCAGTCTGTAAGCTTATTTAATTGTTGTGGATGACCTTCTTTCATCTGGTGCAGCATGTATCTGAAGAACAAATACTCTTCCCTGTTCTTATCAGCTGTATCAATAGATTTTCTATACTCTAATAGGAGTAAGAAGCTCTTCATATCATTGTAGAGCATGTACTTGTACACGTCTGAAAATAATCTTTTAGCCGAAGTAGCCTCCAATTCACAATCTAACTCATCCTGTACGGCGTTAATTTTGTTGTATTTCATAGCACTCGATCTTATGCAGGTTGTTTTGATTCATTGAAAAGAGATCAAAACTACAAATACAAAGCAGCGCAAAAAATGACAAGTATCAGCTTTCAGAAATCACCTAAGTCAATTCAAATGATTTCTGTTTAAGCATTTAGCGATACTCCCGTTCCCTTATTTGAGGAATAAAGAATTAAGGCAGCCAATTATTAGCTTTAACCTCTGAACGGGTTTCGTGAAAAGGAATTCTTCATGAATAAAAGAATTTAATATTCGCTTCTCCTTTTAGCCTGCTCCTCCAGGGCTTTTAGTTCATGTTCAGCTGCCTTTAGCCTGTCCTTAGCGGCTTTTTCCCGTTGATTTGCTTCTTCAGCGAAACGCTTTGCCTCCGTGTACTCTTTCTCGAGTAGATCCACACGCCGCTGTTGCTCTGCTACTTCCGGGTCATTAGAAAAGCTTCCTCCTCCACCAAAAGTCGAACAGCTAAAAAGCAGTGGAAATAAAAATATTACAATCAAGGCACAGAAGCTTTTGTAAATATTTGTTTTCATACAAATAGGATTTGATGCACTTTAACTTACGTACATAGCTCATATCTTGTTCATTTACTTACACTTAACCAGTTAATTTAATAGATATTCAGTAGTTTCCGAAGTGTTAATAAAACTATCTTACTATCTTTAACAGCATTTAACAGAGACCTGTACTAAAAGAAAGGTCTCTGTTAAATGCTGCCATTTTTACTTTTTTTTGACATACTTCTAAGTAAAGCAGAAAAAATTAGCACTTCAGCACCATTACCTTTAGCTTAAAACGATTCAAGTATATTTTCCATGAAAGCCCTTTCAATCACCTTATTGCTTTGCCTACTGATCTGCAGTAAGCTGCAGGCCCAAATTGATCAAAAACCAACTCTTGTCACATGGAAAGAAATTGCAGCCATGCCCTTGCCTGCTGCAGACCATGTTATAAAGTATGGCAGTGATTCGCTACAATTTGGAGAGCTGCGTTTACCGGAGGGCAAAGGTCCTTTTCCGGTGGTTGTGGTGGTACACGGTGGATGCTGGCTGTCGGCCTATAATCTGCAGTATATGTCTCATGTGAGCGAAGCCCTCACCAAAGCTGGCTATGCCACCTGGAATATCGAGTTCAGGCGTGTAGGCGATGAAGGAGGTGGTTTTCCGGGTACTTTTCAGGATGTCGCGAAGGCCACAGATTATGTGAAAGAGTTGGCAAAGAAGCACCCTTTGAACGCTAAAGAGGTGGCAGTACTGGGTCACTCCGCAGGAGGTCATCTGGCGCTCTGGTTAGGTGCCAGAAGAAACCTGTCACGCAAAAGCGACCTGTTTACCAAAAAGCCTCTTAAGATAAAGGGCATAGTATCGCTTGCGGGTATACCTAATCTGGCTTCATACAGCGAACAGGAAGGAAGCTGCAATTCAGCAGTACAGAAACTCATGGGTGCGCTGCCAGCAGAAGCCTCAGCACTTTATGCGGATGCCTCTCCGGCAGAACTTCTGCCACTAAGAGTACCACAACGAATGGTGCAAGGGGAATTAGATCCGATTGTTCCGGTTGCGCAAAGCCAGCTTTTTACAGAAGCTGCAAAAGCAAAAGGTGATGACAATGCTTTATTTCTAATTCCGGAAGCCGGACATTTTGACCTGGTTGCTCCACATTCTCCAGCATGGTCTACTGTTCTCAAAGCTGTTCAGGAAGTTCTTCCGCTAAAAGGGAAATGAAAAATTTCCTGCAAATGAAAAAAAGCTGTGATCTGTTGGTTTACCCCTAGAGACCACTGCTTTTTTGTTTAGTAGCCGCTATGAAACCAGTTCTTCAAAATCAGCACTTTTAGGAATATGGTTAAACTGCTCTGCCAGTTCTTCAGGTAAGGCAGTCAGTTTTCTTTTTTGAGTATCCATCCAGGCGCCGTCCACATTGATAACGGCTGCTTTTACACCATTCTCTTTGATGATCTCATGCTGTATAGACCACCTCGATCCGTCAGGGCGGCTCTTCAACAGGGTTGTCGTAACCGTGAGTTTCTCATTTACCCCAACTTCCCTCAGGTAAGTTGTTTCTTCTCTGAACAAGATGGGCCCAATATGTAGTTTGTGGAACACCTTCAGGTCGAGGCCCAGTTTATCCAGTACCTCAATACGCGCCTGCGCTGCAAAATCGGCATAAGCAGAGTGTCGCATGTGCATGTTCGCATCCAGGTGCGACCACATTACTTTGCCTTCATAAGTATAATCCATGTTTGTTTTTATTTTGTGTTTAGCTGTGGCTAAAGCCGTTGCTCTATACACAAAGATAGCAGTTGATGTTGCAACATGATAAAAAAGAGGGGCAACATGTACAACTAACTTAATTGATACCACCCAATTATAGTTTAATTTATATATTTATAGGTTGTTGTGCATTTACTATTTTATCCCTCTGTTATATCCACATTCCTGCTTATGAGAACAGCTTTACTTATTCTAATCCTTTCTTTCTCTTTTATTACGCCCTCACTTGCCCAAAGCACCTCCTATACAATAGATTATGTAAAAGGTAATGTGCTGAATAATGCTCAGGATGTTATTGTAGGAAATGACGGACTTCTTTATGTAGCTGATAGTTATTCAACCCGTGCTTTTGATCCGGCAGGAAACTTCAAAGGTGAGTTTCATTTAAAAGGGATATATAATGACTGGTATTCCCACAATACCTTAACCCGTGACTCGAATGGTAATATTTATGTAATAAGCTTTGATGGCATCATTCATAAAATAAGCCCGGATGATGAAGTTTTATTTACCTTCGGAGAAAAGAGTGCGAGTGGAATACGAGATGCCCCTAAAGGCATTGTAGTCGACCAGGTAGGAAACATCTTTGTAGCTGATACCAAAAACCATCGGATACTGAAGTATGACCAGCAGGGCATTATCATACTTTCTTTCGGCAGTTTCGGATTAGAACCAGGGCAGTTAAACACACCTACTCAACTTGCTGTTGATAATGATGGAAATCTTTATGTTGCTGACACAGAAAATCACAGAATCCAAGTTTTTGATCAACAAGGTGCTTTTATAAGAGAAATTGGGGCCTCTGTTGATCCTGCCATGCAATTTTATCCATCTGATGTTTCAGTAGATAGCTACGGGAACGTATATGTTGCAGATATTGCTCACCATAAAATCTTAGTTTATTCTTCTGCCGGGAAATTAATCAAAAGTTTCGGTTCAAAAGGAACCGGAAACGGACAGTTTACAACCCCTAGTTTTTCCATTGCTGTAGATGCTTCAGGTTTTATATATGTTTCTGATAATTCTAACAGAAGCCGTATTCAAAAATTTAATGCAGCGGGTGATTATATTCTATCTTTTGGTAGTATAATCACTGAAAACAACCTCCTAAGTTCCCCTTTTACAGTT
Source organism: Pontibacter locisalis (assembly GCF_042684605.1). Classification (NCBI taxonomy): domain Bacteria; kingdom Pseudomonadati; phylum Bacteroidota; class Cytophagia; order Cytophagales; family Hymenobacteraceae; genus Pontibacter; species Pontibacter locisalis. The sequence continues at coordinate 158,132 of NZ_JBHULU010000001.1, forward strand.
GAGTCTGATCCTGTAGGTAATTATTTCGTTGCTGATAACTCGAATAAAAAGATATCAAAGTTTGATAAATATGGGAACCACCTGCTATCGTTTGGAGGCAAGGCAGACGCTGACGGCAAGTTTAACTTCATCATCTTTGACATGGAGCTGGATAAACAAGGAAATCTGTATGTATTTGAACCTAATATAAAAGGGTCGGTGCAAAAGTTTAACTCACGGGGCGAGTTTGTTACACGTTTCGCCCCAACATCAATTACAACTTCTGTTGAACCTACTCCAGAACCTATTCCCGAACCTACTCCAGAACTTCCTGCAAAACCTCACTATATTCTTCTAGATCATGAAGGCTATATCTATCTAGTAGAGAAAACATTTATATACAAATATGATCCATCGGGCAAGCTGATAAAGAGACTGACACTTATTAACAATGAAACTGGTAATCCTATTGAATTAACAAAGGCTGCTTTATATGGGCCAACTGGTATTAAGATTGATAATAAAGGTCAGATACATGTTAGCCACAAGAGGGACATCAAAAAGTACGACCTAAACGGTAACTACATCGGAGACTTCATACCGCAGGAGCACCCTTACGGCCTTAATGCAAATGATATTGACTTTGACAGTGACAACAACATGTATGTTGCAAACTGGTCCTACATTAAGAAATTTAATTCTGAAACTGGAGAATTATTAGCGGTAAGCAGTTATCATTCTTTTCTACTACATATATTAGGAAGTAAAATATCGGTTAACTCATCTGGCACAAAAGTATATGTTACCAGTGCTTTGAATACATTAAGCTGCTTTACCAATGGCCTAACGCAAGAATACTCATCACCTGTTAAATATATTACCGGCTCAATTTACCAAGACTTAAACGAGAATTGCAATAAGGAAAGCATTGAAAGCACCTTAACAGGAATCATAGTAGAAGCAACGCCTGGCCCCTACTACGGAATATCTGACAGAAACGGCAATTACTCAATTGAAGTAGATAGTGGCACTTATACTTTATCTCAGGTTTTACCTAAAGCCATAAGTGGCAAGAATGTAGACCAATGCGAACCTGAACTGCAGGTAAGTTTTGAACACCAAGAAAATACCTCGTTCAATAATAATTTTGGTAACAAAATAACTTTGTCTCCTTACCTTACCATAAGCCTCTCTTCTAATCGACGCAGACGTTGCTTCGAAAACAATACAATTATAAAATACGCCAACGAAGGTTATGCAACTGCAGTTGATGCGAAAGTGCACTTACAACTACCTGGACAAGTAGAGCTACTTTCTGCTGATAAACCTTTTGTCCGCCAGCCTGATGGAACTTATATTTTTAAAGTAGGTGATTTGATTGCCGGTAAAACTGGAACTATCACTATAAAAGACATAGTAGTTTGCGGAGATGAGAGCATACGTGGCCTTACCGTTTGTACCAAAGCTTGGATAACCCCTTTAAACGTACAACCTCCTCCCACAGCCACTATAACAGTTACAGGAAATTGTAATTCAGGAACAGGCTATGTTCGCTTCGTGCTTAAAAACGTTGGTAAAAACAGTATGGAGACAAGAAAGCCCTTCCGGTTATACCTGGATGGACAACTAGCTACTATTGAAACGTTTAAACTAATAACAGGCGACAGCCTGGTACTTTGGATACCTACAGGAGGCAAAACAGCAAGACTGGAGGCAGATCAGCCTGAGGGTAATGGTGATAATAAAGTAGTTAGCAAGACAGTTGAAGACTGCCATACTTCTAACTCCAGTGCAGTAGCAGCGAGCAGAGGCTTTGTGAATGTTTTGTCTAGTGACGACGAGGAACCTGAAGTAGCTGAAGAGTGCTTGCCAATCATTGACTCCTATGATCCCAACGATAAACTGGTCTCTCCAATTGGCTTAACTGAAGAAAACTATACCCCAACAGGAATTGAACTGAAATACAAGATCCGCTTCCAGAATACTGGTACCGATGTCGCCTACCGGGTGGTGGTTGTGGATACACTTTCTGAACACCTGGATCTGAGTACTCTGCAGTTGGGTGCTGCCTCCCACTCCTACCGTTATAATGTGAGCGGAATGGGAAAGCCTGTGATAACCTGGACCTTTGATAACATCATGCTGCCTGACAGCACTAGTGATGAGCCTGGAAGCCATGGCTTTATCCAGTTCACCATAAAACCAAAGGCAGGCCTTCCGGAGAAAACTGCCGTGGAGAACTTCGCAGACATCTTCTTCGATTTTAACTCACCTGTGCGAACTAACACAACTGTAAACCACATCTATGATATGCCGCCAGTGGTAAACGAGGAGGTGCGGCTGGAGGCAGAGCAGATCATTGCCTCCCCCGCCATCACTGATTTCTCACCTGAAGCAGGAAGATTCGGTGCAGAAGTTACTCTTACCGGAAAGAATTTCGGTCCCACACCAGAGCAGAACAAGGTATACTTCAATGGTATGTTAGCTACTGTACGCTACGCCTCTGCAACTCAGTTGAGGGTGCTCGTTCCAGAAAGCTCTAGCTCCGGAGCTGTGAAGGTGATCACTCCTGACGGAGGCATTCAAACCACAAAAGATTTTGAAGTATACCAGCCACCTGTAATTAGCAGTTTTACCCCTGGTGAAGGCGTTCCAAGTGCAACAGTAACTTTAGAAGGCATGAACCTGACAGCGGATTGGTTGCAGCGCATAAAGCTAGGCTCCGAAATCTGTGAAATCATTAGTGCAAAAGGCACATCAGCTGTGGTGAGAGTGCCACAGCTGGCGCTAACAGGTAGCTTTGAGATTATTACCAAAGGTGGACAGACGAGCAGTACAGAACAGTTTGTGGTGTGGCACCAGCCAGTAATAACCAGCCTAAGCAACTATCTTGATAAAGTAGGTGCAACCGTAGTTATCAGTGGTGAGAACTATGCAGCAGATGCAGCCCGAAACATAGTGCACTTTGGAACAGTGCAGGCGCAGGTGTTGGAGGCATCAGCAAGCCATCTCAAGGTACTTGTACCTGCAGGAGCCACAACAGCAACTGTTTCAGTGGAAACACCGGGAGGCAAGATCAGCAGCTCCAGACTTTTCGAGGTTATACCTGCACCTGTGTTAGTCTCTTTTACTCCGGAAAGAGGCCCGATAGGCACAGAAGTATCATTAATTGGTGAGAACTTTCTGGCTTTAGGAATGCAGGACACAATTTACATTAATGGGGATAAGGCTCAGGTGCTAAATGCTACAACTGAAAAGGTTACAATCCGCATCCCACGTGGTGCTACAACAGGGAAAATAAAAATAGCTGGTATCGGCGGTTTTGCTCTAAGTGCTACTGACTTTGTGGTGGAAGAACTCAGAGCAGAAGAGGCCATAGAAGTTTTCCCAAACCCTACCACCGGCCACTTCACAATTAGATTTGCCCATGCCGATTTTGATATACAGTCAGTTGAAATATATACCTCCGTTGGCAGAGTTATTCATACTGTTCCTGTTGCCAGTCCACGTCCGGAGAAACTGGAGGTAGATATTACGAAGGCTAAACCCGGCATGTACCTGCTGCGCATACAAACAGACCGTGGTACGGTAGTGAAGAAACTGAACCTGATTTAATTTTTTCCTTAAGCAAAGAAGAGCAGCCATTTTCGGACTGCTCTTCTTTGCTTAAGGAACACACTGAAATGCAAACCTTTTTATTAAGTAATTCACTTAAACTCAAAAAGCTAAGTTTAAGATTGCTTACCTCCTGTCACTTACTAAACTCATCGATTTCACCAAATTGATAAACTCAACCCTATACCCTTCTTTGTCCTTCCCTCTCGCTCCCTCAGCTAATTCCAGCACCATTGGGTAAGTCGCATTACCTTTAAACTCCGAGTCTCGAAGCAGCATACCACAAGCGGCTACAGCGGCTGAGAATCTAAAATTGTCTGACGTTTCACTTGCTGTTGTGTTTTCATCTGTTACAACTTTAGAAATCAGTTTGCTTTCCATTCCCTTTGGTTCTTTATAGCGAAGCTTCAGAGTTAGTATCTCCTTGCTTGCAGTAGCACTCGGATCTAGCTCCGTTCGCTGGTATTTAAGCTCGTCTACCTTTCCTGTTTTTGCAGATGAATGGGAGCTTGCCGGCACAATTTCATAAAGTGCAGTAACCGTATGACCTGCCCCCATATCCCCGGCGTCTTTCTTGTCATCGTTAAATTCCTCATCAGCCAGTGCGCGGTTTTCGTAGCCTATCAGTCGGTAAGCTTTTACTTTGGCAGGATTAAACTCCAGTTGCAGCTTCACGTCTTTGGCAATCGTAAACAGTGTGCCGCCAAATTCATTTACAAAAACTTTTTTTGCTTCCAGGATATTGTCGACATAAGCATAGTTCCCATTGCCTTTATCTGCCAGTTGCTCCATACGGGAGTCCTTCAGATTACCAGTTCCGAAGCCCAACACAGTCAGGTATACACCTGTTTCACGTTTCTTTTCGATAATCCGCTGTAACTCACTATCAGAACTTACGCCCACATTAAAATCGCCATCTGAGGCAAGAATGACCCTGTTATTACCATCCTCTGCAAAGTTTTCTTCAGCCACTTTGTAGGCTAGTTGTATGCCAGCACCACCAGCTGTAGAACCACCGGCTTCCAGGTTATCTATCGCCTGTATTATGGCAGATTTATTCTTACCTGATGTAGAAGGCAGAACCAACCCGGCCGCTCCGGCATAAACAACTATGGCTACTTTGTCCTGCGGCCTCAGCTGATCAACCAGTAACTTAAATCCTGCTTTTACCAATGGAAGTTTGTCAGGAGAACTCATCGAACCTGAAACATCTATCAGAAATACCAGGTTGGCTGGTGGTAAGTCATCAGTGGGAATATCTTTACCTTGCAGACCGATATGCAGAAGTTGATTATCCTTATTCCACGGACAAGCAGAGAGCTCTGTGGTCACAGAGAAAGGAGTATCGCCTTCAGGCTGGGGATAGTCGTAAGTGAAGTAGTTAACCATTTCTTCGATCCTAACCGCATCCACGGGAGGCTTTTGTCCCTGGTTCAGGAAGCGCCGCACATTGCTGTAAGAGGCGTTATCTACATCAATGGAGAAGGTGGAAAGCGGTGTCTTTTTGGCATCCTGAAATGTGCTTTCCTTGAGGTAACTATAGTTTTCAGTATTATGGGGAGGTACATTCATTTCATAGGTTGCATAGGATAAGGTGTTGGAACCACGTATACTTATTCCGGCAACTTTACCTCTTACACCATGCCCTGTAACTACTACTTCCTGTAAGGTCTGCGTATTCAGCTCCAACGCTACGTTTATCAGCTGCTTGCTACCTACTTTAACTTCTTTTGTGTTGTAGCCGATGTAATGAAAAACCAGAACAGATTTTTCATTTGGCACGCTAATGCTATACTTTCCTTGTTTATCTGTACTGGTACCCGTAGACGTTCCTTTCAGGAGAATCGTAACACCCGGTAGAGCTTTGCCGTTGGTTGCGTCTGTTACTTTTCCGGTAATCATTATGCCTTGTGCATTTACCTGGAATCCCGTAAAGAACAGGACCAGCAGGAGGATGAGGTACTTTTTCATGGCTTTATACTTTTGGTTTCCTTTAGGATGCCTCCTTCCTAAACTTTCCATAAAAAGTCTGAAATTTTTTCTCTTTCTTTAAGAAGCAATACCAACTCCTATGCTTCCATTCTTCCTCAAATTGTTTGCTAACGCTAAGCCTCCTCCGGATGACCAGGAGTTGCTGCAGCTGTATAGACAGACAAGGGAGCTGAAACATTTAGGGGAGCTGTTTGAGAAGCATTCAGAAATGGTATACCTGGTGTGCTTAAAGTACCTGAGAGAGGAGAGCGACAGCAAGGATGCCTCAATGCAGCTTTTCGAGTACCTTGTTGAAGCTGTGCTAAAGCATGAAATAACCAATTTTAAAAGCTGGCTTCATGTTACTACAAAAAACCACTGCCTGATGCTGCTACGGTCGAGGAGCAGAAAGCCTGAGGTAGCCATATCTGAATTTACGCCGCAGCCTATGGAAAATCATGATCCTATGCATCTTACAGAAAGTGAGCAGGCAGAGAAAACGGAACAGGTTTTGCAACAGGCTTTACAGGAGCTACCTCCTGAACAACGCCAATGCATCGAACTGTTTTACCTGCAGCAGAAGAGTTACAAAGAAATTGCGGGTATTACGGAGTGCGATTTAAATAAGGTAAAAAGTTACATCCAGAACGGAAAACGAAACCTAAAACTATACATGGAGAAACACCATGAGCCAAGATAACAAACAAGTACTTTGGGCACAAGGGGATCATCCTTCAACAGAACTGCTGCGCCAGTATCAGGAGAACAACTTGCCTCCTGCTCTGGACAACCAGTTGGAGCAGCACCTGTTGGATTGTGAGCTTTGTACTGATGTGGTGGAGGGAATGGTGCTTTCTGGTGGCCCTGAAACGAAAGCTGCAGTAAGAAACATCAATCGTTCGGTTTCCTCCAAAATCAGGAAAAAAGAAAAGCGAAAGCCACTTCCGCTTTATATGCTGGATTGGCGTGTAGCAGCAGCTATTCTTCTTGTACTTTGCTCTATGGTACTGGTGTTATATTACAATTACCAGGAGTTAAACAAGAACAAAGGTGGAGTAGCTTCGGAAACAGGCAATACAGTAGATAAGTCTGTAAACCTTGCCAATATACCTGCTGCCATTGCTCCTGAAGAAATGGCTGAGGCAGTACCTGATACCGTAAAGCAAACCATTACACCTGAAATTCCTGTACCACAAACACGTATTGCTGCGGTGACTAAACCTCCTCAGAAAGAGGTAAATAAAGTGGATTTTCCTGAACCGGCAGCTACAGCAGTACCCGATGAAGATGGGATTACCTTTAACTTCCAGGCCGATTCATCTGTTGCAGCAACTGCCGGTGCTCTAGCTAAAACGGCTAAACCACAAACTATAATTTTACAGAAAAACACGTTTGTTCCTGAGTCTACTTCCGCAGTCAATGCATTGGAAGGCAAACTGGAAGGGCTGCAGGTGATAGAAACAAGATCCTTCTCTCTGAGGCAGGTACAGGGAAGAGTACTCTCACCTACTGGCCAGCCTCTTCCGGGTGTGGCTGTTACCGTAAAAGGAACAAATAAGGGAGTTGCAACAGATGCAAAAGGAAACTTTTCACTAAACCTTCCCAAAAACGACATAACCCTGGTTTTTAACTACCTGGGGTATGATAGAGAGGAAAAAGCCATACCCCCTGACTCAAAAGACATTACAGTAAACATGAAAGAAAATACTATGTCTTTAAGTGAAGTAGTGGTGGTAAGAGGAGTTGGAACAACAGTGACTAAGTCGCCTGCCACTACTCCGGCTGTTCCTTTAACGGGAGACAAGAACTATAAAGTTTATTTAAAGGAGAACATACGTTACACTTCTAACATACAGAAAGGACGGGTTATATTACACGCTACTGTCTCCCCAACTGGTAACTTACAGAATCTGAAAGTGAGTAAAAGCCTCTGCCCTTCCTGTGACCAGGAAGCACTAAGGCTGGTAAGAGAAGGTCCTTCCTGGAAAGCAGCTACAAAAGATGGGAAACCAGTAGCGCAAAAAGTTAAAATAGTAGTCCGCTTTCATCCTCCCTATCAAAAGTAAATGGGCAATGGGCAAGTAAAAGCAATATGGGAAAAGCTTATTTCCAGGTACACATCTAACCTCCAAGGCGATGAACTTTGGAAAGAACTGGAGAAGGCCTATACCTCTGAAGAAAGGTCCTATCATACCCTGCACCACCTGGGGTATATGCTGCAACTGGCAGAACAGTACAAGCCTGAAATAAAGCATTTTGATGCACTTCGGTTTGCTATCTTCTACCACGACATCATCTACCATCCTGCTGCTAAAGATAACGAAGAGAAAAGTGCAGAACTGGCCATGGTTGCACTTAATTCAGCTGGGGTAAAACCTGAAGAACTGGAACTAATAAGAAAAATGATTCGGGCTACTAAAGAGCATCAAGAACACAGGAATAAAGACATTAACCTGCTGTTAGATTTTGACCTGGCTATACTTGGCACAGAATGGGACAAGTACGACACTTATCGAAAGCAGGTGCGGATAGAGTATAAGCATTTTCCGGATGCGGTATTCAATCACGGTCGAAAGCAGGTTTTACAAAGCTTTCTGGCCCAGCCTTCCATTTTCAAAACACCACAATTTGAAGTGGAACGTGAAGCAAAAGCACGGGAAAACCTAACAAGAGAAATATATCTGCTGCAATAGCAGACTAAACCTCCATACAGCTTATTAGTATATAAGCTGAATGGACTGTGAACTTTACCCTGGTCTCTAAACAGAAAGGTCCTTTTTCTTTTCTAAACTGAAGGATAGAAATAAGTACACAAAACTTATATAAACTAGATGAAACAAGCTGACCTGCAATCTTTCCAGTTATGCCCGCTAGGAGATTGTGCCATGACACTGCAGTTCGAGGACAGCATTTCTCAGGACACGCACCTACGCATAAAGGCCATAAGCCATTATTTTGATACGCATACTGTACCAGGCATTGTGGAGTATGTGCCCGGATACACTACCGTCACTTTTTATTATGATCCATGGGCAATAAGCGAACAAGGCAAGTTTAACCCATACGATCAAATTGTGGAGCGAATACAGCAGGCACTCCGGCAGGTGAAGCTTGAAAAAGCCTCCAGGTCAGAAATTATAGAAGTACCGGTTTGCTACGGGGAAGAATTTGGGCCTGACCTGGAGTTTGTAGCACAATATACTACACTAACGCCCCGTGAGGTGATAGAACTACATTCCAAAGGAATTTACCTGGTGCACATGATCGGCTTTGCACCTGGTTTTCCATACCTGGGAGGTCTTTCAAAAAAACTAACTACTCCCCGCAAGGAGCACCCTCGAAAGGTAATACCACAAGGTTCTGTAGGCATAGCAGGAAACCAGACTGGTGTGTACCCTATAGAAACTCCTGGTGGTTGGCAGTTGATTGGGCGCACCCCACTCAAACTTTTTGATCCGGACTGTACTAAACCATCCCTGCTTCAGGCAGGTGATAAGATTCGTTTTGTACCCATCTCAGCAGCAGAATATGAAAGGCAGGTGAAAGATGAGCATTAAAGTTATCAAGCCAGGAATACAAACCACTGTTCAGGATCTGGGTCGGTTTGGGCACCAGAAAGAAGGAGTAATTGTGAGCGGAGCCATGGATAGATTCTCCCTCCGGGCAGCTAACCTTTTAGTGGGGAATCCTGAGCATGAAGCAACTCTGGAAGCTACTTTGGCTGGTCCTACTTTGTATTTTGAAGAAGAGCAGGTAATAGCAATAACCGGTGCCGACATGGCCCCGGCAGTCAACGGCGTACCCATAAAAATGTGGCGACCTGCGCTTATAAGAAGCGGCAGCACACTTGAGCTTAATCACGCCAAAGTTGGCTGCCGGTCTTATATCTCTGTGGCGGGTGGTTTAATGCTGCCGAAGGTTATGGGCAGCCATTCTACTTACCTGAGAGCTGGCTTAGGTGGTTTTAAGGGACGAGTTTTGAAAGCCGATGACCTTTTACCATGCCTTGGGTTCAATCCGCAGGCTGTACCTCTGGCAGCGCCTTTACAGGAAACGGCAATAGGTCAATGGTTTAGCCAGGCTAACTGGTCTATAGACCCGCAGCAGCACTCCCTTTATGAGGAAGAAGTTATTGTGCGGGTGTTGCGCGGACTGGAATATGAATTGTTTTCAGAGAGCAGCCAATCCTACTTCTGGAATGATAAGTTTCAGGTAAGCCCCAACTCCGACCGAATGGGATACCAACTTCTTGGCTCACCTTTGGTAACGTCAGAACCAAAGGAACTCTTATCCAGTGCCGTTACCTTTGGCACTGTGCAGGTGCCCCCAAACGGCAGCCCAATTATACTGATGGCTGATCATCAGACTACAGGAGGGTATCCACGAATTGCTCAGGTAATTTCAGCAGATCTGCCTAAATTAGCACAGGTACAACCTGGTAAGATGATTCGCTTTAAGGAAACAGACCTGAAGGAGGCGCATGAATTATACCTGCAGCAGGAGCTGAACATGGAACAGCTCAGGAGTGCCTTAAGTTTGAAATTACAGGCTACATGACAAAATACCACGTGGACCTAAACTGCGATTTAGGGGAGAGTTACGGTGCTTGGCGCATTGGTAACGACGAAGCAATACTTGATTACGTAACCTCTGCCAATATTGCCTGTGGTTACCACGCCGGCGACCCATTGGTGATGCAGCGCACTGTTGAGATGGCTCTAAGAAAAGGTGTGGCCATTGGTGCTCACCCGGGGCTGCCAGACTTAGCCGGCTTTGGCCGGAGAGAAATGGCTGTGTCTCCTGAAGAAGTTCATGCCATGGTTGTGTACCAGGTGGGGGCACTTCAGGGTTTTATCAGGTCAGCGGGTGCTTCACTTCATCACATCAAACCACATGGAGCGCTCTATAACATGGCCGCCATCAATTCCTCTCTGGCAGAGGCTATTGCTCTAGCTGTATACCGCGTGTCTCCGGAAGCTGTACTCTATGGCCTTGCCGGAAGTGAGCTTATTAAAGCGGGAGAAAAGGTTGGGCTAAAAACAGCTCATGAAGTATTTGCAGACAGAACCTATCAGCAAGACGGAACCCTCACTCCCAGAAGTTCGACAGATGCACTTATAACAGATCCACAGAAAGCAGTAGAGCAGGTAATAAGAATGGTTTGTGAGGGGAAAGTACGATCACAACAAGGTGTAGACGTAGCTATCAAAGCTGATACTATTTGCATCCACGGAGATGGAGAACATGCTTTAGAGTTTGCCCGCTTTATAACCAGCACATTAAAAAACCAGGACATCATCACACAGGCAGTTTAAGCATGCTGAAACACAAAAACTGGGGAGTACTGCTTGGTGCTGCCTTTTTGATGGCTACCTCTGCGGTTGGCCCTGGCTTCCTGACACAGACTACTGTTTTTACCCAGACCTTGGGCGCTAGCTTTGGCTTTGTCATCCTTTGTTCCATTATCCTGGACATTGGCGCGCAATTAAATGTGTGGCGGGTAATTGCCATTTCAGAGAGCCGGGCTCAGGACATTGCAAATAAAGTTTTACCTGGGTTGGGCTTCTTTATTTCTCTTTTGATTGTGCTAGGCGGTTTTGCTTTTAACATAGGAAATGTTGGTGGGGCCGGCCTTGGCATGAATGTGCTCTTTGGCATAACTCCGGAGACAGGAGCGGTCATTGCAGCCTCAGCTGCCATTCTGATATTCCTGGTGCGGGAGGCAAAGAAAGTTATGGATCGTTTTGCTCAACTCATGGGCTTTCTGATGATCGCATTGATGGTGTACGTGGCAATAACCTCTGCTCCTCCCCTTGCTGAAGCCGCCATTAAAACCTTACTCCCTGAAGAAATTGACATAACTGCAATCATCACTTTAGTAGGTGGAACAGTAGGTGGGTATATTACTTTTGCCGGAGGGCATCGCTTGTTAGACGCCGGTATAAAAGGAAGGGACTCCTTACCGCAAGTTAACAGCAGTGCGGTTTCTGGTATCACCATTGCCTCTGTTATTCGCATTTTCCTGTTTCTGGCAGCTTTAGGAGTGGTTAGTAAAGGGATGGTTCTGGATGAAAGCAACCCACCCGCCTCTGTTTTTCAACTCGCAGCAGGTGATATTGGATATAAGATGTTCGGGGTTGTTATGCTCTCTGCAGCGATCACTTCTGTAATCGGGTCAGCCTATACATCGGTATCCTTCATCAAGTCGTTTCACAGCAGCATCGAAAAGTATGAGAATTGGGCAATAATCCTGTTCATCGTAATTTCCACAGCTATTTTTGTAACTATAGGCCGTCCGGTGCACCTGCTCATTCTGGCTGGGGCACTTAACGGATTAATACTGCCCATTACACTTGGTACCATGCTGGTGGCAGCTTATAACCGGAAAGTAGTTGGTGACTATAAGCACCCGATCTTGCTAACTATTTTTGGGTCTCTTGTAGTGCTGGTAATGGCTTGGTTAGGTGGGTATACGTTGGTGCAACAATTACCTGCTTTGTTTGAATAGCTTCAACGGAGCGCATCAAAACTGTACTGAGCACCGCTCCAGAAATCATCGAGGGCAATGATCCGGGGCTTGAAGAAAGAAATCAAGGTGGGCCAGTCATCCTTTTTAAAAATGCTCACGCCACTGATCTCCCTGTAAATTCTGCTGATGGTTTTGCCGAATTCGTCTGAAGTATGTAGTTCCCACTCCCACTCTTCTCCCACATACTCATGCAACAGGCTTTTTAGCTCAAGAAACTGTTCAAAAAACAGTTCCTGTATATCCGGGTCCGGATGCGTAAGTTCAATTCCAATGGTAGCTACCTTTTTATCGGCATGCATGCGGAAGCTTACGTCTTTCAATCCAGTTTTATAGTTTACCCAGTTGATCTTTGATCCTTCAGAAGACGGGTAGGGTGCAAGGTACTGGCCAAAAGTTGTCCAGAAAGCTTGTCTCAGCTGCGAAGCCTCTTCTCTTGTATACATCCCGTAGTTTTATCTTCTGCCTACTCGTGTACTTTATCAATAGTTTTACGCTTTTCCTCTTTTACCTCCTTAAAGTGAGTGGGTGTTAAGCCGGTAACTTTCTTAAACTGGTTAGAGAGATGCGCGACACTGCTATACCCTAACTTATGGGCTATTTCTTTTAAGCTCAGTTCATTATAAACCAAAAGCTCTTTTACACGCTCAATGCGTTGCAGAATGAGGTACTTTTCAATAGTAATACCCTCAAAAGATGAGAACAGAGAACTAAGGTAATGGTAATCCTGCCCAATCTTTTCTGCAAGGTAATCGGATGTGTTGACATGCAGGTCTGCCTCCCCCTGTTGGTGGATGAGTTCAATAATAGCCAGCTTTACCTGCTCAATAAGTTTTGTCTTTCGGTCATCGAGTAGATCAAAACCGTTATCAGTCATTACTTCTTTGATTTTCTCTAATTCAATTTCCTTTGCTTCTGTGGTAATTTCCGCCTCCCCTAGCCCTACATGCAGTACTGTATAGCCGAGCTTGTTTAATTCTTCTGCCACTACCTTTTTACAGCGGTCGCATACCATATTCTTAATATAAAGCTTAGTTGTAGCCATTTTACTTTCCTTAAATGTAAAACCAGAACAGAAGAAAAAATGCTTCTCTAATTCTACACAAAAATAAGAACTTGTACTAGTAAATCCTGACCTAAGTCATACACTTCCTTATCACTTTTGTACTTTTTTAACATGTAGCCATTTTCATTTCAATGTTCACGGAATAACCCATTAAATTTTCAAACCAGATGCTTGATTATAAGCAACATTGTGTAAATTCGGAAAATTTTCCTCAAACGAAGCACTGAAAAAAAGGAAGTTGCAGTTATAAAGCTGCTCCTGGAAAGCAGTTTTTTTCGCGATCATAGGCTAACTAAACTGTCTTGTTGGTTAGATTAATATAATTTTATTTATGAGTCTTTTGTCTCCTTCTTTTTATAAGCATCTGTTGAGCAACAGTACAGACCTCCTTTCTGTAATGGATGAAAACGGGAAATTCAGGTTTTTGGGAGATTCCATAAGATCAATACTTGGCTATGATCCGGAAGAACTGGTAGGCAAAAGCGTATTGGATTTTATACACGCTGAAGACTTACCGATTGCCTTAGATTCTCTCAGGAAGGTTTTAGGCGAAGATAAAATGCAGGTCCCTCCTATCCGCTTTAAGTCAAAGCACAAAGGCTGGCGCTGGTTGTCTTGCACAGGAACAAACTTTTTACATGACCCTGATATAGCAGGTATCATTACCAATTCAAGAGACATAACTGAAACAGTTGAAGCAGAGTCAGAAAAAGATCTTCACCAGGCATATTATATTTCTCTTTTTCAGGAACACCCCGATGCCGTATTTTCTATAGACAGGAATGGGTACTTCAGAACAATAAATAAAAACTTTGCAATCATTACAGGTTACTCAGCAAAGGAAACGCTTCATCAGCATTTTCTGAAGGTAATACAACCGGATGAAGCGGCCATCGCCAAAGCTGCATTTGACCTGACCCTTACGGGGGAAACCTTTAGCAACGAAATCAGGATACGTGATGCAAGAGGAAACAAAAGGCTTCTGAACTTATCGCTTTTACCTGTTTATATAAATGGAAGAGTTGAAGCGGTACAAGGAATCGCAAAAGACATAACCGAACTAAAGAGGTCGCAGCGACTAATAAAGGAACAGGCAAAGCAGTTAAGTAATCTGGTGGAAAGTATAACTGAGCCATTTTTTGCTTTGAACTCGGAATGGCGCTTCACTTACGTAAACAAAGCTTTTTGCTCCTTTGTCGGGGAGAACTGCGACTACTTTATAGGTCGTATAGTATGGGATGTATTTAAAGGTATCGAAAGTTCTAAATTCTATAGTAAATGCCACGAAGTTGCTGAAACAAATAATACCCAGTACTTTGAAGAGAACTATGCCCTGAACAAAGACCTGACCCTGAGGTTTAGTATTTTCCCATCAGATGGAGGTATTGCTGTGCATTTCATTGATTCTACGGCACAGATTGCCATACAGCGTGAACTGGAAAAGCTGTCGCTAGTTGCCAGCAAAACTAGCAATGGAGTTGTAATCATGGATGCAACCGGGAAAATCGAATGGGTAAATGATGGCTTTACAAGGCTTACCGGATTTGGAAAAGAGGAGGCTTTAGGAAAAATACCCAGCAGTTTCCTGCAAGGAAGAGACACAGACCCTCTCACCTCTCTGAGGGTAGCAGAAGGCTATAAAAATCAAAGGTACTTTTCTGAAGAGATTGTTAATTACCGCAAATGCGGAGAAAAATATTGGGTCAAGGTAGATGTTAGTCCAATTAAGAATGCTACAGGAGACTTGATCAACTATATTGCCATCCAAACTGATATAACAGAAAAGAAAAAGGCTGAAGCTAACCAGCTAAAGTTGACAGACGACCTGTACAAGCATAACCTGAATTTGCAGCAGTTTACGTACATGGTTTCTCATAACCTGAGAGCTCCGGTAGCCAACGCTCTTGGTTTATCCGGACTCGTGAAAAAACTTGACAAAGAGGCACCGCAGTTCGCAACAGCGCTCGACAAGCTGCATACTTCTATCTCGCAGCTTGATGGCGTGATCAAAGACATAAATAGTATTCTTAGTGCGCGTGATGCTGACAAATCACTGCCGCGTGAGCCTGTTAATCTTAATAAGATAATTCAGGAGGTACTGGATAGTTTTGTGGATGAACTTGATGAAAAAGAAGCATCTGTAAACCTGCAGGTAGACGGTTCTTTCGAGATGACATCTAATCGGGCCTACCTGTACAGCATTATGTACAACCTTGTATCTAACGCTATCAAATACAAAGCAACTAATCGGCAATTCGAACTGAATATATCAGTCATCAAAGATGAACGCGGATTCGTCATTTCCGTAACTGACAATGGTCTGGGCATGGATATGCAACTTGTACAAAGTCAGCTTTTCCAGTTATATAAGCGTTTCCATCCAAATACTCATGGTAAAGGTGTAGGTCTTTTCTTGGTTAAAACTCAGGTAGAGGCAATTGGAGGCAAAATAGAAGTGGAAAGTGCGCCAGACAAGGGAACAACCTTCAAACTTTTGCTTGGAGCTAAGCATGTATAACAAAGTCCATATTATAGATGATGATGAGATCAGCATATTCCTGACTGAGACGATTCTGGATGTGGAGAACTTTTCGAAAGAGTTTAAAGGGTTTCTCTCCGCACAGGATGCCCTGGAAGAGTTAGTTTTGACCCTGGAAACAAAACAATATCAGAACCTCCCCGATCTACTCTTCCTGGACCTGAACATGCCCTTTATGTCGGGCTGGGACCTGCTTGACGCCCTCTCTCCTTATGAGCAGGACCTTCAGAACAAATGCCGCATCTTCATTCTAACTTCATCAGTCGATGCTGTGGAGTTAAAAAGGGCAGAACAATATAAACTAGTTGCCGGTTTTCTTCAGAAACCACTGGAAGAGGATGCTCTGGAGAAAATCAGGAAAATGGTTTAGTAGCGTTTCCTTCTATTCAATACTTTTATTCCAGGTTTATACTTCCTTGCAAACTATTAAAAACCTCCACTAACTTCTATTTGCAACCTATACCCATTCCAGACGTTGCTAATGTAATATAGCTTTTCTGAGATTTGTAGAAATAGTAGAATAGCTGATGTACTAATCGATTAAATTATGAAAAAATATATGATTGCCTGCTTAATGGCAGGTGTAATGACAGTATTTAATTCCTGTTCCAAAAATCCGGTAACAGGTAAGCGGGAGGTATCCTTCGTGTCTGAAGAACAGGAAATTGCCATGGGGCAGCAGGCAGATCCTGAAATTGTGGCACATTTCGGACTCTATGAAGATCCTACGCTTCAGCGCTTCATCGAAGCAAAAGGACAGAAAATGGCAGCGATCTCGCACCGAAGCAATCTGAACTATAGCTTTAAAATTGTTGACTCACCGGTAATAAATGCCTTTGCTGTACCTGGTGGATATGTATATTTCACCCGCGGTATCATGGCTTATTTTAATAATGAAGCCGAGTTTGCTGGGGTTCTAGGTCATGAAATAGGACATATAACCGCCCGTCACTCTGTTCAGCAACAAAGCAAGGCTATGCTGGCACAACTGGGGCTGATCGTAGGAATGGTAGTTTCCCCTGAGTTTGCACAATTTGCAGATATTGCCCAGCAAGGCGTAGGTATCCTGTTCCTGAAGTTTGGACGTGAGGCAGAACGAGAGTCAGACAGGCTTGGTGTCGAATATTCTACTAAGATTGGTTATGACGCACAGGAAATGGCAGAGTTCTTTTTGACATTACAAAGAACAAGTGCAGAAGCGGGAGCACAACCTGTTCCAACGTTTTTATCAACTCACCCGTCTCCGGAAGACCGTTTGGTAAGAGTTACGGAGTTAGCAGAAGAGTGGAAACAAAAGTTAGGGCTCGTCACTCCTGAAGTAGGCCGTAACTCATACCTGAAAATGATAGACGGGATGATTTTCGGAGAAGATCCAAAGCAAGGCTTCCATGAAAATAATATTTTCTATCATCCAGTGCTGAAGTTTAAATTCCAGACTCCTGTTAACTGGGCTTTCCAGAATACACCGCAGCAGGTTAGCATGGCAGATAAAGATGGAAAAGCCATGATGACGCTGACGCTGGTACCCGGAGCAAACCTGCAGGAAGCCGCTCAGCAGGTAATGCAGAAGTATAAGCTAGAGCCTGTGGAAAGCAAAGATGTAACAGTGAATGGTTTGCCAGCATTGGCCGTAATAGCAGACCAGCAACAACAACAGGGAACAATCCGAACGATGACATACCTGATCCAATACGGGGGTAACATATACAGCATGATGGGAATCACTTCGGCTGCAAGATTCAATGAGTATGCAAACCTGTTCCTAAATGTTATGCAAAGCTTCAGTACGCTAACAGATCCCGAAAAGCTAAACAGAAAACCAGAACGCATACAGATAAAACCTGTTAAGCAAACCACTACCCTTGCAAGGGCGCTACAATCCTATAATGTAAGCAATGAAAGACTAGAGGAAATGGCTATTCTCAATGGCATGAACTTACAGGACCGTGTGGAACAGGGAATGTTGATTAAAGTAGTAGTAAGAGGATAGATTACAATAACACAAAAAAAGGGCCGCTAAATTTTAGCGGCCCTTTTTTGTCATCTTGCTAAACTAAAACAGAAGTAGCAGAAATGTGTTTTCTAGCGTATTACACACCAATGTCTTCATTCCATAGTTCAGGTTTCTCCTGTATAAACTTTTGCATTAATTGATAACACTCCTTATCATCTGCAACCACTACCTCTACTCCTTTTGTACGAAGTAGTTCTTCCTCACCCATAAATGTTTTGTTTTCTCCGATTACCACTTTAGGTATACCATAAAGTAGTATAGTGCCGGAGCACATGGAGCAAGGCGACAGAGTAGTATAGATGGTACACTCACGATATACAGCAGCCGGCTGACGTCCTGCATTTTCAAGAGCATCCATCTCTCCGTGCAAAACAACACTTCCCTCCTGTACCCGTTTGTTATGACCACGGCCAATGATTTTACCTTTATGAACTAACACAGAACCGATGGGGATACCACCTTCTGCATAACCCTTTTTTGCTTCATCTATTGCTGCCTGTAAAAATTCATTCATGGCTAAATGATTGTTTTAATTTTTTTGCGCTACTTCCAAAAAGAAAAATCAAACTACACAGAGCAAAGGAGTCTTTGGCTTTAGTATTTTTAGTAATTTCTTTTACTTTAAATTTAGACAAACTTATCAGAAAATGCATTACCACAAAACATTTTTACTGTTACTCGCCTTTTTCCTTGCTCAATGGGGCTTTTCCCAGAAAACAGGTAAAAGCACTTATTTCCTCCTTAAGCCGGACAGAGTTTTTGATGGTGAAAAGATGCAGGAGGGCTGGCAGGTGTTGGTACACAATGATAGGATAGAAAGTGTGGGTATACTTAAAAACGTACCTCCAACTGCAGTTATAGTTAACCTGAAAGGCACCACCCTGATGCCCGGGCTTATAGAAGGCCATAGCCACCTCTTTCTCCATCCCTATAATGAAACGCCCTGGAATGACCAGGTGCTGAAGGAATCCAGCGTTGAGCGTATCGCCAGAGCTACCAATCATGCCCGTGCAACATTGATGGCTGGCTTTACCACTGTGCGGGACCTTGGGACTGAGGGTGCTGGCTATGATGATGTAGGGCTCAAGCAAGCAATTGAAAAAGGGGTAATAATAGGTCCGCGTATGCTAGTTGCTACGAGGGCGATTGTTGCATCGGGTAGCTACGGACCAAAGGAATTAAGTTATGAGATTGAAACTCCTACAGGAGCAGCTGTGGCAGATGGAACCGACAACCTCATTCGTGAAGTTCGAACACAAATAGGAAAAGGCGCCGATATCATCAAAGTATATGCAGATTACCGTTGGGGTGCAAATGGTGAAGCACAACCTACGTTTACACTGGAAGAATTAAAGACAATCGTAGAAGTGGCAAACAGCAGCGGCAGACCAGTGGTTGCACATGCTTCTACGCCGGAAGGTATGCGCAGGGCTACACTGGCAGGTGTGGCAACTATCGAGCATGGCGATAATGCCACACCGGAGATTTACCGCCTTATGAAGAAACACAACGTAGCCCTATGCCCTACCCTGGCCGCAGGTGATGCCATAGCGCAATACAGAGGCTGGAACAAGGGATCAGAGGCTGAACCAGACCGCATCCGGGAAAAGCGAAAGAGTTTTGCCGCAGCCCTCGAAGCTGGTGTAAAAATTTGTATGGGAGGTGATGCAGGTGTTTTCACGCACGGTGATAATGCACGAGAGATGATTATGATGGCAGAATACGGTATGAAGCCTGTGGAGGTATTGCAAGCCGCCACTTCTGTAAATGCAGATGTCTTTAAGGTCGCAGACAAAATAGGGAGGGTAAAACCAGGTTTGCTGGCTGATCTGGTAGCTGTGGAGGGAAACCCCGCTGAAGACATTGCACTGGTGAAGAAAGTAAAACTAGTTATGAAAGACGGCAAAATCTACAGGCAATAGCCTTTAAGTGACTGTTCCTGGCCGCTGCATCTCCTGCCCCTCAGAAGAATGGTAGAATCGTGTAGTGGGGTAAGCAAAATGTATGTCGGAAGTTGTTGCAAAAGCAGCTAATACATCTTCCCAGATGTCATGCTCACTTTGCCTGCGGCGCATGATACTACATAAGTACCGCATAGTTAGTCTTACCCCATTTTCACGAACATCGGTATACACCTGCGGGTCAAAGTTTTCATAAAAGATAAGGTGCTGCTGCGATCTTTGCTTTACCTGCTGTAAGGCCTGTTCAGACAACTTTTCTGTGTGGCGGTTCACAACCTCAGCAAGCATCGCTTTAGCCCGGTTCCAGTTACTTTCGAAAGTAATGGTAACAGAAACTTCATTCCAAATAAAAGGAAAGCCATAGTTATAGTTAGCCTGCGGTTCTGAGAATAGCCGTCCGTTCGGAACATTGATAACACGCCCTGTGGGTTGATCTGCGTCTACCCACCCCCTGATCTCATTTAAGGAAAACTGGAAAAGCCTTATGTCTATTACATCTCCAGCATAGGTTCCTATCTGTACTCTGTCTCCTATCCGGAAAGGTCTTTTCCAGATGATAAGAAACCAGCCTGCCATATTCAGCACTGGCTCCCGTAGCGCCAGTACTAGTCCGGCGGATAGCAGACCCAAAAAGGTTGCGATAGATCGTAATCCGCCAAACCATACGTTTACCAGCAGTATAATGCCAATACCCGTAATGATATAGTTTGTAAACTTTCGCCACTGGTACTTTTTTATAATGTCTTTTTCACGCTTGAAAGCAACAGCCAGAATAAGAGTACTCAGTAGCCAGAGCCCTGCCACTACGGCTAATGTTAAAAGCAGGTGCTCATAAAACTCCGCGGTAACTCCGCTAGCATTTTCAAGCCATTGTGTAACTCTGCGCATACCCTACCCTTACGCGGAATAAATCGGGTAAGGTTTATTCCTGCAGCAGGTGTTGCGCACTAAAGCAACAAATCTCAGCCCTTTTGCTCAATGCCATTTCTCCATGTGATGAGCATGGGTTCTAAGATAGGAGCCAGGTTTATAGAACTTATCATAAAAGTCCAGGTCCAGGTGGTGGGCCTGCAGGTACAAAAGCGTAAAGATGGAGGGAACAGTTGCGGGGAATTTACCAAATGTATCATACAGGTATTGGGCCTGCATAGCAACGCATTCCCTAAAGCGCTCATCGTGCACCTGGGCGGCTCCCCTTACTTTAGAAGTTTCTTTCCAGGGCCCTGGCGTTGCTTCGTTAAACGGGCCTCCGGAGCCAAACTTTCTGTCGCACACTGCCTCCACAGCTGCGCGCATGTCAGGATAGTGTGGTGGGCAAAAGCCTTCCATCACCCCTTCCAGCCCGGTTGGGTTAGGATAGGGCCAGTTCTCATTAGTGTCATACCTGAAGCCAAGTCCAGGGACTTCAGGGTTGCCGCTCGCCCCCAGTAGGCAAAATAAATCAATGCCATTATACATCCAACCCCCTAAACCCATCGCCTGTAACATAAGTGTGCCGGCATAGCAACCTGTTGAAAGCTCTGCAGTTACTTCAGCTAAACTCAACTGCTCTACAAAGGAGATGTTCCAGGTATTAGTGGTGTCCACTATGTCCTTATATTTCTCAATACCAGGTATCGGACGCTTATTTATATCATCGGTTAATACTAATCCGTTTTGCAGCATGTAGCAGATAGCAAGCAACACGTGTTGCGCCAGGTCCGCTACGGGAATAACCAGTAAAGTTCCCGGTTTATTTGCTACCCACGTGTTATGCGCCTCAACATACGGAACCTCAGAAGGTAGCTTTAGTCTGCCATTCTGTATCTTTCTGACACTGCCCTTTAGAGCGTCTACAACAGCATCTAGATCCAAAGAACCGTCGTCAGCTCTTTCTGCCGATGCTGGTGCATCCCGGTTTTCAAGCAAATAAACACCATCATCGTCTGTAAAAAAGGTTTTGCTGGTATGAAAGCCTGCAGCCGACGGAAAAGTTCGTCCTCCTGCCGCCGCCGCGTAGTTTGAGAGGTGTGGTGCATAGCGTTGTCCCCGGTATATCAGATGGTTCCAGCCGGTATTCCCTCCGCATGCTGTTACAACTAACAACTTCTCCAACTCTGATAACGGAACCACTTCATGCCCTGATTTATGCGCAAAGACTCCATCCGGGATTTCAGCTCCCATAAAAAAACGGCGTGAACGGCGCCCCAGCAGTGCTTCTACCAAACCGAAGCCTAACATGTCCTGGAAACCTGGAGGTAGAGAAGTCTTTTCCATAGTGGTATCTTTTATTGTTCTTTTGTGTACTTAAATAGCCTTATTCTGATCAAGTTTTAACTAGGTAAATCTTACTCTTTAATAAAATTTGATGCTTACCAATATTTCCGTTCTGCTGCCTTGACTTTAGCTATAACCACTTATTTATCAAAGACTAACGCTAATTACACTTTATAAGGGTCATTTATAGCTTATAAAAAGTATATTTCTTCTATTTTTTTGCCTTTTTTTTCAAACCATCGTATACACAATAAATTTTTGAAACTCATTATTTACTCATTAACAGGAGGTTGACATGGGAACAGTAAGAAACATACTCCAAACAAAAGGAAACAAAATTTTCTCTGTCAGCCCCAACGATACTGTCTTCAGCGCATTAGAGAAAATGGTTGAAGAAAACATAGGTGCTCTTCTTGTGCTGGATAATGGAAAGTTTGTTGGCATTTTCACTGAAACGGATTATGCCAGGAAAGTAATTTTAAGAGGCAAGGCTTCCAAAGAAACACAGATCAGAGAAATAATGAGTGAGCGGCCGGTAACTGTCACCCCGGATACGACCATGGAAGAATGCATGGCGCTCATGACCTCCAAATACATACGCCACTTACCAGTCTTCGAAGGCAATAACCTAATCGGGATAATCTCCATCGGCGACATTGTAAAATATATTATCGACGAGCAAAAATTCATTATCGAGAATCTCGAGCATTACATTACCGGATCCTGATAGCTAAACGAGCTAAACGGGCCTGAAAGGAATACCTTACTTTTTGTTTTTCATCGAATTAATATTCGCACGGAGGCGGAGTGTCTATGTATGCTTCAAACGAAAATAGTGTGCTCTTATGGCCCTTGGTCGTATATGGCGCCATTGTACTGAGCCTTGTTGTGCTCATACTTGGGTTATCATATGTGCTGGGTCAACGGACGAATGAACGTGCGACGGGTCAACCCTACGAAGGCGGTATCTTAAGCGCTGGTTCCGCCCGCCTGCGCTTCTCTTCTCAATTCTATTTAGTGGCAATGCTGTTTGTGATCTTCGACGTAGAGACGGTCTTTATATTATCCTGGGCTATAGCTTTTCGCGAACTGGGCTGGTACGGGTACATAGGAGTTGTAGTGTTTATTGGCCTTCTCCTTGTTGTTCTGGTGTATGAATGGCGGAATGGCGCCTTAGACTTTGGTCCTGACGGCAAGAAGATACTGAAAGCTTATAAGAAACTGTATCAGAATCCCAGGGCTGATTAAAAAGAACAGCTCAGTTGGAATTGTAAATGCCCAGACGAGTGATCCGGGATAAGTAAGCAACTTAATATCTAATAGCCTATGAAATGGTGGCTAAGTAAACCAGACGCCCCTGCTAATACAATAAAAGGCACCGGTTCCTACGAAGAGGCTGTGCAGCAAAGCATTATGCTAAGTACGGTTCAGGACCTGCTGGCCTGGGGCCGCAAAAACTCCATGTGGCCTTTTCACTTTGGCTTATCCTGCTGCTTTGTAGAGATGGCCACAAGCATGACGCCTAAATATGATGTAGCCCGTTTTGGGGCGGAAGTAATTAGGGGCACTCCACGCGAGGCAGACGTTATGATCATAGCTGGAACGGTTTTTATCAAAATGGCTCCTATCATAAAGAGATTACACGAACAGATGATGGAACCGAAATGGGTTATCTCTATGGGTTCCTGTGCTAACTCAGGCGGGATGTACGACATCTACAGTGTGGTGCAGGGGGTTGATAAATTTTTACCGGTTGATGTTTATGTACCGGGCTGTCCTCCCCGACCTGACGCTTTTATGGAAGGTTTAATGCTTTTGGCTGAAGGCGTAGGCAAAGAAAAGCGTCCTTTGACTTGGACGATTGGTGAACAAGGAGTGATCAGGCCGGAGAAGATAGAAGTAAAAGCTCGCAAGCGCGAAAGATGGGACACCATGACAGAGTTCCGGTCGCCGGATGAAGTATAGCAGTCTTAAAAATAAAACGTCCACTTTAACATCTTACCAATATGCCAAAATATGTTATCGAGCGGGAAATTCCCGGTGCTGGCAAACTAACGGCCGAACAACTAAAGAACATTTCTCAAACTTCCTGTGGGGTGCTAAATAACATGGGTCCTCAAATACAGTGGATACAAAGTTATGTGACAGGAGACAAAGTTTATTGCGTTTACATAGCGCCAAATGAAGAAATGGTAAGAGAGCATGCAAAACAGGGTGGTTTCCCGGCAAACTCAGTGAGTGAGGTAAAAGCAGTTATTGACCCAACTACAGCCGAGCCTGTTGCGGAAAAAGAACTGGCTTAACTCCTGCCGCTTCCGATAGCTTTTATAATCACTGCCTGTGATTGGACAATAGAATAAAAATCGGGCAAAAGCCAGTGCTGCTAACCTGAAGTAATAACAAATATAATTTTAGATTGAAATAGTAAACACGCAAAAGTACAATACTAGCTTACAATGAGTTAACGACAAATAGGTATTCATTTTTCATTCCTCCTTATGGAAAATAGTAGCAGCACACTTATCGAACTGCATTCGCGGTTTGGGGAAGACACGTTTACGCAGCAAAGCACAAAGGATGAAATCCTCACCCTTTGGCTGCCATGCAATAAACTTAAGGAGGTGCTCACCTTCCTGAAGTCATCTGTTCAAAAACCGTTTCGGATGCTCTACGATCTGGCTGCTATTGATGAAAGAACCCGCAACAAGAAAGATAACGGCTATCCTTCTGCAGCCTTTACACTTGTTTACCACCTGTTTTCCTTTGAAAGAAATGAATTCATAAGGTTAAAAGTGGCCTTGGCAGATGAATTTCCTTCTGCACCCAGCATAACTAATGTATGGGTTAACGCCAACTGGTATGAGCGTGAAATCTATGACATGTTCGGGATCAAGTTCGACGGACATCCGCACCTTTCACGTATTCTGATGCCCCGCACCTGGGTAGGGCACCCTCTAAGAAAGGAACATCCGGCAAGGGCCACTGAAATGGGGCCTTTCCAACTATACGACGACAAGATAGACCTGGAGCAAGCTGCCCTGCAGTTTAAACCAGAGGAATGGGGACTGGAGCGCCAGAGCGAGGACAGCGACTTTATGTTTCTAAATATAGGGCCTCAGCATCCAGGTACGCATGGCGTACTCCGGATCATTCTTCAACTAGATGGAGAAGACATTGTAGACGCTATTCCGGATATAGGTTTCCACCATCGTGGTGCTGAGAAAATGGGTGAAAGGCAGACCTGGCACACCTACATACCTTATACCGACAGGGTGGATTATTTGGGAGGTGTGATGAATAACCTGGCCTACCTCCTTTCTGTCGAAAAACTGGCAGGCATAGAAGTACCTGAGCGCGTTAAAGTAATCCGTGTAATGCTGTGCGAGTTCTTCCGCATCGCCAGCCATCTTGTATGGTACGGCACTTTTGCACAGGATTTAGGGCAGCTTTCCCCTGTTTTTTACATGTTCTCCGATCGAGAGCGCGTGTTCAATGTAATAGAGGCTGTCTGTGGCGGACGCATGCACCCAAACTGGTTCAGGATTGGTGGGGTGGCCCAGGACTTACCAGTAGGATGGGAGAAACTGGTGCAGGATTTTATAGACTATTTTCCTAAGAGGCTGAAAGAGTATGACAGTATGGTAATGAAGAACAGCCTGTTCAAAGCACGCACCATAGGTATTGGCATATTTACTTTAGATGAAGCGATTGAATGGGGTGTTACTGGTCCTGGGTTACGGGCTTGTGGCATGGAGTGGGATTTCAGGAAAAAACGCCCTTACTCCGGCTATGAAATGTTTGACTTTGACATTCCTACTGCCACAAACGGTGACTGCTATGATCGGGCCGTGGTACGCGTGGAGGAAATGCGCCAGAGCCTGCGCATCATAGAACAGTGCCTGAAGAATATGCCTGCAGGACCTTATAAAGCAGATCATCCGCTCACAACCCCTCCGGTTAAGAAACACACCATGCATGACATAGAAACCCTTATCACGCACTTCCTGGGTGTTAGCTGGGGACCTGTGATACCGGCTGGTGAGGCCATGAGTTGCATTGAGGCTACCAAAGGTGCTAATGGTTACTACCTGACCAGTGATGGGAATACTTCCCCTTACAGGGTGCGTATCCGGACTCCCTCCTTCCCGCACATGCAAATGCTGCCTTACATCAGCAAAGGCTACACTGTAGCCGACATGTTGTCCATATTAGGAGCCATGGATTATGTGTTGGCTGATATTGACCGGTAAGGTAAACGGAGATTGAAAATGAATAATATGGTACAGGTTGGCGCAGTATAAAGTACGCGCCATTTGTACCCCCAACTATAGTAAACAACTTGTACTTACGTGTTGACTATGCTTACAACAGAGGAAATACAACAAATTGATCATGAGATTTCTCTCGTGCCAGTCCGGAAGGCGGCTTGTATAGAAGCACTTAAGGTAGTGCAGAAACAACGGGGCTGGGTGTCTGACGACACGCTGAAGGCAGTAGCGGATTACATGGAGATGTCTCCGGCTGAGCTGGACAGCGTAGCCACCTTCTATAATCTCATTTTTCGGCAGCCTGTTGGAAGGCACGTGATCCTGGTATGTGATAGCATCAGTTGCTGGGTAATGGGCTACGAAAACCTGAAAGAGCACCTAACGCAAAAGCTTGGAATACAATACGGACAGACCACGCCGGACGGGAAGTTTACCATACTTCCCAATGTTTGCCTTGGGTGTTGCGACCACGCCCCAGCCCTTATGGTAGACAATGACTTATACCACGATGTCACACCTGACAAAATAAACGCATTACTTGAAAAATACGCCTGAAAAAGCAATGGCACCATGGAAACGCCCCTGACCCAACATATCGTAGCCGGCAGACAGCCCCTCAGCTTAAAAGAGTATGAGCAGGTAGGTGGCTACCAGTCTGTAAGGAAAGTCCTGAAACAGATGACACCAGCAGAAGTAACTGAACTGGTAAAAGCCTCAAACCTAAAGGGGCGCGGCGGCGCCGGATTTGGCACAGGCATGAAATGGAGCTTTGTTCCGATGGATGTACCTGGTCCAAAATACCTTGTGGCTAACGCCGATGAGATGGAACCAGGCACTTTCAAAGACCGGGTACTGCTGGAAGGGAATCCGCATCAGCTCATCGAAGGTATGATAGTGGCCTCCTATGCCATACAGGCAAACATTTCTTATGTTTTCCTCCGCTGGGCCTACAAACTGGCAGCACATGAGGTAACCAAGGCCATTCAGGAGGCTTATGATGCCGGCTACCTTGGTAAAAATATTATGGGCACAGGCTTTAACCTGGAAATGCACCTGCACACTGGCGTTGGCAGGTATATGTGCGGGGAAGAGACAGCCCTGTTAAATGCGCTGGAAGGTAAAAGAGCAAACCCAAGAGCAAAGCCTCCTTTCCCGCAGGTAAGCGGACTCTATGGCAGGCCCACCATTGTCAACAACGTGGAAACACTCTGCTGTTTGCCTCACATCGTGAACAAGGGTGCCGAATGGTTCAAGGGACTCAGCAAAACCGAAGATGCGGGCACAAAGCTTTATGGTGTAAGTGGTAAAGTAAAGAGGCCCGGAACATGGGAACTGCCTATGGGCGTAACGGTTCGCGAACTTTTGGAAGAGTACGCTGGCGGCATGAAAGATGGCTTACAGTTCAGAGGACTTTTACCCGGTGGGGCATCTACCGACTTTTTGGTGGAAGAGCACCTCGACGTGAAGATGGATTATGCATCGGTCACCAAAGCAGGTAGTCGGATGGGTACCGGTACCATGATCATACTGGATGATAAAACATGCCCTGTTGGCTTTGTGCTCAACCTGCAACATTTCTTTGCGCAGGAATCCTGCGGTTTCTGTACTCCATGTCGGGAAGGTCTCCCCTGGGTAGAAAAAGTGTTACGGGCAATGGAAAGAGGCGAAGGCCGCCCAGAAGATATGAATATTCTCGATTTTCATACTCAGTTCCTTGGCCCCGGCAATACCTTCTGTGCTTTGGCACCAGGTGCTATGGAGCCCCTGCAAAGTGCACTAAAGTATTTCAGAGCTGATTTTGAACGACACATAACTGAAAAAAAATGTCCGTGGAGGTAACGTATGGCAACAATATACATAGATGGTAAATCCTATGAGGTAGCTGCAGGCAAGAACCTGCTGGAAACCTGCTTGAGTCTGGATCTGGACCTCCCCTACTTCTGCTGGCACCCGGCAATGGGTTCTGTAGGGGCTTGCCGTCAGTGTGCAGTCTCCATCTTTAAGGATGAGAATGACACTACAGGCAAGCTGATGATGTCGTGCATGGAGGTAGTACGAGACGGTATGCGGCTCTCCATTCAGCACCCTCCTGCAAAGGATTTCCGAAATAATGTCATCGGCTGGCTGATGACGAATCACCCCCACGATTGTGCGATATGCGACGAAGGTGGCTCCTGCCATTTACAGGACATGACGGTAATGACAGGCCACAACTACCGGAAATACCATTATGAGAAGCGCACCTACCGCAACCAATACCTGGGTCCGTTCCTGAACCACGAGATGAACCGCTGTATACAGTGTTACCGTTGCGTTCGCTATTACAAAGACTACGCCGGAGGAAAAGATCTGGATGTTTTTGGGGCTCACAACCACCTGTACTTTGGGCGCCACGAGGATGGTGTTTTGGAGAGTGAGTTTAGCGGTAATTTGGCAGAAGTATGCCCTACCGGCGTGTTCACTGACAAAACTTTAAAGCAGCACTATACCCGTAAATGGGACTTAACAACCGCACCTTCTATTTGCCATCACTGTAGTTTGGGCTGTAACACCATAGCCGGTGAGCGCTACGGCACATTACGAAACATTACCACGCGCTATAACGGAGAGGTAAACGGTTACTTCCTTTGTGACCGGGGTCGTTTTGGCTATGAGTTTGTGAACAGCGCAGCCAGAATAAAAAAGCCTTTGGTACGCAGTCAATTGCCAGAGGCAACAACAAGAGAACGTGCCCTTCAGGAAGCAGCAAACATCGTCGCCTCCGGCAAAGTGATTGGCATCGGTTCACCGCGGGCATCCCTGGAATCAAACTTTGCCTTGAAAACATTCGTCGGCGAAGACAACTTTTACCTGGGCGTTTCTGAGCCGGACCATGACCTGGTAGAGTTTAACCTACGGGTGTTGCGGGAAACAAAGGCACACGTACTTTCTTTAAGGGAAGTAGAAAGTTGTGATGCTGTCTTTGTACTGGGTGAGGACCTTACCAATACAGCACCGATGCTGGCCCTTGCCGTACGACAAGCTGTGAGGCAACAGCCCCTGGAGGATGTGACGGCATTAAAGCTACCCCTCTGGCAGGATGCAGCTGCCCGTGAACTGATCCAGGATAAGAAAGGCCCTCTTTTCATTGCCACCTTCCATCCAACAAAGCTCGATGACATTGCCACTGAAACCTATAACGCCACTCCTGCTGAAATAGCGAGACTAGGTTTTGCTGTTGCCAACATCATTCTTGGCGAACCTTCTGTTGTGAATGATCTTGGTAAGGAAGAGGAAGAGTTAGCAAGAAAAATAGCTGATGCCTTGCTCACAGCAAAGCGTCCGGCAATCATTTCCGGTACCCACGGAGGTCGGGAAAGCATTATCAAAGCTGCGGCTAACATAGCCACGGCCTTACAGAATAAAGGAAAAGAAGCAGGCATCATGCTCACAGCCCCTGAGTGTAACAGCCTGGGACTTGACATGCTGGGCGGACACAGGTTAGAGTCTGCATTTGCAGTAGTGGAACATGGAGAAGCAGACACAGCCATCATCCTCGAAAACGATCTTTATAGAAGAGCTGGCTCAGATGTAGTTGCGAAGTTCTTTGATACGTGTAAACAGGTTATTGTACTTGATCATTCACATACCCCTACCACTGAAAGAGCAAATATTCTATTACCTGCGGGTACCTTTGCAGAGTCCGATGGTACGCTGGTGAATAATGAAGGACGTGCGCAGCGCTTTTACCAGGTATATCCCACTAACGAAGACTTACAGGAAAGCTGGCGCTGGATCATGCAGGTGGGAGCGGCGGTAGAACATCACCACATGCGCGGCTGGAGCACTTTTGATGATTTGATTCCTGCAATCGTGGTAGCCAACCTTGCCTTTAAAGGAATAGAACAGGTTGCCCCCTCTGCAGATTTTAGAATTGCAGGTCAAAAGATCCCGAGGGAAACACACCGTTTTAGCGGACGCACCAGCATGAATGCCGGCATCCATGTAAGTGAACCAAAACCTCAGGAAGATCCGGATTCGCCTCTTTCATTTACCATGGAAGGGTACCGGGGCAAGGCTCCCTCCTCCATCATACCTTTCTTCTGGTCGCCGGGCTGGAATTCGCAACAGGCAATAAACAAATACCAGATAGAAGTCGGTGGCCCTTTGCGTGGTGGCGATCCCGGAATAAGACTGATAAACCCTTCAGAAGCAAGCATGGGCAATCATTTTAGTGAGGCTCCGGAACATTTTCAGCCACTCGACGGACATCTCTTCATGGTGCCCTTATACCATACGTTTGGTTCAGATGAGCTAAGTGCTTTAGCACCTGCTATAGCACAACTCGCACCGGAGCCTTATGTAGCCATTAACCTGGCCGATGCACAGGAACTGCAGGTGGAGGACGGGCAACACCTGACCTTTAAGATTGGAGAAGAAGTTTACCGTCTACCAGTTAAAACGAGCAAATCTATTTCACGGGGGGCGGCTGGTTTACCTGTAGGGCTGCCGGGAATATCCTATGCTGAGCTACCTGGTTGGGCAATTTTAAATAAAGATCTGATATGGAAGAAGCAACCTCAACCTATCTCCTGATCATCGGAGGCGTATTGTTCGTGCTGCTGAACGTAGCAGCCGGACTTATATGGGTAGAGCGCCGTATGCTGGCACTCTGGCAAGACAGGTATGGTCCCAACAGAGCAGGGCCTTTCGGGCTTCTGATCATATTGGCAGATTCTCTGAAACTGTTCTTCAAGCAGGACTGGATTCCACCGTTTGCTGACAAAAAGGTATTTGTTATTGCCCCCACAGTAGTTCTGATTGCTGTATTAATGGCTTTTGCAGTGGTACCATTTGCTCCGGGAATTGTGGTAGCAGACCTGAACATTGGTCTCCTGTTCTTCCTGGCTATGTCCTCTATGGGTGCTTATAGCATTATTCTGGGCGGCTGGGCTTCAAACAACAAATATTCGCTGCTGGGCGCCATGCGCGGTGCGGCACAAATGATCTCGTATGAGGTTTTCATGGGTCTGGCACTTATGGGTGTCGTGCTGTTAAGCGGCAGTTTTAATTTAACGGAAATTGTGCTGGCACAGGCTGAGCTTTGGTTTGTGGTTCCACAGATACTTGGCTTCATTATCTTCTTTATTGCAGGCATTGCAGAAACACACCGCCTCCCTCTTGATATTCCGGAAGCTGAGAGTGAACTGAGCGCAGGTTTTCATTCGGAGTACTCAGGCATGAAGTTCGGGATGTTCTTTATCGGGGAATACTTAGGTATTACTCTCATCTCCTGTATGGTGGTAACCCTGTACTTCGGCGGATGGCTGGGTCCGGACTTTCTGCCACCTATTGTATGGTTTATACTGAAAGTAGCCTTCTTTCTCATGATTTTTATCCTTTTGCGGGCTTCGCTGCCCCGCCCACGGTATGATCAATTGATGGAGTATGGCTGGAAAATATTGCTCCCTCTCACGCTTCTTAACCTCTTGGTAACTGCCGGGGTAGTGCTGTGGCTGGCAGAGTAAAGGGAGCGATAGATAGGGTCTGAAATGGCTTAAAGAATAACAAAAAAGAAGAATTGTCTCCCTGGTGAGGCAATTAAAAATTATAAAGAAAGGAGCAGGAATATGTTTAGTTTACTGCGAACCATGTGGCTCACGTTTTTACATGCTTTTCATAAACGTGATACCATACTTTACCCCGAGGAAAAACCAATTCTCCCGACGCGGTGGCGTGGCAGAATTGTGTTGTCACGTGATCCGGACGGCGGAGAGCGCTGCGTTGCCTGCAACCTATGCGCCGCCGCCTGCCCCGTGGATTGTATTTCACTGCAGCCAACAGAAGATGAGACCGGAAGGCGTTACCCGGAGTTCTTTCGCATTAACTTCTCGCGCTGCATCTTCTGCGGCTATTGCGAAGAAGCCTGTCCTACTTATGCCATTCAACTTATACCGGACTTTGAAATGGGAGAATATAACCGCCAGAACCTGGTATACGAGAAAAAAGACCTGCTTATAAACGGGCAGGGCAAGTACCATGGCTACAACTACTATAAAGTAGCGGGTATGGCCATAGGCGGAAAAGACAAAGGAGAAGCGGAAAATGAAACACCGCCAGTAGACATCAAAAGTTTAATGCCCTAACGCCATGGAACTAACATTTTACATCGCTGGCGCCGTAGCCATACTCTCTACCATCATGGTCATCACGAGGTATAACATGATTCATGCCCTGCTATACCTTGTGGTTTCCTTTCTGGCTGTTGCCGTGGTTTTCTTCACCTTAGGTGCCCCCTTTATGGCAGCGCTGGAGATAATCATTTACGCTGGGGCCATTGTGGTACTCATCATCTTCGTCATCATGATGCTAAACTTAAGTGAAGAATCAATCAGGAATGAAAAAGAGTGGATGAAACCATCCATCTGGATTGGACCAGCTTTGCTTTCCGCTGTTTTGCTAGCTGAACTGGTTTATATTTTTACAGCCATGGAGGTGCCTGCTTCGGCCACCATTCCGGTGGATGCCAAGCTAGTGGGGCTGGCACTTTACGGACCTTACATACTGGGTGTTCAACTCTGCGGCATGCTGCTAATGGCAGGCATTGTGGGAGCTTATCACCTGGGCCGTCAGAAAAGGAAAGTTACGCACCGTTTTCTGGAAAGGAGAAGCGCCGCATGATGGACAGTGTCTCATTAGAAGCAGGATTACTGCTGGCCGGTATCCTCTTCACACTCGGGTTGATTGGTGTGCTGGTTCGCCGTAACATCATTTTTATGCTCGTCTCTGTAGAGATCATGCTCAATTCCGCCGGACTTGCCTTTATAGTGGCTGGCATGCGATGGGCACAACCAGACGGGCAGGTCATGTTCATTTTCATACTTACCATGGCGGCAGCAGAGGTATCTGTTGGCCTGGCGCTGATACTGCAGTTGTACCATAACCTGAAAACACTTGATACCGATGCGGCAAGCATCTTGAAAGGATAGCTATGGAAAATCTGATCTGGTTAATTCCCGCTCTGCCCTTTACGGGGGCGCTATTGCTGATCTTGTTCGGCCTGAAAATTCCGAAAGCGCTGGTACCTGTTATAGGCGCTGGTAGTGTAGGTATAGCAGCAGTTTTAACAATACTGCTGGGCATCCAGTTTTTAGGGGCTGATGTGGTTTTCTTCCATCAGCAGGTATGGCAATGGTTCGGGGTTGCGGGGTTTAACCCCGGCATAGCATTCCACCTGGACGCCCTTTCGCTGGTCTTTATTTTTGTAATCACGTTTGTTGGTTTCCTGATACACCTGTACTCTGCCGAATTTATGGCAGATGACCCCGACTATTCCCGATTCTTTGCCAGCATGAACTTATTTGTGGGTTCTATGCTGGTACTGGTGCTGGCTGATAACCTCCTGCTTTTGTACCTGGGCTGGGAAGGTGTAGGCCTTTGTTCCTTTTTACTGATTGGCTTCTGGTATAAAGAACCAGCCAACGGTTACGCTGCCCGAAAAGCCTTTATTATCACACGGGTGGGAGATACAGCTATGGCCATTGGTCTTTTCCTGCTGTTCCAGTACTTCGGGACACTGAACATCCGGGAAATTCTCACAGAGGCTCCACAGGTTTGGTCGGTTGGTTCACAGGCTGCAGTACTGGTAGCCTTACTTTTAGTTGGTGGTGCGGTGGGTAAGTCAGCACAGTTACCGCTGCAAACCTGGTTGCCGGACGCCATGGCGGGGCCATCGCCGGTTAGTGCGCTCATACATGCAGCTACCATGGTAACAGCGGGTGTTTACCTCATTTCCAGAACCTATGTTCTTTTCGAATTAGCACCAGCTGCCCAAACTGTAGTTGCCATTATAGGGGCAGCAACGCTGCTCATTGCCGGCTTCACGGCGCTTACTCAAAATGACCTGAAACGGGTGTTAGCATACTCCACCATCAGCCAGATCGGTTACATGTTTTTGGCTCTGGGTGTGGGCGCCTGGTCTGCGGCAGTGTTTCATTTCATGATTCATGCTTTCTTTAAAGCACTTCTGTTCCTTGGGGCCGGAGCGGTGATTATGGCCTTGCACCACGAACACGACATGACACTGATGGGAGGCCTGCGCAAGAAAATGCCACTAGTGTTCTGGACCTTCCTTATCGGATCTGCGTCGCTGGCTGCCGTTCCCTTAATTACGGCGGGCTTCTACAGTAAAGATCAGATTCTGTGGATAGGATTGGCCGGGGAGAACGGCAGCATTTGGTTTTACCTGGCAGCCCTGCTTGGTGCCTTTGTAACCTCTGTTTATACGTTCCGGATGGTATTCCTCACCTTCTTTGGCGAGAGTAAAACGACAATCAGCCACATGCCAGGTTTTTGGATGAAAATGCCTTTAGTTGTACTGGCTGTACTTTCCCTGGGTGGAGGCTTTATCGAACTACCGCATAATTTCATACACCTGACACTGTTCACCGATTACCTGGCGCCTGTGCTTCCTGCTGTTCTTGTAGATGAAGGTTTTGCTGCTATAGAGTGGATGTTTCAGTTGATAGCTGCTATAGTGGCTTTAAGTGGTATTTACATTGCTTACCTGTATTACCTGAAAAAGCCGTACCTGGCACACAACCTGGAGCGCTCT
Organism: Pontibacter locisalis; assembly: GCF_042684605.1. NCBI lineage: Bacteria > Pseudomonadati > Bacteroidota > Cytophagia > Cytophagales > Hymenobacteraceae > Pontibacter > Pontibacter locisalis. Next base: position 192,920 of record NZ_JBHULU010000001.1, read on the forward strand.
AAAACGGCTATGGCGCTGCATCGCTTCTGGTATTCCGGCTGGGGCTTCGATGCTTTGTATCATACCTTATTCGTTCGGCCTTATGTTTACTTCTCAAAGACGAACAAGAGCGATGCCATTGATTATATCTACACCGGTACTACCTCCTTCACACAATGGCTGCACCACTTGTTTTCCAGAACACAGACCGGTATGCTGCGCACATACTTGATGGGGGTATTGGTAGGCGCTTTCCTGATTATAACCTTAAGTCTGCTGCTATGATCTTACTTTGGATGATCGTGATTTTAATGGCTGGCGGCGTGCTTGCCTGGATTGCAGGTAGATGGAGCAATGCGCTGTCCAGATGGATAGCCCTCATTGCCACACTTGCTGATTTTGGTATCATTCTCTACATCTGGGCAACAAGTACTGTCTCTGCCGGGCTCCCGACTCCCTGGGTCACGCAACTGAATGTTGAATGGATTCCACAGTGGGGTATTGGCTTTGATTTAGCCATGGACGGGTTAAGCCTGCTCATGCTGCTGCTAACCTTTTTGCTTGGGGTGTTGGCTATTTTAGTATCCTGGAACGAGATATACAGCAAAGTAGGCTTCTTCCACTTTAACTTACTATGGGTCTTAGCGGGTATCACGGGTGTGTTCCTTACCATGGATCTCTTTCTTTTTTATTTCTTCTGGGAAGTTATGCTGATCCCGATGTACTTTCTCATCGGCATCTGGGGCCACGAGAACAGAACCTATGCAGCCTATAAATTTTTCATTTTCACCCAGGCCAGCGGACTTCTCATGCTGCTGTCTATCCTCAGTCTGTATTTTATTCACGGCAGCCAGACAGGCGTTTACACCTTTAACTATTTCGAGTTATTGGGTACCACCTTCTCTCCTGTTATCGGAATGTGGCTCATGCTTGGTTTCCTGGCAGCTTTCCTCGTAAAACTGCCTGTAGTTCCTTTTCACTCCTGGCTCCCCGACGCACACTCTCAGGCCCCTACGGCAGGTAGTGTGATATTGGCTGGTCTGTTGCTAAAGACAGGTGCCTATGGTTTATTACGGTTCATACTTCCTTTGTTCCCGGAAGCTGCGCAGGAGTTTGCGCCCTGGGCTATGCTGTTAGGTGTGATCGGTATTATTTATGGAGCAATAGTAGCCTATTCACAAACCGATCTGAAAAGACTGATAGCCTACACCAGTGTGAGTCATATGGGCTTCGTGATCCTGGGAGTATTTGCCTTTAATGAACTGGCTCTGCAGGGAGTGGTCATGCAGATGATCACACACGGATTAAGTACTGGCGCCCTGTTCATACTGGCTGGTTTCCTTTACCACCGCATCCATACCCGCGACATTGAAAAAATGGGTGGCTATTGGGCTGCAGCCCCTAAAATGGGCGTGATCGCTATGGTGTTTGTCATGGCTTCGCTGGGGCTGCCCGGTCTAGGTAACTTTATTGCAGAATTCCTGACACTACTCGGCAGCTGGCAGGCCAATAACTGGCTAACTGTTTTTGCGACCATTGGCCTTGTGATGGCAACGGCTTATTCGTTGCGTATCCTGAAAAAAGTATTCTATGGTGTGAACCCCTCAGGCATACTGCTCCCTGACCTCACCTGGAAAGAAATGCTCATTACAGTACCCATGGTGCTCCTGCTTCTATGGCTGGGACTTTACCCACAACCTGTGCTTGATACAGCCAAACCCTCTATTGATGAACAACTGCAGGCATACAAAGTACCTGATACCAAAAGAAATTTAACTTTGAAGCAGAAGAATACGCTTCAGGTTTTAGCAACAGACTCTATTGCTCCACAAAAAACCATAGGAGGTGCTTATGATCTTAGATGACTTTCTCCACCTGATGCCCCTGCTTATATTGGTGGCGGCGTCTCTGATCATCATGCTGGTGATCGCGGTACAGCGGTATCATAAGTTAATTTACATTATTACCCTGGTCTCGCTTATAGCAGCCTTTGCCTCTCTGTTTGAGTTAAGAAACACTGAAATATATCATATCAGTCCGATGTTTGTTATCGACAGGTTCGCCCTGTTCTACATTGGACTTATCTTGCTCTCCTCTCTTATTGTAACTATGCTCTCTTACGCATACCTGGAGCAGCGGGAAGAACGAAAGGAGGAATACTACATCCTGCACATCCTGGCAACGTTAGGTGCCTGTGTGTTGGTTATCAGCAAGCATTTTACAGGACTTTTCTTAGGATTAGAGGTGCTAAGTGTAGCGCTGTATGGCCTCATTGCTTACATGCGCACCCGCGAACGCTCCGACGAAGCGGGTATCAAATACCTTATCCTGGCTGCAGTATCCTCTGCTTTTCTCCTCTTCGGAATGGCTCTGATTTATGCGGCAACAGGCTCCATGGGCTTTTATGAAATCGGTCTTTACTTGTCAGTTTCCAGTTTGCACCAGATGCCAATTATACTCCTGACCGGCTTCGGTTTGATGATTGTGGGCATAGGTTTTAAACTAGGAATCGTGCCTTTCCATATGTGGACGCCGGACGTATACCAGGGAGCTCCAGCGCCTGTTACTGCTTTTATTGCGACTGTTTCAAAAGGAGGTATGGTGGCCGTACTTATCCGCTTCTTTATGCAAACAGATGGGTTCCGTTACCCATCACTGGTGATCATCTTTACAGTTATTGCCATTGCCTCCATGTTCGCCGGTAACATTCTCGCCCTGCTGCAGAACAATGTGAAGCGTATCTTAGCCTATTCCTCCATCGCACATCTTGGCTACCTGCTGGTGGCATTTCTGGCCGGAAATGCTTTGGGCGTGGAGGCCGTCACTTTTTACCTGGTTGCCTACTTTATCACGAGCCTTGGCGCTTTTGGCATCATTACTTTACTTTCGGATGAAGAGCGGGATGCAGACCTAATGGATGACTACCGGGGCCTGCTCTGGCGTAGACCGTGGACGGCTGCTGCCTTCACAGCCATGCTTTTATCCTTGGCCGGTATTCCGCTCACTGCAGGGTTTGTGGGTAAATTTTATCTCCTGGCAGCGGGCGTGCGTACAGAACTTTGGCTGCTAGTGCTTATGCTGGCCTTAAACAGTGTGGTAGGACTTTACTATTACCTCAGGATAGTGGCAGTAATGTTCCAGCAGACGAATGCAGGCCGTGAGCGCCAGTTGCTTCATCCTTCTGCTTACTTTGTGAGCGGTGCAACCATTGCTATTCTGGCGATACTGCTGGTGTACGTCGGGGTTTATCCTACAGGCTTAATGAACATGATACAGGGGCTTATACTTTCTATAGATACCTCTATTCCATAAACTCAGAAAACCTAGTACCTATATTGCCATTTACCTTTACAGGTAATCCATTAAGCCTTTGTTCAGGAAAGGCCACCAACTATTCCCGAACAAGGGCTTTATTAGCCTATCGTATTCGTATACAACCTAGTATGTATATGTCTTATCGGTTGCACTTCAGCCATTCTCTGTAAATCCCTCACCCCATGCCACCTATCTTTTACTGCTTGTGCAGCCTTTTAATCAAAAGGAAGAAGCCATGACAGAAAACACTGCAATACAGGAATTTAGCACACACCTACGCGGCAAGTTAATACAACTAGGTGACCCTGAATATGATGAAGCCCGCAAAGTTTATAATGGCATGATCGATAAAAGGCCCCAATTCATAGTCCGGTGCGTGGATGTAGCGGATGTGATGCAGGCAGTTAACTTTGCACGGGATCAAAAGCTTTTACTGGCTGTACGTGGCGGAGGTCACAGTGTACCAGGAATGGGCACAAGTGAAGGAGGATTGGTGATAGACCTTTCACTTATGAACGGGATCAGAGTAGATCCGGATGAAAAAACGGTTCGGGTAGAAGGCGGTTGTACCTGGGGTGCTGTTGACCACGCCACACATGCTTTTGGCATGGCTACTACTGGTGGTGTCATAGCTTCAACGGGTGTTGGCGGTTTAACACTAGGCGGCGGCAGTGGTTACCTTACCCGTAAGCACGGTCTCTCCATCGATAATTTACTGGAAGCTGACATGGTATTAGCTGATGGAAGTTATGTGACAGTTAATGAAAAAAGCCATGAAGACCTTTTTTGGGCAGTACGGGGTGGTGGTGGAAATTTTGGCGTTGTCACGTCCTTCCTTTTTAAGCTGCACCCTGTAAGTATAGATTACGCTGGACCAATGCTTTGGTCCCTGGATCAGATAAAACCAGTGATGCAGTGGTACCGTGAGTTTGCACTGGCTGCTCCAGAAGATTTGTATGGTTTCTTTGCCTTTCTGCAGGTGCCACCTGGTGCGCCTTTTCCGGAGGAATACCACAACCAGAAGATGGGCGGTGTTCTTTGGTGTTATTTAGGTGACCCTGACAAAGCGGATAAAGTGTTTGATCCAATCCGAAATCTTACTCCTAAACCAGCCATCGACCTGGTGGGGCCTATTCCTCACCCTGCGCTACAGAGTATGTTTGATCCGCTTTATCCGCCAGGGGAGCAATGGTATATCAAAGCTGATTTTATCAATGAGATTCCCGATGAAGCCATAGATCTGCATATTAAATATGCCAGGGAACTACCAACTCCTACCTCAGGAATGCACCTCTATCCAATAGATGGGGCTGCTCATAAAGTAAAAAAAGATGCCACGGCATGGAGCTTCCGCGAGGCAAACTGGTCTCAGGTCATTATCGGGGTAGACCCTGATCCTGCCAACAAGGAGAAAATAACAGATTGGGTCCGGGCCTATCATGAAGCCATACACCCATACTCAGCTGGCGGCGCCTACATTAACTTTCTGATGGATGAAGGAGACGAAAGAATTCGCGCCACCTATCGCGAAAACTATGATCGTTTGGCAGAGATAAAACAAAAGTATGACCCTACAAACCTGTTCCGTATTAACCAGAACATTAAACCAGTTGCAATGGCCTGAAGAGCACTGGCAAACAACTGTATCAGAGAAAGAATAACTAAAATAACGCAACATGACATATTTATTAATCAGACACGAAGTAAACGACTTTGATCATTGGAAAACAGCTTATGACAACCATAAAAGCGCTCGCGATGAAGCAGACCTGCGGGAGGTATACCTGCTGCAGAACAGGTACAACCATAATGAAGTTGTTATCCTGTTTGAAGCTAAGAACGAACACAAGGCGCAGGATTTCATAGAGTCAGAAGACTTAAAAGAGGCCATGAAAGGAGCAGGCATGGTGGGCACTCCAGAGATCAGAATGCTCGATCAGGTTCACGCGCAGCTATTTTCAAAAAATAGTTAATTCAACTGCAGCATTTATAAACCAGGAGATATGTATCTTTGAGCTGATTTGTGGCTGCTTTAACTACTCACTGCGGCTGCAGCTTAATTTTGTTTAGTTGAAAGCCACCATACGAAAGATCATCCACGTAGACATGGACGCTTTTTTTGCGTCGGTGGAACAGCGCGATAACCCCGAGCTGCGGGGAAAGCCTGTGGCCGTGGGAGGTTCCAGAGCGAGAGGTGTGGTAGCAGCCGCCAGTTACGAGGCCAGAAAGTATGGCGTACACTCTGCACTGGCTTCTAAAATTGCTGCACAGCGTTGTCCGAACCTGATCTTCGTGAAAGCCCGCTTCGAAGTTTATAGTGCTGTGTCCCGGCAGATCCGGGAGATATTCCACTCCTACACCGATCTGGTGGAGCCGCTTTCGCTGGATGAAGCGTACCTGGATGTAACGGAGAACAAGATTGGCATGCCTTCTGCCACCATCATCGCGCAGGAAATACGAAAACGTATTTTTGAAGAAACCGGACTTACAGCATCGGCTGGTGTTTCCTACAATAAATTCCTGGCCAAAATCGCCTCCGATCTGAACAAACCGAACGGCTTTACGCTTGTCACACCGGATAAAGCGGAAGAACTGGTGGCTGGGCTGGCCATAGAGAAGTTTCATGGCATCGGAAAAGTAACAGCAGCCAAAATGCAAAGTATGGGCATATTAACCGGAGCTGATCTACGGGAAAGATCTGAAGAAGAGCTGGTGCGCAATTTTGGGAAAGTAGGGCATTATTATTACCGCATTGCCCGGGCACAGGACAATAGGGAAGTACAGCCACACCGGGCCCGAAAATCCATAGGCTCAGAGAGAACGTTTGACATAGACCTGGTAGAAGAGCACGACATGCTGTTGCAGATTGACCGGCTTTGCCAGGAAGTGGCACACGACATGGAACGTTTAAAAACAACAGCCAAAACTGTTACGCTCAAGATTAAATACTTTGATTTCACACAAAATACACGCAGCAAAACCTTCCTCAGTGAGTTTAGCAGTGCTGATGCTATTTATACTATTGCCCGTGACCTGCTGCGCACCCCTCACCTACCTCAACACCCTGTGCGTCTCCTTGGCGTTTCAGTTAGTAACCTGCTTTACCAGCACGACCGGCTGCAGGAAGGTTACCAGCTAACGCTGGAACTGTAACGTTATTTCTATTCCCTTTGCAACCATTAAACTACATAGAAAATATAATATTCTATTTCTCCTCATTAAACCATTAACGGTTAATCAAGTCTTAACATAACCTGCATCTGCTATTGATGCTATAACATTCATTCTTATATTTAAGGAAATATCAATTCTTACTACTAAACCTATCTAATCACCCAATTATCAAATCATGAGTAAAAAATTACGTTTTGCTCCTTTGGTGGCATTGTTGATTGCTGGTGCTACCATGGCACCTTCGGCTCATGCCCAAAAGAGCAAGAAAAAGAAAAAAGACAAACAGGAGGTAACAGCAACACCTACACCCGCTCCTAAACGAGACGATGGTAAACCCAAACCTTATAGTGAGGTTATCACCTCGAAAACTGTTACAGACGAAGGTCTTTTCAAGGTTCACAAGATCGATGAAAAGTACTTTTATGAAATACCCGACACCCTGCTGAACCGCGACATGCTGATGGTCAGCCGAATTGCCAAAACAGCCACTAACATTGGTTACGGAGGCGAAGAGCTGAATACGCAGGTGCTGCGCTGGGAAAGAAAGGGTAATAACATACTACTGCGTGTTGTCTCTTATGAGAACGTAGCCGCTGACTCGCTGGAAATTTATCATTCCGTTCAAAATTCGAATCTTGCCCCTGTTATTCAGGCTTTTGACATAAAAGCATTTGGCCCAGGCACCCAGGTTGTAGAAGTGACAGATCTGTTTTCTAAAGATGTAACATCTCTGGGTCTTGACAAGAGAAGGCGTGAACAGTATAAAGTTCGCAAGCTTGATGACAAACGTACATTTATCGAAGGTATCAAAAGTTTTCCGATAAATGTGGAGGCAAGGTCTCTGATGACTTATGAGGCAACAGACGCACCGGCAAACTCAAGCACAGGTACTATTACTCTGGAGCTGAATCATTCTATGCTTCTGCTTCCAAAGAAACCAATGCCAGCCCGTACCTTTGATCAGCGTGTAGGTTTCTTCACAATCAGGCAAACGGACTTTGGTACAGACGAGCAGCGTGCTGCCAAGCGCCAGTACATCGTTCGCTGGAGACTGGAGCCTAAAGATGAGGCTGCCTATGCTCGTGGTGAACTGGTAGAGCCTAAGAAGCAAATTGTCTACTACATCGACCCTGCTACGCCTATGAAATGGCGCCCATACCTGAAGCAAGGTGTTGAGGACTGGAATAAGGCCTTCGAAGCTGCCGGTTTCAAGAACGCTATTGTTGCCAAAGACCCTCCTTCATTTGAGGAGGATCCCGAGTTCAGCACAGAAGATGCCCGTTACTCCGTAATCCGCTACTTCTCATCTGAGACGCAAAACGCTTACGGACCAAACGTACATGACCCACGTTCAGGAGAAATCCTGGAAAGCCACATCGGCTGGTACCATAACGTAATGAACCTGCTGCGCAACTGGTACTTCATCCAGACTGCTGCAGTAAACCCGGATGCACGTGGCGTGCAGTTTAAAGACGAGGTAATGGGTGAACTGATCCGTTTCGTTTCTGCCCATGAGGTTGGTCACACTTTAGGTTTACCCCATAACATGGGTTCTAGTGCTGCTTATCCAGTAGAAAAACTTCGTGACCCGAATTTCACGAAGGAAATGGGTACTGCTCCTTCTATTATGGACTATGCCCGCTTTAATTATGTGGCGCAGCCAGAAGACAAAGGTGTAGCACTTATGCCAGGAATTGGTGTGTATGATAAGCATGCTGTGAAATGGGGCTATACTTACTTCCCTGAAAAAAATGGTCATGATAACGATCAGAAATTAACTGCCTGGATCAGGGCACATGAAAATGACCCGATGTACCGCTTTGGCCGTCAGCAGGGAAACCCAATTGACCCTTCTTCTCAAACAGAAGATTTAGGGGATGATGCTATGCTGGCAAGCACATATGGTATTGCCAACCTGAAGCGCCTGATGCCAAACCTTATCGAATGGACGAAGGAAGAGAACAAGGATTACGATGACCTGCAGGAAATGTATAGCCAGGTGCTGGGGCAGTGGAACCGCTATATGGGCCATGTAACGGCAAATATTGGTGGGGTATATGAGAACTACAAGACCTATGATCAAAAAGGTGATGTATACTCTTATGTTCCGAAAGAGAAGCAGAAACGTGCTGTTAAATTCCTTAATGAGCAAGGCTTCTCCACTCCTACCTGGATGCTGGACGACAATATCCTGCGTAAGATCGAATCTGCGGGTACAGTGGAGCGTGTACGTAACGCACAGGTAAATATCCTGAACAATGTGCTGGATGCCGGCCGTATGGCACGTATGATCGAGGCTCAGGCTACTGTGGGTACCGGTGCTTATACTTTATTGGAGATGATGTCTGACCTGCGTGGCGGAATATGGGCTGAAGTTAACTCAGGCAAGAACATAGACACCTACCGCAGAAATCTGCAGCGTGGTTACCTGGAGCGTATGGCTTACCTGATGACAGATCAGGAGAAAAACTCGAATGCTACCAGCCGTTCAAGCAGAGGCGGTACTCAAATAGATGTTTCGCAGTCTGACATCCGTCCTGTAGTTCGTGGTGAACTGATTGCCCTGCAGAGCCAGATCAAGGCCGCCCTGCCTAAAGCAAAGGATACCATGACAAAGTACCATTTACAGGATGCACTATATCGCATAGATGATATTCTTAATCCGAAGAGCTAAGCTTAAACTTAAATTACAAATTTATACCGCCTCAGCCATCTTGGTTGAGGCGGTTTTGTTTTTAATCTTTCTCTGATTCACCTTGAATTTTAAGAAAGTTATCCTAAGGGCATGGCTTAAGAATGAATCTCTGTTCAGGAAAATCAAATAATTACCGTACCTTTGTAGCCCATAAGCTTAACCCAAACTTATGGCTACTAAATACATCTTTGTTACAGGCGGCGTAACGTCCTCCCTCGGAAAAGGCATTATATCCGCATCTCTTGCTAAGTTGCTGCAGGCGAGAGGTTTTTCTGTAACCATTCAAAAATTCGACCCTTACATTAACATCGACCCAGGAACGCTGAACCCTTACGAGCATGGCGAATGCTACGTAACAGAGGATGGCGCTGAAACCGACCTGGACCTTGGGCACTATGAGCGTTTCCTGAACGTACCAACTTCCCAGGCAAATAATGTTACCACTGGCCGCATTTATTATAATGTGATCATGCAGGAACGTGAAGGGGCTTATTTGGGCAAAACGGTGCAGGTAATACCTCACATTACAGATGAAATAAAGCGCCGCATGCTGCTTTTGGGCGAAAGTGGCGAGTATGATATTGTGATAACGGAGATTGGTGGCTGTGTGGGTGATATTGAATCGCTTCCCTTCATTGAAGCAGTTCGTCAGCTGCGTTGGGAACTTGGTGTACATGAGTCATGCGTGATTCATTTAACGCTGGTGCCATTCTTGAAAGCTGCCGGAGAATTGAAGACAAAGCCGACACAACACTCTGTGCGGGATCTTTCAGAGGCAGGGGTACAGCCAGACATCCTGGTTTGCCGCTCAGAATACCCTATTCCGTCTGATTTACGCAAGAAAATCGCACTGTTCTGTAACGTTAAGATAAACTCAGTTATAGAGTCGCTAGATGCGGACACCATTTACGATGTGCCCCTCCTGATGCGCAAGGAAAAGCTGGATGAGCGGGTGATAAGTAAGTTGAAGCTGCCGCATAGAGCTGACCCAAATCTTGATAGCTGGAAAGAATTCCTGGGCAGGTTGAAAAATCCAACTTCAGAAGTAAATATTGCCCTCGTTGGTAAATATGTGGAGCTTCCTGATGCTTATAAGTCTATTGTAGAGGCTTTTGTGCATGCTGGTTCCGCTAACGAGTGCAAAGTAAACATCAAATGGTTCCAGTCAGAGAACATAACAGATGACAATGTTGCCGGCCTGCTGAAAGACATGGATGGTGTACTCGTTGCTCCAGGCTTTGGTGAGCGCGGTTTCAAAGGCAAACTGGAGGCCATTCGTTTTGTACGGGAGAATAATATTCCTTTTATGGGCATTTGCCTTGGGATGCAATGCGCTGCCGTAGAGTTTGCCCGGAATGTACTTGGTCTTGAAGGTGCTGCCTCTACTGAGATGGACGCAGAAACACAACATCCTGTGATAGATATGATGGAAGATCAAAAACAAATTACACAGAAGGGTGGAACTATGCGATTAGGTGCCTATACTTGTGAACTAAAAAAGGGTTCTAAGGCTTATTCTATTTATGGAAAGTCTAAGATTTCGGAGCGCCACCGCCACCGTTATGAGTTCAATAACAAGTATTTAGCTGCCTTTGAACAGGCAGGCATGATGGCAACTGGCATAAATCCTGATACAGGACTAGTAGAGGTAATCGAACTGCAGAACCACCCGTGGTTTGTTGCAGCTCAGTATCACCCGGAACTTAAAAGTACTGTACTGAACCCGCATCCGCTTTTTGTTAAATTTGTGAAAGCGGCAAGCAATTATAGAAAATCATAATAAGCTCAATAGAGAAACACAATTCAAATTTTAGTAAATGGATAGAAATCAAGCGATTGGCTTTGGATTAATTGCCGTGCTACTTTTGGCCTACTCGTTCTTTTTTACGAGTCCGGAGCAGCCAGTACAGACACAGGCAATTGAAGAAAAAGCCAGGGTAGAGCAAGTGCAACCTGCTGCAGTTGTAGAAGATGACTCACTGGCACAGGCTCGCAGAGCAACTGCTCTCGGCGCTTTTGGCGCTGCCGCTACAGGTGAAGCAAGTACTACTACTGTAGAAAACCAGAACATCCAGGTAACTTTTAATACAAAGGGCGGTCAGGTAGAAGAGGTTGTATTAAAGAATTACAAAACCTACCAAGGTGAGCCACTGGTGCTGTTTGACAGCGAAAGCAGTAGCACAGATCTTTCCTTCACGACCAATGATGGTAAAAAGATACAATTATCAGACTTATACTTTACTCCTTCTCAGGTAAGAGAGGTAGAGGCTAATGGTAAAGCTGGTAAGACAATCTCCTTCAGGGCAGACCTAGGTAACGGGCAGTTTATTGAGCAGGTTTATACTTTGTATGAAGAAAACTTCATGCTAGGCTATAAGCTTAATTTTGAAGGCCTTGACAGAGAGGTAAGTGGTAACACCATGACCTTTACCTGGAACGACAAGCTAAAGCAGTTGGAGCGTGACCTGAAGCAAAATCGAGCTAAGTCTACAATTAACTTTGCTACTATAGAAGATGGTTATGATTATCTTTCTATTTCAGAGGATAAGGAAACCATGACTGTTGAGGAGCCACTGAAGTGGGTTGCTAACAAGCAGAACTTCTTTACGGCAGGTATTATAGCCGGTAACCAGTTTGCAGGAGCTAAAATGGAAACTTCCGTTGACGTTGCTGACACAACCGTTGTAAAGTTGTTGTCTTCCCAGATCCTGATACCTACACAAGATGTTCTTTCAGGCAAAGGGGAGTTTATGTATTACTTCGGCCCGAATGACTACAACATTCTAAAGAACATCGGAAACGATTTTGACAAGAACCTTGATTTGGGCTGGGGAATTTTCTCTTATGTGAACAAATGGCTGATCATCCCGGCATTTGATTTCCTGGAGAACTATATCGGTAACTACGGTATCATCATCATGCTGCTGGTACTGTACATCAAGACTATCCTTTTCCCGCTTACTTACAAATCGTATGTATCGATGGCGAAAATGAAGGTTTTAAAGCCGGAAATCGATGCTATCAAGGAGCGTAACGATGGCGATATGCAGAAAACGCAGATGGAAACCATGAAGCTGTACCAGGAAATGGGCGTGAACCCGTTGAGCGGCTGTATTCCAATGCTGTTGCAGATCCCGATCTTGTTTGCCATGTTTAACTTCTTCCCTAACTCTATTGAGCTACGACAGGAAGCATTTCTATGGGCTTCAGACCTTTCGACTTATGATGTATTCGCGAGACTGCCGTTCACAATTCCTTTCTATGGCGACCACGTGAGTATGTTCACTTTGTTGATGACAGCCTCAACCATACTTTATACCTGGTCTAACAACCAGGTTAACACCATGCAGGGTCCAATGAAGTTCTACAGCTATTTAATGCCGTTAATCTTCATGTTCGTGTTGAACTCCTTCCCTGCTGGTCTGTCCTTCTACTATTTCGTTTCCAACATTGTAACCTTCGGTCAGCAGGCTGCTATCCGTAAATTTGTGGATGAAGGTAAAGTAAGAGCCAGACTTGAAGCTAATAAAGACAAGATCAAGGAGAAAAAGAAAACTGGTGGCCCTTCTTTCACGGAGCGTATGCAAGAAGCTATGCGCCAGGCACAAGAGCAGCAAAAGCAGAAGCGTAAAGCGAAGAAATAATATTCTGTTAGAAGTCATAAAAAAAGCCCCTCCACAACAGGAGGGGCTTTTTTTATGACTATAGTTGTTTCTGTATCGTATGCAGGAGTAAATGCCTGATATGATGAAGAACAATTCCCTATATCCCTATTTACTGCTTTTAGCTTTTACCTTATTAAGCTGCCAACAAAAAACGGAGGAAGATGGCTCTATAGCCGGAACTCATCCTGAACTGGAAGAGCAATTGGAAGAGAGCCAAATAGAAACTCCTGTTTCTGACCGAGACAGAGAAGACCTGTATCAGCGTTACGAGATAACAATGGAGGAATACCAGCAAAACAGCTCCTACGATGCCGGAGATATTTATCGTGGACGTCTTGCCCCTTTAGATGAGAGTAGTCACATAGATGCAGGCACTTATCGTTCAGCCCTGCAGCAAGGCATGAAAGAAGGTATAAACTTCGCAGGCAGGTATACAGTGGTATCCGTTGGCTGCGGCACCAATTGCCAATTGCATTATGTGATAAACAGGGAAAACGGCAAAGTAATGGATAAACTGCAAAGTAGTATAGGAGCAAAATACAGCCCTGACAGTCGCCTGTTTATCATAAACCCACCAAATGCTTCCATAAATTATGAGGAATGCCTTGACTGTGCACCAGAAGCTTATGTGTTTGAAGAAGGGAAATTCAGTAAAGTTTCTGAACTATAGGAAACAACATGCAGCGATCGGCATTATTTAACATAAAAGGGCAACTCGTTACAGTCTTTCTATTGCTGATCATTCTTGTTACAGTGGTTGGCTGCGCCACAGGAAGCCAATGCCAGACTTCCGGTAAAGAACTATCTGCAGCGCCTCCACTGCTTAAGTTTCAGAAAACCCCTTGTTATGGCCCCTGCCCTTCTTATGAGGCTGCCATCATGGAAGATGGTACCATAACGTATGTTGGATGGGAACACGTTACAGTGGAAGATACGCTTCAAACTTACTTATCTAAAAGAGAACTAAAGCAGCTAAAGGCTGATATCAGTACATTAGATTATACCTCTATGCAAAACTCCTATCTCACCGATTGGACAGATATGCCATTTACTTACCTGACCTTCTACGAGAATGGAAAGGAAGTAAAGAGGATAAAGCATCAAAAAGGAGGTCCGGAAAAACTACAACAGTTCAAAGAAAGCCTTAATGATAAAATACTGTCACTGGTAAAACAGAAAAGCCAAAAACAATAAAAATACTAAATGACGTACAGTCAAAAAATATATTAAAGCCGAATAAAAAAAGCTCAAAAGATATACTTACACATGTCCGGAAAGAAAAAAGGTTGGATTATTTTCGCTCTGTTGCTGCTGGTGGTAATTGGTGGCGCAGTATATTTTATACTGAAAAAGAAGTACTACCCTAAAGTTGAAGGACTGGAGTACCTGAAACTTGAACTGGCAAAAGATACGGCTCAAGTTAAGGCAGGAGTGCAGGTGCAAAACAGGATACCTTTATCAATTTCCCTTGACAGCATTAACTATGCGATAACAGACGAGGGTGACACCCTGGGCTGGGGACAAATGACTACCGATCATACTCTTCCACCCTTGGGCGACAAAGTTGTAGATTTTAGTATGGAACTTGACTTTGAAAAGTACAGAAAGCACCTCCAGGAACAACAAGGAAAAGATAGCCTAAGGTTAGATGTAGCAATGGACGTCTACTTTGACCTTCCCATCATCAGTCAGAAGAGCATAACTGTTAACCGCCAATTAACCGTACCTGTTGCTAAGGCACCCAAAATGGAAGTACAGGATCTGATAGTGAGGAGCTTTAGTCCGGACTCCGGCTATTCTTTCCTGCTCAAGATAGATGCTACTAATAAAAACCTGCCCGGGCTAATCATTGATAACTTCCGTTATGATATTCAGATTGATTCACTTCAGTTTACCGGTGGAGTAGATACTACTTTCCACCTGCAAAAGGGATCTAAGCTTCTGGAGGTGCCCCTACAACTAAAAACTTCAGACGCTATTGCTCTAATAGAGAAAAAACTTTCCGGAGATGATTTGTGGAAGTATGATGCGAAAATTCAGGCGCAAATCAGTAGTGACCATCCGATTTTCGACTCTTTTAGATTAACTGTTGCAAAATCTGGGGAACTGGATATCAGTAAAATGGGAACAGGTGAGAACTACCTTCCTACAGTAAAACAAATAAAACGGCTTGAAATTGACTCTAATGAGGAGCAGACACGGCTAAATGCAAACATAGTAGTACACAATCCTGCCCCTATTCCTTTTTACATAGATAGTGCCTCCTACTATATCCGCCATAAAGGCCAGGTAATAGCAAGCGGAAAAAAAGATTTCGAAAAGATCTTACCTAAATCCGGAGATCAGTCTCTTAATCTACAGCTATTGGTAGATGAGAGTGCCTATCAGCAGTTCATGAAGAAGGTGCAGGACCAGAAGAAGGTAAACCTGGAAGTTGAGCTAAACCTTGTTTACAATCTTCCGGAAGCAAAGAGGCAAAAAATATCACTCAGGCGCCAGGTTCAGGTGCCGGTTCCGGGGCAGGCGGGAATTCAGGTAGCCGGTCTGGAAGTAAAAGAACTAGATCCTAAGAAAGGAGCTCAGTTAAATCTGAAACTTAAGGTAGAAAGTTCTAATCTTCCTAACCTCCGGATAAAGAACCTGGATTACAGGTTACAGCTAAGCGATGATATTCTTTTGACAGGGCAAACAAAGGAGCCGATCAGGGTAAGTGAAGAAAACGCGATAGTAGAAGTACCGATACACCTTTCAGCAGATGATGTTAACCAGCTTATAAGAAAAGCACTGAAGGGGAATACAAACTGGGCCTATGAGCTTCAGGCTACCGCTAAAATATTAAGTGATAATGATATCCTTGGCCCCACAAAAATTAATCTTGAATTTACAGGTGATCTTGAGTTAGCTAAAGGTACCGGCGGTCAGAAACTACTGCCACAAATTACAAGTATCGACACCCTGGAAGTAACCATCGCCTATGACACGGCTTGGGTGAGGTTAAACATAAAGGTGAGAAATCCATTGCCTGTCCCCTTTTATGTGGATAGCCTCGCCCTGAAACTTACACATGAGCAGGATACCATTGCTTTTGCACGAGAAAACGTAAATAAAATACTACCAGCTGAAGGAACTCAAACAGCATGGATAACGCTGGCTGTAAACTATGAAACGTGGCGTAATCACCTGGTTCACCATCAGGAACAAGACAGTATGTTATTGAAGGAATTCGTTACGCTTGTATTTCATATAGATGACCTTGAAAGTCAGCAGGTATCTTTTGTTAATGAATTTCAAGTACCCACGCCTAAAGTGCCGGTAACGAAGCTAAAAAAAGTAAAACTGAGAGGCTTTAGCTTCACGAAGGGAATACTTGTGACCGGACTCGTGCAGGTTAACAACGCTAACACAAAGGGATTGGAAATCAGTGATATTACCTATAATGTATGTGTAGAGAAACTATTGGATGTCTGCGGCACTATTAACCGCACATATGATATCCCATTAGGTACCAGCATAGTGAAGGTGCCCCTGAATCTGGGTATAGGTGAGGCGTTCAGAGCTTTCTTTGCACGCCTGATGGGCAAGAGCAAAACCAGAAACCTTTATATAAATTCTTCAGCCACTATAGACACCGCTAATCCGAAAATCAAGAACACCTATGTCAGATTTGAAAAGTGGGAGAAGTCAATTTTGTTCAATAAAAACAAGAAGTCTGGCACTCGGAATGAGACAAGCGAGTAATAGTATCCTGTTTAAGTAACTCTTTCATATAGGCTGATAAAAAAACGTTGACTATGCTCCACAACGAAGTCCACTCTCACCAGGTAACCCCTTTTTCCAGATTTCAGGAGTACCTTGGGGAGTTTGTTTATGGCGGAATTGACGGATGTGTTACGACGTTCGCTGTTGTTTCGGGCTCTGTAGGTGCCGGCCTTGACAGCTCAGTTATCATCATACTTGGTTTTGCGAATTTACTGGCTGATGGATTCTCTATGTCTGTTGGCGCTTATTTGTCTACCAAGTCGGAGCGAGACAACTATGAAAAGCATAAGAGAACTGAACACTGGGAGATAAAAAATTTCCCAGAAGAAGAGAAACAAGAAATAACTGATATATACAGGGCTAAAGGTTTTGATGGAGAGTTACTGGACCAAGTCGTAAACGTTATCATTCATGATAAAGAGCGTTGGGTGGATGACATGATGAAAAACGAATTGGGAATGATTAAAAATCAGAAGTCTCCGGTAGCTATCGGGTTAGTTACCTATCTATCTTTTATTGCTATAGGCTTAATACCTCTTTCAATTTATGTTTGGGACTATGTTGCTCCTCTTAATGGGAACCCTTTTCTCTGGACAATATCTTTTACGTCTGTAGGTTTTCTTGTAATCGGGTTCTTAAAAAGTTATGTAACCGGAGTAAATAAGTTCAGGGGCATGATCGAAACGCTTGCCCTTGGTATGATAGCGGCTGGTGTAGCATACTTCGTTGGTGATGTATTGGAGGGACTTGTTAAGTAAAGCCTCTTTCCCCTGAAAGTTGCTCCTCCACTAGGAGTTTAACTTTATACCTTCCCCCTGTTACACCTATTATTCACTTAATAAAAAGGGGGATTCACCATCTATAAGCCTTGAGTTGCCAAAAAGATTAACTTTATTTGAACTTTACCAATATTATATTTACCTCCTTAATTAACTCTACCTCTCTCCTGCCGTAAATTTTAATAGAGCTTGTAGTTAGAATCACAATAAAGATATATTTCAACATTTAAATACAACTATTTAATGAACACCAACAAAGATAAAGTACAAGATACTGAATTTGAAGAAAAGCTTCGGCAGAGTACTTCCGCTGAACAAATTTCAGATAATCAGGAGAAGGTGATTCCGGTTGTAGAGGAAAAGCTACATGTGGATGTTGAAAAAGTTGAAACAGGTAGGGTTCATGTGTCAAAACAGGTACACGAAGAAGAAGTAACGGTAGATGTACCCTTCGTGCACGATGAGGTAGATGTAAAGCGGGTTGCAAAAAACATTTCAGTGGACAAAGCTCCAGAGGTCCGCTATGATGGAGACACTATGATTATACCCGTGTTAAAAGAAGAAGTAGTTGTTCAAAAGCGACTGGTTCTTGTCGAAGAACTTCACATCACGAAAAAAAGAATCGAAGAGCATCGTCCTCAACAGGTAACTCTCAAAAAAGAAGAAGTAAAGATCAAAAGATCTTAAATAATAAAAATTTATCTAACCACACAGAAGCATGAGAATCATGCTTTTATTTTGAATAATGAACTAAACAACAATAACTATGAAACAGACAGTAATAGGAATTTTCGATTATGGCGTAGACGCCCAAATGGCCGCACAGGAACTTGAACGTAGCGGCATTCCGAATAATAAAATAGATATAGCCGTAAGAGGCGCTAGAGATAAAAGTAGTGCAGCAGGAAGTAAGCCTTCCCCATCAAATCCAAATATGGGTGGGCCAACGAATACAACAGCTACTACCCCGGACAGTAAAAGAGACAGTGATTTTTTTAACTCTCTTTTTGACAACCGTGAAGAGTCCAGCAAATACTATGAAACAGCAAAGAATGGTTCTATTGTAACCGTACACACTGACTCTAAGGAGCAAGCAAAGAAAGCTGCTGAGATCCTGGATAAATTAGGTGCAGTAGATGTTGATGAGCGATCAGCACAGCGCCGCACGATGTCTAGCTCAGACAAAGGTAAATGGACCAATTCAAGCGCTTCTATCCCTGTAGTGGAAGAGAACATGCAGGTTGGTAAAAGAGAAGTGGAAACTGGTGGAGTACGCATGAGAAGTCGCATTATTGAGCGACCGGTTGAAGAAAAACTTCGCTTACGTGAGGAACACGTACATGTAGAGAGAAAGCCAGTTAACCGCCCTGCCAACGAAAAAGACCTGGCCAACTTCAAAGGTAGTGAAACCACAATGACTGAGCACGCCGAGGTGCCTGTAGTAAATAAGGAAGCCCGCGTTGTTGAGGAAGTTCGTTTAGGCAAAGACGTAGAACAGCACAATGAGACTATCCGTGGTACAGAACGTAAAACGGACGTTGAAATTGACAGGCTAAATCCTAAGAATGAAAACAGGGATCTCAACAAAAAAGGTCCTGAAAAGAAATAAGGATAGTGCCTTATAAACCTTAATGAACGGGAGCAGCTATTATTAGCTGCTCCCGTTTTTTGTACCTACAGTACAAGATTTGTTATTTGCCAGTAAGTAAAGCTGCAGAAACAGGAAAAAAATTTCTTTTGATACTGTTGCGCGTTTTATCCCGTTCCTAATTTGGGAGGGTGTGGAACATTGGTGGAAAAGTATGTAAAATCGTGGATAAAAAAAGGTCACGAAGCGTGGAACATCTCCTCCATTGTGGCTAAAAAGATGTATCTTTGTGCAGGTTCAGGTGTCTCAGGAGATGATCCAAAAGCTAATTAACAGCAATTATGAAAATAACTTACTACGGACAGTCTTGCTTTTTATTCGAAATCGGAGAGAACCGTGTTTTGTTTGACCCGTTCATTTCCCCTAACGAATTAGCTTCCAGTATTCACGTTGATGAAATAAAAGCTGATTATATTCTGTTATCCCATGGTCACCAGGATCATGTACACGATGCTGAACAAATTGCTAAGAACAATGATGCTACCATCATTGCTACTTTCGAAATTGCCAGCTGGTATGGTGCAAAAGGTGTAGAAAAAACGCACCCTATGAACACCGGAGGTAAAGTAACACTACCTTTTGGCACTGTTAAAATGGTAAACGCTGTTCACTCCAGTTCGCTACCTGATGGTACTTATGCCGGAAGTGCTGCAGGGTTTGTTGTGGAAACAGAAGAGCAGACCTTTTACTATGCCGGAGATACGGCTTTAACCTACGACATGAAGCTTATACCCGAGCAATTTGATGTAGATTTTGCTTTGCTTCCTATAGGTGACAATTTTACCATGGATATTCATGATGCCATGATTGCCGCAGACTTTGTGCAGGTAGATAAGGTAATCGGGATGCATTTCGACACCTTTCCATACATAGAAATTGATCGTGAAGAGGTACAGGAAGTGGCAAGAATGGCAGACAAAGAACTTATTTTGATGGAGATAGGTCAAACTATTAACCTATAATTTTTAGAATGGGAAAGATTATCGCAGTTGCGAATCAGAAAGGTGGTGTTGGTAAGACAACAACAGCAATCAATTTAGCTGCCAGCTTAGCAGCTTTAGAGTTTAGAACACTTTTAGTAGACGCGGACCCACAGGCAAATGCAACCTCTGGATTAGGCTTTGACCCTGCTACCATCACAACAAGCATTTACGAATGTATGGTGGAAGATGTAAAGGTTGAGGATATTTTACTTCAGTCCCCTAATATTGAGTACCTCGACCTAATCCCCTCGCATATCGACCTTGTTGGTGCCGAAGTGGAAATGATTAACCTTCCGAACCGGGAGGAAAAAATGCGTGAGGTGCTTAATCCGCTAAAGGAAAAGTATGATTATATTATCATTGACTGCTCTCCTTCGCTGGGTCTGATAACCGTTAACTCTCTTACAGCCGCTGATTCAGTTGTAATACCGGTTCAGTGCGAATATTTTGCCCTTGAAGGTTTAGGTAAACTCCTGAACACAATCAAGATCATACAATCGCGCCTGAACACAGAGTTAGCCATTGAAGGCATACTCTTAACAATGTATGATGTGCGTCTGCGCCTGAGCAATCAGGTAGTGGAAGAAGTTAAAACGCACTTCCAACAGATGGTATTTGATACCATTATACCGAGAAATGTGAAGTTGAGCGAGTCGCCAAGTTTTGGATTGCCTGCCATTCTGTATGATGCAGAAAGCAAAGGAGCACTAAGCTACCTGAACCTGGCCCGAGAAATTGCAGAGAAGAACAGCGTTGCGCTGGCGAAATAACATTACGATTTCATGTCCGATAACAAAAATTCAGCAGCTAAACGTAAAAGCGGCCTCGGCAGAGGCCTTGGCTCTCTCTTGGAGGGCAATAAATACACTGGAAAAACAGAATCTTCCACCGTTAACGAAGTCAATACCATCGCAGATATAGCTATTGATCAGATACAGACCAACCCTTACCAACCGCGAACTCACTTTGATCAGGCGGCTCTGGAGGAGTTGGCAGAGTCTATTAAAGTACAAGGCATTATACAGCCTATCACTGTTCGCCAGCTCGACCAGAACACCTACCAGCTTATTTCTGGAGAGCGCCGTTATCAGGCTTCCAAAATTGCTGGCTTAACGGAAATTCCAGCCTACATACGCAAGGCTGATGACCAGCAAATGCTGGAGATGGCCCTGATTGAAAACATTCAGCGCGAAAACCTGAATGCCATTGAAATTGCCCTCTCCTATCAGCGCCTTTTAACGGAGTGCAGCCTGAAACAGGAAGAACTGGGGGATCGTGTTGGTAAGAAACGTACAACCGTTACAAATTACCTGCGCTTACTTAAGCTGCCCCCGGATATCCAGATTGCTCTTCGCGATAATCTGATTTCCATGGGTCATGCCCGGGCTCTGATCAACATCGACACCATTGAGCAACAACTGGATGTGTTCAAAGAAGTGGTAGCCAAAGAACTGTCGGTACGAAAGGTGGAGGAACTGGTACGTAACCTGCAGAACGCAAAGAAAAAGCCAGACAACCAGCAAAAACTGCACTTCGGTAAATATGATGAGGAGCTGAAATCAGTAGAAACCAAGCTAACATCTCAGTTTGGCACTAAAATACAGGTAAAAGCAAACAACGAGGGTAAAGGTGAGATCAAAATACCTTTTGTATCAGTTGATGAGCTGAACCGTATTTTAGAAATATTAAACTACTAAACCTAAGATGGAGCTTAACTTCAAAGCGGCAATAATACTGGTAGGGATATTTCTTTCTTTTGTTTATGTACCTGCCTTAGGGCAGACAGTAACGGAAGGACCTGATTCTTTGCGCGTACCTGTTTCTGATACTTTGAATGTTGGGAAAGGCTTTTTTCTAAGTAGGTGGGACAAACCTGCAAAAGCGGCTCTGTTTTCAGCCATAGTCCCAGGAGCAGGCCAAATCTATAATAAAGCGTATTGGAAAGTACCCATAGTGTGGGGCGCAGGCGTTGCTTTGGGGTATTTTATCATTGATAATAATGAAAAATACCAGGATTTTCGGCAAGCGTTAGTGCAACGCAACAGAGATTCCACTGACGTTTTTCGTGATGATCCCATTTATGGCATACAGCGAAGTACCGGCACACAAAATCTACGCTACAGCCGCGACTTCTACCGCCGTAACCGAGACCTGACGATTATGCTTTCTGTACTGGCTTATGGCTTGAATATTGCCGAAGCCTATGTACATGCCCATCTGAAGGAGTTTGATGTTAGTGAAGACCTCGCTATACGCATAAAACCTGATCTGTTACCGGTACAGGCCAAAAGGTATGCCATGACACCGGGTATTACCCTTGTATTATATACTAAACCATAATGAGAATTCTTCTGATCGGCTATGGCAAGATGGGTAAGACCATCGAGCAGCTGGCCCTGTCTAAAGGTCATGAAATTATAGGACGAATTGACCACAACAATGCAGAGGACCTGCTAAATTATACGTCTGAAAATGC
The DNA here is from genome assembly GCF_042684605.1 of Pontibacter locisalis. Classification (NCBI taxonomy): domain Bacteria; kingdom Pseudomonadati; phylum Bacteroidota; class Cytophagia; order Cytophagales; family Hymenobacteraceae; genus Pontibacter; species Pontibacter locisalis. The sequence continues at coordinate 215,393 of NZ_JBHULU010000001.1, forward strand.
AGATGTAGCCATAGAGTTTACACATCCGGAAGCGGCTTATGGCAATATCTCCTACTGCCTTACGCATGGTATACCTGTTGTTTCAGGCTCTACAGGCTGGCTGGATAAATTTGAGGAGGCTGTAGAACTTTGTAAGAAGAACAATGGTGCCTTCTTTTATGCCTCTAACTACAGCGTTGGGGTTAACCTGTTCTTTCATTTTAATGAGTACATTGCCAGCAAAATGCAGGCTTACCCGGAATACCAGGTAGGAATAAGGGAAATTCACCACTTGCAAAAAGTTGATAAACCAAGTGGTACAGGCATTACTACTGCTGAGGGTATCCTATCCAGCTATAAGAATTTGGGAGGCTGGGTAGCTGATAGTCCGGAAGAAAAGAATAAATTAAACATTGCTTCAGAACGAGAGCCTGATGTAGTAGGCACACATATTGTTACCTATAGCTCTGAAGTAGATCAAATTGAACTTGGCCATATAGCACATAGCCGCGCCGGATTTGCTGAAGGCGCTGTGATGGCAGCATCCTGGCTTGTTAGCCGTAAAGGCGTATACGGCATGAAAGACATGCTAAACCTGTAACTATAGTTTTTGCAGATGAACGTAAAATTCTGGGATAAAAAGCCAGTAACAAAGGAGCCCCAAAAAAAGAAAAGCTTTGCCCGTGAATGGGGAGATGCCATTCTGTTTGCCGTAATAGCAGCCAGCCTTATAAGATGGGCTACATTTGAAGCCTATACCATACCAACGCCTTCTATGGAGAAATCGCTGTTGGTTGGTGACTTCCTGTTTGTAAGCAAGCTTCACTATGGTCCCCGCACCCCGATGACGCCATTGCAGGTGCCGCTGACGCACCAGACTATCTGGGGCACAAACATCCCCTCCTATTCTGATGCTATTCAGTTACCCTCCTTCCGTTTGCCAGGTTTTACGGATGTGGAACGTGGCGATGTTGTGGTGTTCAACTTTCCTCCGGAAGAACAACACCCTGCTGACTTACGCACAAATTATATCAAAAGAGCCGTTGGTCTTCCCGGTGACTCCCTAAGCATCCGTGATATGCAGGTGTACATTAATGGAAAGCCCATGGAGAACCCTGAAGGAATGCAGTTCAAATATTTTATCTCAACGGATAATATGCTGAACGAGAAATTTTTCCTAGATCGTGATATTACAGATGTTATTCGCTGGCAAGGTGGGTATATTGTAGACACCTCCCCAGAAAAAGCGAAAGAATTAGCCTCACTTGATTTTATTAAGGAAGCTATGCTGCTCAAGGAAATTCCTGGTAAAGGTGATCCGGAAGTGTTTCCTAATGTACCTAGCATGTATGACTGGAACAAAGATAACTTTGGACCTCTGTATATACCCCAAGAAGGAGCTACTATGGAAATTAATGAAAAGACTTTGCCGCTTTACCAAAAAGTGATCCTTCAGTACGAGCATAACGAAAATGCAGAAGTTAGAGATGGAAAGCTATTCATCGATAGCCGTGAAGTTAACAGCTATACTTTTAAGCAGAACTACTACTTTATGATGGGAGACAACCGCCACAACTCCCTTGATTCCCGTTACTGGGGTTTTGTACCAGCAGATCATATTGTTGGAAAAGCAGTGATGATCTGGATGTCAACTGACCCTAACGGAGGTTTCCTTGATAAAATACGATGGAGCCGCATTTTTAACATCATCGACTAAAGTAATCTCTACAACAAAAAAGCCAGACCTTAAAAGTTTGGCTTTTTTGTTGTACTGTTGATATAACCAGGCAATTACTAGTTCTTCCCTTTTAAAATCTTGTTTGGTAGGCCTCACTACCGAGGCTTGATAATGGACCCTCTTTTGTACCTCTGAATCCATGCGGCCCATAATGCATATGCCTACAGAAGCTCCAGCACATTTTCAGGTGGCCTGCCTAGAACAGCCTTTTTATCCTTAACTACAATAGGACGTTCAATAAGAACAGGATGCTCTACCATCACCTGAATCCACTCCTCATCGGTTAAGTCTTCTCCCTTGTAGTTATCTTTGTACACCTGCTCTCCCTTGCGCAGCAGTTGCTCCGGCTTCAAGCCAAGTTTTTGGAGCAGGTCTTTTAGCTCAGAAACGGAAGGCGGAGTTTTTAAGTATTCTACAACCTCGGGTTGCTGTCCTGCATCCTTTATCAGTTCTAATGTCTGGCGGCTCTTGCTGCACCTTGGATTATGGTAAATTTTTATCATGTCATTTAGCTTAAGTATGTTAAATTAATAAAATCAGGAGGCACTTTGCAATTTAGTGCAGCTTTGAATTGTCTGTTTTAGTTAAATTGCCGTCGTAAATTCTAAACAACTATGAGAAAAATCAAAATTAACTGGATTAGCGGGCTTTGTTTGAGCCTGGCCTGCCTGTGCTGTATGAGTTTTACATTTTCTGGCAAGGGTAAAACCATTACGAACGGCAATGAACTGATAAAAGAAATGTATAATCGTTGGGAAAAGAAATGGTATCCAAACTTTGCATTCGAACAACGTGCTATTTTCTATGAAGAGGACAAAGTTACAAAAGAAGAAATATGGCAGGAAATTTACAGCCAGCCCGGCAATCTTCATATCCGGTTCAACGGCTTTGAAAGCGGCAACGGTGTAGTGTTCAAATCAGATTCCCTTTATACTTTCAAAAACAATCAACTACAGGCCAAGACCTTCCAAATCCACCCGCTGGTACTCTTAGCTTTCGATGTTTACTTTCTAAAACCTGAGGATTCTGTTAACAAACTGGAGAAGATAGGGTTCGACCTGACAAAGATGACGGAGGCTGAATGGCAGGGGCGAGATGCTTATGTCATAGGCACTACTGATGCCAACGATGATAAAACACCACAGTTCTGGGTAGATAAGGAGAGACTATACGTAGTGCGGGTGCTAACAAATGTAAAAGGCTCTACAAGAGATGTAGAAATGAACAATTACCAGCTTGTAGAGAAAAACTGGGTGGCAATGGAAATCATTTTTAAAACTAACGGCAAGCTTACCTTACGGGAAGAATATTTTAACCTAAGCTTTCCGAAGAAGAAAAATGACACCTGGTATAATCCTGAGCAGTTCAAGACTGCAAAATGGTAATAAGGTTAAAGTAACTGCTGTAGCAATGGCCGGGGAAATTCTCCGGCCATTGCTACAGCATCTTTACCAGTTAATCGGTTCTTTACCGTGTTCCTGTAAATACTTATTTGCTTTACTAAAGTGCCTGCTACCAAAAAAACCCCTGTCTGCTGCAAACGGAGATGGATGGGCAGCCTTCAGCACCAGGTGTTTGCTTTCATCTATAAAAGCTCCTTTCTTCTGTGCATAATTTCCCCATAGCATAAAAACCACGTGCTCTTTTAAGTCATTTACCTTCTGCACAACGGCATCTGTAAACTCTTCCCACCCTTTTTTCTGATGAGAACCCGCGTTTCCTGCTCTCACGGTAAGGGTAGCATTCAGTAAAAGAACTCCCTGTTGTGCCCACCTCTCCAAATTACCCGTAGCAGGCATGTCTTTGCCAAGATCACTTTTTATTTCTTTAAAAATGTTCAACAGAGAAGGTGGCGTTCGCACCTTATCACTTACAGAAAAAGCTAATCCATTTGCCTGGTTAGGACCATGGTAAGGATCCTGCCCTAAAATCACAACCTTTACCTCATCAAAAGGACACATTTGAAAAGCATTAAAAATCTGGTTGCCAGCCGGGTAAACTTTTTGAGATGTGTATTCGTCTTTAACATATGAGACAAGATTTTTGAAATATGGTTTTTCGAATTCATCTTGCAGCACATTTTGCCAGCTTTCTTCTATCTTTACATTCATGAACAGTTGGGCCTGATGGGTTTGGTGAAAAATGAGAAACTTTACCTACGGAAGCAAAGTCTCGCTCCACAATAGTTTCTAATTATACAAAAAACTCTGTAACATGGATACAAAAACTACAGAAGGTGTAAAAGTTACGGTTACTACAAATTACCTTCCAGACTATTCCAGTCCTGTGCAGCAGCATTATGTATTTGCCTATAAGATTAGTATAGAGAATAATTCCGAGTTTACTGTTAAACTACTGCGCCGGCATTGGTACATTCATGATGCCACTGGTGTAGTAAGAGAAGTAGAAGGAGAAGGCGTTGTTGGTCAGCAGCCAGTGCTTGAACCTGGAGAATCGCATGAGTATGTTTCTGGCTGTAATCTAAAAACCAGTCTGGGAAAGATGCGTGGCACCTATCTTATGGAGCGTATGGTTGATGGTAAGCAGTTTGATGTAACTATCCCGGAATTCACACTGATCGTGCCTTACAAGCTGAATTAAAACCAAATAAACATAAAGTTACAACGTGCTTCCTTTTCACCTGGCTTTCCACTACCTCCTTTATAGCTTAAGATCGGTCAAACTCCACGGGGTACACTCTCCTTTTATATTTGACCTGAACAACCAGGTAATCCGGCACGATGGGCATTTTGCAGCATATGATACGGTTGAGTCTCTACGAAATGAGCTTTTACAAGACTCCCGTGAGCTACAGGTCACTGATTTTGGAGCTGGACCAAAGGCGGGTACAAAGAAAACGAGACAGGTAAGAGAAATTGCCAAAACATCCGCCAAACCTGCAAAATACGGTCAGCTGCTTTTCCGGATAGTGAACCACTTCCAGCCTAAGGTAATTTTTGATCTAGGCACTTCGTTAGGCATTACTACTTGCTACCAGGCAGAAGCATGTAAGAAGGCTGCTGTTTATACCTTTGAGGGCTGCCCGAATATTGCAAAGGTGGCTCAGGAAAACTTCGCTAAACTGGGATTAAAACAGGTACAGACGGTAATCGGGAACCTTGACGAGACACTTGCCCTGCAAATTGAAAAAGTTGATAAACTGGACTATGTGTTTTTTGATGGCAACCATCGGTATGAACCAACCATGCGCTACTTCAAGCAATGCATGGAGAAGCACCATGAAGGAAGTGTGTTTGTGATAGATGACCTGTACTGGTCCCCTGAAATGAAGAGAGCCTGGGAGGAAATAAAGAAGCACCCGAAGGTGCTTCAAACTGTTGATCTGTTCTATGTAGGGCTGGTATTTTTCAGAACTACGCAGCCAAAGGAAGACTTTACGCTTTACTATTAACCTAGTCGTTTTCCTGCACCACCTGTGTTTCCCAGCCATCAAATTCACCATCATGCTGTATGGCAAGCTGCTGAAGCATTTCTGTTACCAGGTAGATAGTTTCTTCATCAGCCTTACTCTCCCTGCTTAACACCAGCTTGTAAGGAACCTCCTTGTCAGAGCCAAGCATGGATTCCTCCACTACTTCAAACCCACTCTTAGTAACCTCTTCTACAACTGCTGCTCTGTCTTTCTTGGACCTAAAGTACAAGCTGTAGCTTATCAGGCGGGGTACATATGCCTGGTCGCCCTGCTCCTCCAGTAAACGGAGCATTTTGTTGTTTTGGATTCGGAGCAGACTCTCCTCGTCTGGGTAGAGGTAATCAAAATAAACCTCCCAGTTGGGATCTTCCTGTACCTGATGCTCAAAAGTATAAGCAGGAAAGTGCTGCCGAAGCTCATCTATCATTTGCTCAACCAGCAGTGTATCGCCACTATAGAAGTATAGGCCGCGCCGACCGCTGTTCAGAGTCTTACCCACAAAAGAGGCTTCCAGCTTCTCCTCAAAGCTGTTCACCAGCATATCTTCTATTTCTTCCAGCTTCTCCCACTCATCATTCTCCGGAAATCCATCAGCAGTAGTAGTTAACAAGCCAGCAGCCACTTCAATCAGGTGAGGTTTATCAGTAAGCGGTGCTACATCAAAGTAGCCAAGGTCCACGCTGATAAAAGCCGGAGTATCTTCTAAATAGCAGAAGTAAACATCCCAATCCTGCTCATAGTCGCTGTTCATAGTTCTTATGCTTTCTTTATTCTATTAACGTATTGCTTCCCTGATACGAATAAGCTTTGTAAGCAATACCTCCAGCTGATCCAAAGGCAACATGTTTGCACCATCAGATTTAGCTATACTGGGCTGCGGGTGCGTTTCGATGAACAGGCCATCTGCCCCTACTGCGATAGCTGCTTTAGCAATGGTTTCAATCAACGCAGGTTTTCCACCGGTAACACCTGAGCTCTGGTTCGGTTGCTGTAACGAGTGTGTAACGTCCATCACTACGGAGGCTCCAGTAGCCTGCATCTCAGGTAAGTTTCTAAAGTCAACTATCAGGTCAGAGTAGCCAAAGCTGTTCCCCCGATCAGTAAGTATTACTTTTTCGTTACCTGATTCCCTTACTTTATCTACGGCAAAACGCATTGCCTCTCCCGATAGAAACTGACCTTTTTTTATGTTCACCACTTTACCGGTTTTAGCTGCTGCCACCAACAAATCTGTTTGGCGGCACAAGAAAGCAGGTATCTGCAGCACGTCTACGTATTCAGCGGCCATGGCTGCCTCATCAGATTCGTGAATATCAGTTACTGTAGGCACACCGAACTCCTGACTCACCTTCTGCAGGATCTTCAACGCTTTCTCATCACCAATACCGGTAAAGGAGTCTAGGCGGGAGCGATTTGCTTTACGATAGGACCCCTTAAATATCAGCGGAATGCTTAGTTGATCAGATATTTTGGTAAGGTATTCAGCTATTTCTAGGGCCATCTGCTCTCCTTCTATGGCGCATGGACCAGCCATCAAAAAGAAGTTACCGCTATCTGTATGCTTTAATTTTGGTATTTCGAACATGATTATGTGCTTTATGATGTCATTTTGCCTGACAAAGGTAATTATTGCTTAGAAAGAATGGGAATTATTTAGCCCTTAGCACCATAAACAACTCCCTCCCCTGGCGTGGAGGAATGGAATTGTAAGCTGTCTCGAAATGAATAAACTCAAAATACGGCTCAAAGTAGGCCCTATACTCTTCCCGGCTACCTCCGAAAGGAGGACCTTGTTTTTCAAAGATGGTATCAAACAAGAGACCTACAAGTAGTCCTCCAGGTTTTAGTAGTTCTGCGCACTTTACTGCATAGGCTGCGCGTTGCGCTGGATCTATGGCACAAAAAAAAGTTTGCTCTACAATAAGGTCATATTTACCAGAAAGTTTGAAAAAGTCTGTTTCTAAAAGATGTTCAGCGGGGAAATCCTGTACACGGTTTTCAAAATTCCGGAGTGGAGCACTCGCAACATCTGCTAAAAACACATTCCTAAAACCTTGCTGGTGAAGGTACTCTGCTTCATAGGCGTTACCACACCCCGGAATTAAAATGCGGACCTCTTTGTTTCGAATCTGATCAAAATATTCTTTGAGGGGAGGCGTTATAGCTCCAGTATCCCATCCCGTTTGGTCTGTTTCATAACGTTGTTGCCAATAAGCTGCGTTAGAATCCTGATTCATACTAGCACGTATATAGTGTAAATTTTTTATATTTGATACTTTGGTGCTTTAAAAGAACATACATGAATGGTTAAAGCATCAGTTACAATTCAGTAAGAAACACAAAATAACTAAATCGAAACCTTATGTCAGTGAACACTCCTGAAAATAGAAGCAACCGCAAACTGTTGATCGGGGGCCTCCTAGTAGTTCTGCTTAGTATAAACGGTATTCTGATATATATGAATTATCAGAAGAAAGAAAAGACTGAAGAGCAGGCGGAGATCATCCGCGTAAAGAACAGCGAGTTAGAAAATCAGATCAAAGTGTATGAGGCTCTTAAGGCAGATTTTGAACGCCAAAGCCAGGAGCTTCAGGCAATGGGTTTGGAAAATGATTCACTAGAGGCTAAAATTACAGCTATAAATGCAGACTTAGATGAACTTCGTGGTTTTAGAAAGAGAAGTTACAGTCTGGCAGATCAGCGCCGCTTCCGTGATCGTGCATCTGCATTTGAAAAACAATTAAAGGAAAAGGATAGTGAGATTGCTCAGCTAAAAGAAGAAAAAGAGGTACTCTCTACAGAGAACACAGACCTGAGAACTACCCAAACCCGATTGGCAGATAGTCTCTCTACCATGAAAACCACAAATAGGAACCTAAGCGAGAAGGTGAAAGTGGCGTCAAAACTGGAGGCACAGAATATTAATGTTAATATTATCAACCAACGAGGTAAAGAAAAAGAAGATGATGATAATGAATACCGTGCTAAGCGTGTAGACAAAATCAGAGTTATCTTTAAGCTGGCGAAAAATGATGTAGCGGAGCAGGAGCCTAAAACAGTGTATATGCGTCTTATCGAACCTGACGGAGCTGCTCTTTATAACCTATCCATGGGGTCTGGCACATTCCAGATTGATGGAGAAGACATGTACTATACTGCTAAGCGTGATTTCGTGTTCGACAACACACAGCAACAGCTAAGCTTCCTTTACGATAAAAATGCTGCCTATAAAAAAGGAAAGCATACGATTGAACTATACACGGATGGATTCATGATCGGTAAAGCTAATTTTGAACTCAAGTAAGCCGCTTTAAACCTTAATAGCGAAAGCCTCTGCAGATTGCAGAGGCTTTTTTTTGATAGCTACAGGATAAAAAAAACCCTTTCCTGAGGAAAAGGTTTTAGTCCATCGTTCACATATAATATAGCTGTCAGACTTAGTAACGCCTGATTTAATCGGCAAGTATCTTTCTGTCCTGTATAACTTTGAAACTTTCTACCATTTTAACAGACTCATTTACATCTTCCGTAAAAATGGCTATAAACGAACCTGACTCAGCATGCTCCAGGGCATAAGCTATGGCACGCATTTCCTCTGGAATTATCTTTACAGGTTTGTTTGGCGCCACGTCTTCAATTCCTTGCATGATCGGTCCGACTATTTCGTCTGCTGTTTTACCTCTCAGGTCAGCATCAAGACGTACAATGACCTCATCAAACACTTCCCCTGCCACACGTCCGATTTCATAAAAGTCTTCTGCCCGGCGGTCTCCTACTCCGGCCACTATGCCTATTTTCTTAGTAGAGTCCAGCTCATTCAGAAACTCACCTACAGCCATTAAACCTCCTACATTGTGTGCATAATCCACCAGCACCTCAAAGTTAGGGAACTTGAAGAGGTTCATACGACCTGGTGTTTTTCCGGGAGATGGTATGAATGTGCGTAAGGAAGTTTTTATGTCTTCTATCTCGAAATGGGAGATATAACCAGCCAGAGCTGCTGCTAAAATGTTCTGAATGTTAAATTTAGCCTTTCCTCCGAAGGTAAGCGGCACATCGGCCACCCGGTCTATCCTGATCTTATAACTGTTTTTAAAAATAGAGATATAGCCGTTTTCAAACACGGCTGCAAGTCCGCCTTTAGCAATGTGCTTCAGTATCCTTGGATTTTCCTCATCCATGCTAAAGAAAGCTACCTTACAGTCTAATTCCTCTGCCATGCCATACACAAGATCATCATCAGCATTTAGTACAGCATACCCATCCTTGCTTACACTTTTTGGAATTACGGCTTTTACCTGTGCCAGTTCCTCTAGAGAGTGAATGTCTCCCAACCCTAAATGGTCAGAGCTTACATTTGTTACAATGCCTATGTCACATTGCTGGAATCCAAGGCCGGACCTGAGAAGGCCACCTCTGGCGCTTTCCAGAACAGCAAAGTTTACCGTCGGATCCTTCAAAACGAATTCTGCACTATAAGACCCAGTTGTGTCTCCTTTTTCAAGCAACTTATCCTGAATGTAAATCCCATCCGTAGTGGTGTAACCAACCTGGTACCCTTTTGCTTTTACCATATGGGCAATAAGGCGTGTGGTAGTGGTTTTACCATTGGTACCGGTAACAGCAATAATTGGAATACGGGAAGGCTTGCCATGCGGGAAGAGCATATCAACTACTGGTTCCGCCACATTCCGCGGCAGACCATAGGTAGGTGATATGTGCATCCTGAAACCAGGTGCCGCATTAACCTCCAATACAGCACCTCTTGCCTCGTTTAGAGGAATGGCAATATCAGTAGTCATGATATCGATGCCACAGATGTCAAGACCTATCAGACCTGCAATACGCTCCGCCATAAGGATATTGTAAGGGTCCACGAGATCCGTTACGTCAGTTGCAGTTCCACCTGTACTTATATTAGCAGTACTTTTAAGGTAAAGCACTTCACCTGCTGGCAACACAGACTTAGAAGTAAGGTTCTGGCTTTTCAGAATTCCTTTGGTATGTTTATCAATCTTGATCTTAGTTAGTACCTTTTCATGACCGATTCCACGTCTGATATCCTTGTTTTCCTTATCAATAAGCTGTTTGATGGAAGAACTTCCATCACCCACCACCATAGCGGGTGTGCGTTTGGCAGCTGCCACAAACTTTCCATTTATTACCAGTAACCTAAAGTCAAAGCCTTGGATATATTGTTCAACAATTACACCTTCAGAGTACTTTCTTGCCTCTGTAAAGCCACGTTGTGCATCTTTTAGATTAGTGATGTTTATAGTTGCTCCCTTTCCATGATTTCCATCCAGGGGCTTGATTACAATGGGAAAGCCAAGCCAGTTCAAGGCTTTTTTCAGCCCTTCCTGAGAGGTTACAGTCGTCCCCTTGGGCACCGGGATCCCTGCGTCTTGCAGCATATCTTTTGTGGCATCCTTATCACCAGCAATTTCTACGGCAAAGCAGGCTGTTTTGCAGGTCATGGTAGCCTGGATCCTCTTTTGGTGAACCCCATACCCTAATTGGATCAGGGAGTGACGATTCAAGCGAATATAAGGGATGCCACGGCTGATAGCTTCTGAAATGATAGAATAGGTACTCGGCCCGAAATACTCATCTTCCCGAATCTGATGCAGACGACTAATGTCATCATACAAGCGTATTTTATCTCCTTTCGCCAGCGCTTCCGTCATTCGTACGGCTGTATACGCTGCGTATTCGCCCGCTCGCTCTTCCTGGTAAGAAAACACTACATACATGTGATCATCTTCCCGGGCAGGATAGCAGCGGCCATAGCCAGAATCCATGCCTGCCATTGTTTGTAGCTCCAGGGCCACATGCTGAACAACGTGCCCTAACGTGGTACCTTCTTCCACTGTTTTAAAAAAGCCTCCTTCCACCTGCTCAGTGGAACGATGGGTCCTCATTCCAGGGAAAGTTTTACGGAGTCGTTTAAGAAAGTGGGGAATATCGCTTGTAAGCTTTTGGCTAAGGTCTTCCATAGCCAACTTTATAACAATGATTTTTGGGTGTTTGACTGACCAGTAATTTGGTCCGCGCATGATGCGCAAATCTGTGATTTTCATGTGTCAGTAAAATATGCTAATGCATTACTTATTTCTCAATCTTTTTGGTTACTAAAGCTCTAACAGCCCTTCCCTCTCCTCAGGATAAAAGGGTTAACCAGCTATACAACTTGTCCAATTTTTCCAGCTCAAGAGAAGTCTTATTTTCTGCTACGGATGATCAATTTTGTTAGAAACAGATCGTTTGCGGGTGTTTAGTTTTCCTGTTAGTTTAGATGATTACGGGAAACCTTATTAAAAGATTAGTACAAAGGGGAAATATTGGGGGCAGGAGCAAATAAAAAAGCCCCATCAGTTTTACTGATAGGGCTTCGAGAGGTAACGAGCGGATTCGAACCGCTGTAGCAGCTTTTGCAGAGCTGAGCCTAGCCACTCGGCCACGTTACCGTGTGTTTGGGATTGCAAACATACGCAGAAAAGTATGTTTGTCAAACTCCTGGCGCAGTTTTTTTTAACCCAGAAGCTAGCGACACATAAACCTGATCTCCTGTATTATGCTCCCCATCTGTAACCCTCACAACCACAGTACCATCGGCTACAGCTACCTCTAACTCAGAGTAGCTTCCATAGAAGTACACCCTTTGAACGCGTCCGGGTACTGCCTTTGTTTTATTAGTTACAATCTGAAGTTCCTCCGGCCGGAGTATTCTTTCTGAGGACTGCTTGTTGAGCTCGAACTGCTTCAACATGGCTTCTGAAGTTATTAGGTTATACCTGCCGAAAAGGCCGGCTACATACTCATTAAGAGGACATGTGTAGACTTGATTTGGTGGCCCTTGCTGCACGATCTCCCCTTCTTTCATAACAAGTATAGTTTCTGCCCAGGAAAGGCTGTCTTGAGGATCATGTGAGATAAGGGTACAGGTTATACCCATTTCTTCGCTAATGTCCCTGATCACAGATTTAAGAACGTTTTTGTGCACCATATCAAGGTTAGAGAAGGGTTCATCCAGCAGCAAAAGACTGGGCGATGTGGAAAGCAAGCGAGCTAAAGCTATCCGTTGCCTCTCTCCTCCTGACAGCTCATTTGTCTTCCTTTTCAAAAGATGACTAATCCTGCAGATATTGTACAAGGCTTCTGCCTCGCCACCAGGCATCGTATTTGCATACTTTAAAACCTGCTCTACCCGAAGAGAGTGAGGCAGCTCAAAATGCTGAGACAAGTAAGCAATGCCCTTGTGGCCGGGAATTAATTTTTCTTCCGGACCTACTACATTTTGCCCCTTAAATATCACTTCACCAGATTCTGGTTGCGCTAATCCAGCAATAACCTTCAGCACCGTACTCTTTCCAGAGCCTGTCTCTCCTGCAATGGCTATGTTCTGAAAAGCTTTCTGGGTAAAGGTAATTCCCTTCAATACTGCTTTAGCCTCGTCTCCGACGCTAATTTCTGATACTTCTAAAAAGCTCATGGCCCTGTTTAAACTGAACTAATGAGTTCTATACCTTCCAATACTAAATGATAAAAAAAGAGCCCCGGATTTCTCCGAGGCTCTTTGCTATGTAACAAGCTTAAGATTAAGCGTTGTTCTCTTCTTCAGATGAAGCTTCATCTTCGTTAGAATCTTTTGCTTTTTTAGCAGCAGCTTCTTCTAACTTCTTAACACCAGCTTCTTTCTCATTAGAAAGCATTTGCTCTTTCAGAGCAGAAAGTGCATCTAAGTCACCTAAAGTAGACTTATCAGCCTCTTTCTGTACTTTTGGAGCCTTAGGAGCTTTCGCCTCACCAGCAGGCTGTGCCTTCTTGGTAGCCTTAGCTACACGAGGAGACTCAACTTCAGAGTGAGTAGCAGTATGAGAAAGAATAATCTTACGATCTTCTTTAGAGAACTCAGTTACTCTGAAGTCAAGGTTTTCACCAGCTTCTACCTGAGAACCATCCTCTTTTGTCAATCCTTTAGGGAAAGCGAAACCTTCGATACCGTAAGGAAGCTCAAGAACAGCGCCTCTTTCTGATTTCTCAAGAACTGAAGCTTTGTGTACTGAACCTACATTGAATACAGACTCGAAAGTATCCCATGGGTTCTCTTCAAGTTGCTTATGACCAAGTGCAAGTCTTCTGTTAGGAACATCCAGCTCCAGAACAACTACATCAAGATTCTCACCAACTTTTACGAACTCAGATGGGTGCTTGATCTTCTTAGTCCAAGACAGGTCAGATACGTGTACCAGACCATCAACACCTTCTTCCAGCTCCAGGAACAGACCAAAGTTAGTCAGGTTACGAACGATGCCAGTATGCTTCGTGCCTACTGCATATTTCGTTAACACATCTTCTTTTGTCCATGGATCTTCAGTAAGCTGCTTGATACCAAGCGACATCTTACGCTCTTCTCTGTCAAGAGTCAATACAACTGCTTCAACCTCGTCGCCTTGCTTAATGAAGTCCTGTGGGTTACGCAGGTGCTGTGACCATGACATTTCAGACACGTGGATCAGACCCTCAACGCCTGGCATTAACTCAAGGAATGCACCATAGTCAGCCACGTTAACAATCTTACCTTTAACTCTAGAGCCAACCTCGATCTCAGCTGGCAACGCATCCCAAGGGTGCGGAGTAAGCTGCTTCATACCAAGAGAAATACGCTTCTTGTCCTCATCGAAGTCCAGAACTACTACGTTCAACTTCTGGTCAAGCTGCAATACTTCCTCCGGGTGGTTGATACGGCCCCAAGAAATATCTGTAATGTGAAGCAGACCGTCTACGCCACCAAGGTCGATGAACACACCGAAGTTTGTCATGTTCTTGATAACGCCTTCCAGAACCTGACCTTTTTCCAGGTTGTTCAGGATAGCGGCACGCTGCTGCTCCAGGTCTTTCTCGATAAGTACCTTGTGAGATACTACCACGTTGTCAAAAGCGGCGTTGATCTTAACAACCTTCACCTCCATCTTCTTACCTACAAACACGTCGAAGTCACGGATTGGCTTCACGTCAATTTGAGAACCTGGTAAGAAAGCCTCAACACCATGGATATCCATGATAAGACCACCTTTAGTTCTTCTTTTAACAACACCCTCCAGAACGTTATCATTCTCAAGCGCGTCGTAAATTCTAGCCCAGGCGCTAACGATTTTCGCTTTCTTGCGGGACAAGATAAGCTGACCGTTTGGATCTTCCTGGTCTTCGATAAACACCTCAACCTCGTCACCTGGCTTCAGATCAGGCAAATCTCTGAATTCTGAAACTGGCACTAAGCCGTCTGATTTGAAACCGATGTTCAGAATCACGTCACGATCAGTGATACCAACAACAACTCCTTTAACAACCTCCTGCTCCTGTACAGTAGTCAGGGTGTCGTCATACATTTTTTCCATTTCGGCTTTTTCAGCTTTGCTGTAACCAGCACCGAAGCCTTGAGACTCAAACTTGTCCCAATCGAAATTTTCTGGAGAATTACTCATATTGTTTTTACTGCTCTGGAATAGCCATCAGCTTAGAGCAATAAGCTGATTTGGTTTTAGTTATACATTTCCCTGAACTTCTTCAGGACCATTCACTTGAATGAGGTGCAAAAGTAATAAAATTTTCTAAAAATACCCTATTAACAACTATAATATAATTCACTTTTACTTAGGAAGTTAAGGCTTCGGGGCATAATATATACCCTTGCGTCTTACTGCTTTTCTTATTATTTACATGACCTGCCCACATTGTCCGGTGTTTATGGAGTCAGCTCCTGCATTCCATTTTTAAGTCTTTAGATAAAGAAGGCAGCACACACTTAATAGTTCTGCAAAAGTAGTTACAAGAATTCAACGGGCTCTTTAATGTATACTTTAAAAGTCCTTTTAATGAGTCCTTCTCTTATTAAAGTAGTTCTAAAGATTTGACAACAAAAGAGTTGTAATAGTCTCAAGGCGATAAAACATTCTAAAGTGCCGGCATACGCAAATCCATGTCTTCCTTTGCATCCACTGCAGCGGGAGTAAGCTGGCAGCCGAGACTACTGCAGACTCATTATGGCCATTACACATCATTCGAATCATTCTTTTTCCAACACCAACTTAATCCTTTGAGTCTAAATCAACAGGTATCTGATTTTATTGTAAGACCATATATGATCAAGTAAAAATCAAGAATAGTACAGCCCCTTCCTAAAGCAGTCAGCTCAATTTCAGGCGAAGAAAACAACCTGCTAAATGGTTGGTCAAAGTTTAGAAAAGGGACAGGCCAAAAACTATAGCACCCCCGCCTCGTCAATTTATACCCTAAACAACACCTTTCACACCACTACCTTATTATATTGATATTCAAATTACTATATTAGTAAGACTAAATATTTTAGTATTACCCTAATCCAATTGTTTTGCCTTCCCAAGGTAAATACCCCAGTGCTGGTTGTGCGGATTAAGGTGTAATTGGAGAAAGGATTGAAGAGTTGGTCGCACAGGTTTTTGGAAAAGCTTTAAACCAGCCTCTTCAGGTGTACGGTCGCCTTTACGGGTGTTGCAGCGCATGCAAGCCGTTACAAGATTATGCCAGTTCGTCTTCCCTCCCCTGGAGCGTGGCAGGAGGTGATCCAGCGTCAGATTCTTTACGGCCCCACAATATTGACAACTGTAGTTGTCACGCCGTAGAACGTTGTGCCTGCTTAGGGAGATACCGTTGTATGGAACGCGCACGTAGCGCTGCAATCTGATGACAGAAGGAACAGGAAAGGCTTTGTCCACAGTGCGCAGAAAGCTGTTTTCAGCCTTATTTACAAGTTCAGCTTTGTCCAGGTATACCAGTATAAAAGCTTTATGAACTGTGCAAACTGCGATAGCACTGAAGTCTTGGTTCAGGATAAGTACTTTTTCTTTCATGGCCGTTTCAGGAACATATGCTACCCTTGTACGGAATTAACCAAACAGGCGTAACATATGTTCTTGAAAAACAGCAGCTAATTTACAAGAAAATGCGCTTGATGATGCGGAGTTGATGAGAATAGCGCTTTCGCTCTGCATTGTATACACCGTTGTGATCGAGGGTATCAATGCGCACTTCGCCATGGGCATGCATAATCTGGTTACCCTCAAGCATAATGCCTACATGGATTATGCGTCCCTCTTCATTTGAAAAGTATGCCAGATCACCTGGTTGTGTCTGAGTAGCGAAGTGCACTTCGTCACCGTGGTTAACCTGCTGGTAAGCATCACGGGGTAACTGGTACCCGCAAATACCAAAAACCTGCTGCGTAAATCCGGAACAATCTATTCCGAAAATAGACTTTCCGCCCCAAAGATAAGGAGCTTTAATGAAGTTAGCCGCTACTTTAAGCAACTGTGCAGTAGTAGCTGGGGATGAAGCATTTGAAGCACGACCATTGTACACGTAACTTTTGTCATTTATGCGTAGGCTCATGCCGTCAAAGAAGGGCAGATAGCTACCAATACCTATTGGAATACGACTTTCCCCATTGCTCACCACCTGGAGTAGATCCATTACACGCGGGTGTGAGGTATTGCGCCAATCTTTAAAATAATCTGCCGTAACCGGGGTATGCTGCTTAAAGTCAATCCAGCCACTATAGCCATCTGAGGCGAGCTGTATGTTTATCCAGTTGCCGTCCCTGTTTAAGATCTCGTAACACTCCCCGAAAAGCATCTGTGTTACAATCTCTGCCTTATCAGAGGTTTCGGCACGCATAGGCACCACACTAAGCAAGCATATACCGTATTCCACAATTCTTATATTAGAAATGATAAATTAAAAATGACTCGTACATACCAGAGAAAGGAAGTCACCAGATGTGGCCATAATTCCAGAATATTAATTTCTGATTCACAATCACATGCTTCGCATGTTAGTATCCCGCCCTATCCATTTCACGTTTTACATCCTTCTCTTTTATATCCTGACGCTTGTCATACAGTTTCTTACCACGTGCCAGTGCAATTTCTACTTTAGCATACCCTCTGTCATTCACAAAGATACGTGTGGGAATTATAGTCACGCCTTGCTCCTGTGTACCTGCCTCTAATTTTCGGAGCTCCTTTTTATTCAGAAGCAGCTTTCGGGCACGGGTAGGTTCGTGGTTGAAATGGGTTCCTTCCGTATAAGTAGATATATGCACGTTATGCAGCCACAACTCTTCCCGTTGAAACACACAGTATCCTTCCTGCATATTTACTTTTCCCTCCCGAATAGACTTGATCTCGGTGCCCTTCAACATGACACCC
This sequence comes from Pontibacter locisalis, assembly GCF_042684605.1. Lineage (NCBI taxonomy): Bacteria > Pseudomonadati > Bacteroidota > Cytophagia > Cytophagales > Hymenobacteraceae > Pontibacter > Pontibacter locisalis. The sequence goes on from NZ_JBHULU010000001.1 coordinate 232,788, forward strand.
GCTGTGTACTTGTCCAGAAACTGGTATTCAAAGGACGCCTTACGGTTTACAATGTTTACGTGCTTCTGTATTCTGTCTTTATCTTTTGCCATTTATACTTTCTTCGGAGCCAAAACATTGGCTAGCTTTTCCTTCTTTAAAATTTTTTGCCCTGTCTTTCCATCGGCTATCAACCGCTCTCCTACTTTGGCCGTGTATACACAGGTTACCTCATTCCCCTCCAGCTTCTCTAACACGGCAGTTATCTCCACTTTTTCACCTTCAAATGCAGGTGATTTATGATTGATCGTCAGGCATGTACCTATACCTTCTTCATCTTCCTCTTTAAGATCAAGCACAAAAAGCCTTCCTGCCCACTCAGCTGCCTGTGCCAGCGAAAAAGTAGAGCAAACCGCATGCACCAGTCCATCATCGAACCGGGCAAAGTCTGCAGAGGTTACATGCTTTATATATGTGCGGGTATCGCCGGGTTTGATCATTATCAGTTGCTATACAAATAACATTTTCATTTAAACGTATACCTCCCCCTGCTAACAGAGGTTAGAATTTGAGTCTTGGCTCCGGGCTTACATACTGCGAAGAGAAGTCACCTTTAAGGTACTGAAAGTGCGCAGCCATGGCTATCATACCTGCATTGTCAGTACAATACTGAAAGGCGGGAATGTAAACGTTCCAGTTATACTTTTTAGCATACTCCTGAAGCGTTTGCCGCAGTCCTGAGTTAGCCGACACTCCCCCAGCGATAGCCACTTCTTTTATACCGAGGTCTTTTGCAGCCAACACTAATTTCTTCATCAGAGTCTTTATTAAAGTTTTCTGAACACTGGCACAAATATCCTCCAGGTTCTCTTCAACAAAGTTTGGGTTATCCTTTGTTTTGTCTCTTAAAAAATAAAGAACCGAGGTTTTTATTCCACTGAAAGAGAAATTATACTCCGGCATATTACCTACAGGAAACTGGAAGGCATCCGGATTACCCTTTGCAGCCGTTTTGTCAAGCATAGGCCCTCCAGGATACGGAAGCCCCAACATTTTTGCTGTTTTATCAAAGGCCTCTCCTACTGCATCATCAGTAGTCTGGCCAATTATTTCCATGTCCAGGTGATCTTTTACCAGAACAATTTGCGTGTGCCCCCCACTTACAGTTAAACATAGGAACGGAAATTGCGGTGTAGGTTCATCGATGAAGTGTGCCAGGATATGCGCCTGCATGTGGTTTACCTCGATGAGGGGTATGCCTAAGCCAAGTGCAAAGGACTTGGCAAATGAGCAACCAACCAGCAAGGCTCCTAAAAGGCCAGGGCCACGGGTAAAAGCGACTGCATTTAAATCACTTTTACTTACATTTGCCGTACGCAAAGCCTGGTGTACAACTGGTATAATGTTTTGCTGGTGCGCCCTTGAGGCAAGTTCAGGCACTACACCACCATACTGCTCATGCACAGCCTGAGTAGTAACTATGTTAGACAGTACTTTGCCTCCTCTTATAATGGCTGCAGAAGTATCGTCACAAGAAGATTCGATCGCTAATATCGTAGGTTCAAACATCTTTTGGAAAAAGAACAGTCAACAAATTACCCCAAAGTTATAGGAAAAGCTATTCTAAAAATAGTTTTAGGGCTTATCCTATTCCTTTTACTGCTGTTTGCAGGGGTTTTTGTGGCTATACGCTTCCCTGGAGTGCAGACAAAAGTGGTAAAGCGTGTAGCAGCCTATTTTTCTGAGCAGCTAAAGCACGAGGTGTCTGTAGGTCGTGTGGATATTGAATTTTTCAGCAATGTTGTTCTCGAAGACGTTCAGGTGAAAGATTACCGGGGCAATGAAATGTTCTACATTGGCAAGGCAGAAGCTGACATCAGTGCCTTCTCCATTTTCCATCCAAACACCTTAAGTATTAATACGCTCACGTTACAACAGCCCCGTGCCAACCTTGTTGTATATGAAGGAACAGATACCTTAAACCTGAGCAATTTCTTAAATGTTTTAGGTGATCTGTTTGTAAAGGACACGACCAAACCGTCCGAGCCTTTCAATTTTGACCTGGAAGAACTGGTGGTGAAAAACGGCCGTTTTACCTATGATGATTTCAGGAAGCCTCGCACAGACTATGGGATGGACTATGCCCATATGACTTTCGACAGGATCAATGGCAGGTTCAATGATATTTATCTGGAAGACACACTAAAGGTAAACATCACCGACCTGAGTGCTATAGAAAGTCGCTCCAACACAAAACTGCATAACCTGGATACCCGCATGACTTACGCCTCCACCTTTTGGGAATGGGACGAACTTGACCTGCAGGTGAACAAAAGTAATCTACAGAACTATGTTCGCTTTGATTACACAAAATTCGGAAATTTTAGCTCGTTCATAGACAGTGTTACCATGACGGTACACCTGGACAACTCAAAAGTGCTTTCAAAGGATATTGCCACTTTTGCCTCGGCTTTGAAGGAATACGATGAAACTCTTATCGCTAATACACTGGACTTCAAAGGCAAGGTCAAAGACTTTAAAGCGACGGAGGTAGACCTGGAGTATGGTAAGAACACGCATATAGTTGGAAGTATCAGCGCTGATGGACTTCCAAATTTTAAAGAGACCTTTGCAAATCTTCGTCTGCAACCTTCAACGATTGATGCAGATGACATAAAGCAATTTCTGCCACAGGATGCCTATGAAATAGCAGACCGCCTGGGTACAGTAAGTCTGGAAGGACGCTTTTTAGGATTCTACAATGACTTTGTAGCGAATGGCAATTTTGCTACAGCACTTGGGAGCGTGCAGTCTGACATCAACCTTAAAATTGATGATAACACCCGTGCCTCTTCCTACAGCGGTTTTGTTCAAACTAACAGCTTTAATTTGGGTCGTCTGCTGGATATCGAGGATAAGGTAAAGACCATCTCCATGAGTGGTCGCCTGGAAGGTTCTGGTTTTACCCTACAGGATGCAAATGTAAAACTAGACGCGACTGTTAATCAAGTACAACTGTTGGACTATAATTACCAGAATATTAAAGCGGATGGTACATTGAAGGGCCAGACTTTTGTAGGGAAAGTATCAGTGAATGACCCAAACCTGGTGTTTATGGCAGATGGTGAAGTGGACCTGGCACGGGATCAGCAGGCCTTTAATATGGTGGCTGACCTGCAACGCGTCGATTTACAGGCACTGAACCTTTCAACTGAGCCCCTGCTTGTCCGCGCCAACGCTAGTTTAAACTTCAAGGGTCTACGCCTGGATGCGTTTGAGGGAACAGCCTTGCTGGACAGTGCTTACATTAGCTACAAAGGCAAAGAAATATCTCTGGACACAATAGCAATAGACTCAAAGATTACCGAGGGACAGCGAAGTCTGGAACTGAACTCGGACCTGCTGGCTCTGAACGTGGACGGAAACTTTGACTATTCTATTTTGATTGAGGACCTGAAAACACTTGTTGAGGAGTATAAGCTGAATTTTGAAAGTAATGAGGCTGCTACAGCTGCATATTATAGACGAAAACCTGCGTCACCTGATGATGAGTACGCCTTAACCTATAATGTTAATATTAAAAAGCCTGCTCCATTACTAAACCTGTTCTTGCCGCAGCTGTCTCTTTCAGATTCGGTAAAGATCGAAGGATCCTTCAGGCATGGAAACACAGTAATTCTTCAACTATATGCTGACATAGACACCCTCCTGTATGAAGATTATAAGCTATACAACAACAATATAGACCTTAACTCATCAAAACTTCAGCAGAGTCCGGATGTATTGGCTGCAGCTCTTTTCACCTCTCAGAAGCAGGAACTACCAGGTGCTGGTCAAACACAAGACTTTTTTGTGGAGGGCATCTGGAGTGAGCGTACCATCAACTTTGCCACAAGCGTAAGACAGCCTGAGCAAAATAACCGGGCCCTTATCACCGGAGACCTGAATTTCCTTCAGGATCAGATACAGATAGTTTTTGACCAGTCTAATATCACCCTGCAGCAGAATGCGTGGGCATTCAACCCGGGCAATACTTTATTTATAAGTGATGCAGGGAAAAGGTTAGTCTTTGAGAACTTCTCTCTTTCAAATAAAGACCAAGTCATTCGTGCCGAGGGGGAGATCTCAGAAGAGCCTGATAGCAAACTTGTCCTTGATGTAGAGAATTTTGACTTGTCTAACCTGAATCCGCTTATCAGTATGGATATAGCCGGAAGGCTTACTGCTGAAGTGGTAGCGCAGGACGTGTACAAGAACACAAAGTTTAACGCAGCTATGCGGGTAGACTCTTTTTACCTCGATGATGTGTTTATAGGAAACATCGTTGGCAACACGGACTGGAACAATAAGCTAAAGCAGGCAGTGGTTGATTTGGGAATAGAGCGGAATAATAAAAAAGTGCTGACAGTGTCCGGCAACTACAATCCACAGGCTCAGGAAGACCAACTAGACCTCCTGGCAGTTATGGATCAGGCTAACCTGAAGCTGGTAGAGCCGGTTTTAAAGGGGATCCTGTCTAACCTGGATGGTGACATGGAGGGAAGGGTGCGCGTACTTGGCAATCTTAGCTCTCCGGTGCTGAAAGGTTCTGTTATGGTAACGAATGGCCAGTTCAAGTTCGATTATCTTAACACCACCTACTATTTCTCTGACAGGATTTACCTGGGCCCTAACAGCATCAGCTTCCGTAATGCCCAATTACGCGACATATTTGGCAACAGGGCAACTGTGTCTGGTGGTATCGCACACGACGGATTCGAGAACATGGTGCTGGATATGGATGCACGCTACCGAAACTTTATGGTGCTGAACACTACAGAGGCGCAGAATGAATTGTTCTATGGAACAGCATTTGCCACAGGGTCAGCCAGTGTTCTTGGCCCTACAGACAACCTCCAGGTGAAAATTGATGCACGCAGTGAAGAGAATACCCGTATTGTTCTTCCCCTGGATTATCAGACTGATGTAGCCAGGAAAGATTTTATAAAATTTGTTAATAGAAACGGCAGTGATACCACTGGCATTGTTTCTAACATTGAGAACACCAGTGTAGACCTTTCTGGAATTAACCTGGACTTCAGCCTCGATGTTACGGATGATGCCTATTTCGAAATTATCATCGACAGGACTACCGGGGATGTAATCCGGGGATCCGGTAACGGCGATATTCGAATGACTATAGATACCCGGGGAGAGTTTAACATGTATGGCACTTTCGAAATTGAGCAAGGTGCATATAACCTTAATCTTTTAGAGGGCCTTATTACGAAAGAATTTGAAATAGTACCAGGCAGCACTATTACCTGGAATGGCGACCCAGTGGACGGAACCATGGACATTACGGCCAAATATACACAAATGGCCTCCTTGGACGCATATTTGACCTCCGGAAGTGGTATTCAGGGAAGGTTCCCGGTTACGGCAATCATAGAGTTAACCGGGCCGCTGCTTACTCCACAGGTTGACCTGGGCCTGAACATTGAAGACATAAGACAGTCCGCCCCTATTGAGGTGCAGAATATCCTCAATACTATCAATAATGATGAATCAGAGCTAAACCGCCAGGTATTCAGCCTTCTGGTGCTGCAAAGGCTTTCTCCTCCAGGCTTCCTGGCTTTTGACAGCAATGTGGGGGCAACGGCTGTTGGCGGAAGCTTAGGCAGCTTATTGTCTAGCCAGTTAAACACCTTCTTTAACAGCATAGACAGTAACCTGGAGGTTGATATTGGCTTAGGCGGTATAAATCAGGAAGCACTCTCCACCCTACAGCTTCGTCTAAGCTATACTTTCTTTCAGGGCAGGTTACGTGTTACAAACCAAACAGGCTTCGGCAACCAAACAGATCTGCCTGGTAATAACTACATCGGTGACTGGTTCCTGGAGTACTACATTTCGCAGACAGGAGAGCTCAGGCTCCGGTTGGAGTACAGCACCACACCTGACTTTTACTATGCCAACCGGGTAGCAAACGTAACAGCCAGGCAGAGTATCAGCTTACTGCACACTAAAAGGTTTGACAGTCTGAGCGAACTGTTTAGCAGCAAAAAAAGAGAACGAAGGATACAGGAGCGTGAACTGGAGCGAGAACGGATTATACTTGATTCTGACCCAAGGCTGAATTTACAGTAAGCAGGGCCTGACTTATACTTGTCAGGCCTTTTTTCTTTCGTGCCCTCCTCCGCAGTGTATATTAAAATTATATTTCTATTTTTGTGGGCAAGCACCTGGTATGGCAAGAAATAGTAAACACATCAAGAAAAAGAAGCTCGGCAATTATCCTCACCTGATGGTAGTGTTCAGTATTTCCTTAGCGCTGTTTGTGATCGGCCTGTTTGGAATGCTGCTGATTCACGCCAGCGAACTCTCCGAAAAAGTAAAAGAAAGCATAGAGATGCAGGTTTACCTGGATCGAAACCTGACAGAGGTACAACTGGTGCGTCTGCAAAAGACCTTTGCGGCTAAAGAGTATGTGGCTTTTAAGAATGACTCCGCCCAGGTACGCTTTGTATCAAAAGAAGAAGGTGCCAAGGCTTTTCTGGACGAAACTGGTGAAGACTTTATGGAGTTTTTGGGTGATAACCCACTACGTGATGCTTATGTCATGAAAATTGACGCAGATCACTCAAGCTCACCTGAACTGAAAAGCATTAAACTTGATCTGCAAGAAGTGGAAGGTGTGCACGAGGTGCAATACGTAGAAAGCCTTATAGAATCTATTAACAGCAATATTCAAAAGATCAGCATAATCCTGCTTGCCTTTGCAGGAATACTTGTACTTGTTGTTATCATTTTAATAAATAATACCGTAAAACTGGCCCTGTACTCGCAACGCTTTCTAATCAGAAGCATGCAATTGGTTGGTGCCACCTCATTTTTTATACAGCGGCCGTTCCTTAATAGGGCAGCCTGGCAAGGTATAATGAGTGGAATTGTTGCTTCTATCATGATTTATGCACTTACACTGTATGCTTATCATGAAGTATCGGAGCTGCAACTGCTGCGAAATGATGAGCAAACGTATATTTTAATGGGTGCATTGATAGTGATTGGCTTAATTATCGGCTTCTTAAGTTCATACAGAGCAGTGCGAAAATACCTGCGCATGTCATTAGACGAACTATACTAAACATGGAAGAAAATAAAGACAGACTTGCCTTTGGCAAGAAGAACTACATTGTAATGCTTGTAGGAATTGCCCTGCTGGTAATTGGTTTTATAATCATGACTTTGGACACTGAACCTTATGGCCTTGGCTTCCTGGGCATCACCCTCGGTCCTATCATAGTAATGGCTGGCTTTGTAGTAGAGGTTTTTGCCATATTGATTAAAGACTAAAGCAGTTTTACATGAGTATTTGGCAGGCTATTATCTTAGCCATTGTTGAAGGGCTTACAGAGTTCTTACCAGTTTCCTCTACCGGCCATATGATTATCGCCTCGAGCCTGATGGGTATAAACGAGCTGCCGATAACAAAAATCTTTGAAGTTAACATACAGTTCGGAGCAATTTTGTCTGTAGTGGTCCTTTACTGGCGCCGCTTTTTGCAGGGCTTTGACTTTTATTTAAAGCTCCTGATCGCGTTTATCCCCGCTGCCGTTCTGGGCTTTGCTTTCAATGATCTTATTGATGCAATGTTGGAAAGCGTGCTGATAACCGCTATCATGCTGCTGCTGGGGGGTATTGTGCTCCTCTTTGTAGACAAATGGTTTAGCGACGCTAATAAAGAAAGGGTAAATTACAAAAATGCCCTTGTGATTGGTTTTTTCCAATGTATTGCTATGATTCCCGGCGTTTCGAGGTCTGCCGCAACAATCATTGGAGGTCTCACCCAAGGTGTTGACAGAAAAACAGCCGCGGAGTTTTCTTTTTTCCTTGCTGTGCCTACCATGTTGGCAGCTGCCAGCTATAAACTCGTTAAAGACCTTCTGAAGCTGGAAATATCAGACCTGATTACTTTTGACCTCGTAAAAATTCAGAACAGCTTTGAGGTAATAACTGCAGATGACCTGCAGCTTTTGCTGATTGGTAATTTAGTAGCCTTTATCGTAGCCATGCTGGCCATCCGGTTCTTTATCACCTTCCTGACAAGGTATGGCTTTAAATTATTTGGCTACTACAGAATTGCCCTAGGGTTTCTGCTTCTGGCATTAATGGCTATGGGCGTAGATTTAAGAGTTTAATATGCAATACGACTTTGCCGCAGGCGAAATACTTCTTATAAACAAACCACTTGACTGGACCTCCTTTGATGTAGTAAAGAAGGTGCGTAACACCATCAGAGTGAAAAAAGTGGGACATGCCGGCACTCTTGATCCCTTAGCCTCCGGACTACTGATACTTTGCACGGGAAAATTCACCAAACGCATAGATGAGATTCAGGGCCAGGAGAAAGAGTACACAGGCAGCATACGGCTTGGTGAAGTTACTCCCTCTTATGACCGGGAAACAGAAGTGACTGAAACCTGCGACATCAGCCACATTTCAGAAGAAGAAATAAAGGCCGCAGCTCAGAGTTTTGTTGGTACCATAGAACAAGTACCTCCTATCTACTCGGCCGTAATGGTTGATGGCAAAAGAGCGTATGACCTGGCCCGCAAAGGCAAGTCTGCTGAATTGAAACCCCGCACAATTACGATTAAAGCTTTTGACATTACCTCTATCGAAGGAGCAGAGCTTTACTTCAGGGTTGTTTGTACAAAAGGCACATATATACGTAGCCTTGCACATGACCTGGGGCAAAAGCTTGGCTGTGGCGCGCATTTATCATCCTTAGTCCGTACCCGTATCGGCGAGTATAAGCTAGAGGATGCACTGACCATAGAAGATATTCAGGAAATAAGAAGACAGCAGCTGGAGACGGATGGAAGTAATTCGTGATATAGCAGCATTCCCCCGGCTTAGTTTCCCCGTTGTCACTAGCGGTACCTTTGACGGTGTGCACATAGGGCATCAGAAGATACTAAAGCGCGTTATCAAGAGAGCAAAGCAAAATAACGGCCAAAGTGTTGTCATCACCTTCTGGCCTCACCCGCGCCTTGTTCTTTTTCCGGAGGATAATAAACTGAAGCTGCTTTCTACCATTGATGAGCGCATAGAACAGCTAAGAAGCTTTGGAATTGATTACCTGCTAATCATCCCGTTTACAAAAGAATTCTCCCGGACTAGTTCCCGTACCTTTATCACTGATATACTTGTAAAGGCCATAAATACGAAGCTACTGGTTATAGGCTATGACCATCGGTTTGGAAAGAACCGGGAAGGCAGCTTTGAGCACCTTAAGGCACGTTCGCAGCAGTATGGCTTTGAAGTAGAGGAAATACCACGTCAGGACATAGACGATGTAGGTATCAGCTCAACTAAAATAAGAAAAGCGCTTGAAAGCGGTGATGTAGAAATAGCCCATAATTACCTGGGGCGGTACTACAGTCTTACTTCTACAGTGATAGAAGGAGATAAACTTGGCCGTACCATTGGTTTTCCTACAGCTAACCTGGCTTTACCGGCTTCCCATAAACTGATACCGGCCAATGGTGTGTATGCTGTGTGGGTTTCGCTTGGGAATGATCGCTTTCCAGGTATTATGAATATCGGCTTACGGCCAACTATAGAGGGCAAGGAGTTAAGGCTGGAGGTAAACATCCTGGGCTTTGATCAGAATATTTATGGCCAGGCCATTACCGTTGAATTTGTTGAGCACCTTCGTAACGAACGACAGTTTAACGGACTGGAGGAACTAAAAGAACAACTCAGCAAAGACAAAGAGGCAGCAGAACGCGTGCTTTTTATTTGAAGGCTTCTGGCTTATCTCACCCTTAATTAATCCCCTTTCACCCCAAAATCATAGAGCCATACTTTCATATGGCTTTTTTTATATATAAATTACCTACAACAAAAAAGGTACGTATGACCGGTTTGGTGATAGCGTTTGTACATCCCATAAACACAAATGGCTGCACTGAACCATAAGCTCACAAAACAACTATGATAAATAAAGAAGTAAAGAACGCACAGGAAGCCCTGCAAGGCGTTGAGGATGGTATGACACTGATGCTGGGTGGCTTCGGCCTTTGCGGCATACCGGAAAACTCAATAACTGAACTCCTGCGCCTTGGCGTAAAGGACCTTACCTGTATTTCGAACAACGCTGGTGTTGATGATTTTGGGATCGGTTTGCTCCTGCAAAAACGCCAGGTAAAGAAGATGATCTCAAGCTACGTTGGGGAAAATGCTGAATTTGAGCGCCAGTTACTTTCCGGAGAGCTGGAAGTAGAACTTATACCGCAGGGTACACTGGCTGAACGTATACGTGCCGGAGGAGCTGGCATTCCTGCTTTCTTCACCCCTGCCGGCTACGGTACGGAGGTAGGCGAAGGCAAAGAGAGTCGTGAGTTCAACGGCAAAATGTACCTGATGGAAAAATGGTTAAAAGCTGACTTCTCTTTTGTAAAGGCATGGAAAGGCGATACCGCAGGTAACCTTATCTTCAAAGGCACTGCACGCAATTTTAACCCTATGATGGCAGCTGCAGGCAAGATTACAGTAGCAGAAGTGGAAGAACTCGTTCCTGCAGGTGAACTTGATCCTAACATGATCCATACCCCTGGCATCTATGTACAGCGTATCTTCCAGGGTGAAAAGTACGAAAAGCGCATTGAACAGCGCACAGTAAGAACTGCTTAAATCAGATCAAAATGGCTTTAGATAAAAATCAGATAGCAAAACGTATATCACGTGAAGTAAAAAACGGAATGTATGTAAATTTAGGCATTGGGATACCTACCCTGGTAGCTAATTACATTCCTGAAGGTATAGAAGTGGTGCTGCAGTCAGAAAACGGGCTGCTTGGTATGGGCCCCTTCCCTACTGAAGACCAGGTGGATGCTGACCTTATCAACGCAGGTAAACAGACCATCACAACTTTACCGGGCTCTTCTATATTCAGTTCAGCTGAGAGCTTTGGTATGATAAGAGGGGAACATGTTAATCTGACCATTCTGGGAGCCATGGAAGTGGCAGAAAACGGTGACATAGCCAATTGGAAGATCCCAGGTAAAATGGTAAAGGGAATGGGGGGCGCCATGGATCTGGTAGCCTCTGCCAAAAACATTATTGTTGCCATGCAGCATACAGCCCGTGATGGTTCCTCCAAGCTACTAAAGGAATGCACCTTGCCTATTACAGGGGTAAAATGCGTGAAGAAAATTGTTACCGACTTAGCGGTATTGGAAGTAGTGGAGGGTGGATTTAAGCTGCTGGAGCGAGCTCCTGGGGTAACTGTGGAAGATATAAAAGCTGCAACAGCAGGTAATTTGATAGTGGAAGGTGAAATACCAGAAATACAGGTATAAGTGTTAATCCTTACTTAAACCAAAAAAAGCGCGGTAAATCTACTGCGCTTTTTCGTTTAATTTTGTTGAGCAATAACTGCAGGATATCAAGCTTTGATTATATTATATCAAAACTATACTTTCTGCACGTATAAAGATAAACTACAAAACGCGATACAATACATTTATGAGTGAAAAAGAAGAAACGAGCTTTGAACATAGATTGCTGCTGCGTCAGCTGGAATTAAAAGATTACAAGGAAGTAAAGGAAATCATGGAGTTGGTTTACTCCAGTATGGATGGCGCCTGGACCCGCAAAGAATTTTCTAACCTGCTCAAGAAGTTTCCGGAAGGTCAAATTTGTATTGAAGACAATGGTACTGTGGTAGCTGCCGCCCTGAGTTTAATAATAGACTATGATGAATATGGCGACAAGCACACCTATGATCAGATTATAGATAAGGGTTCCTTCAAAACCCACGATCCGGAAGGTGACACCCTTTATGGAATTGATGTGTTTGTTCACCCTGAATATCGCAACTTACGCCTTGGACGCCGCCTTTATGATGCTCGAAAAGAGATCTGTGAAAAACTGAATCTACGCGGCATCATTGCCGGGGGCAGAATACCAGGCTATAAACATTATGCGGATAAACTCACACCGGCCAAATACATCGAAATGGTCCGGAATAAGGAGTTGTCTGACCCGGTGCTATCATTCCAGCTAAGCAACGGTTTCCACGTACGCCGTATCTTGAAGGGTTATCTGCCTGACGATAAAGATTCCCGTGCGTACGCTACCCTCCTGGAGTGGATCAATGTGTATTTCGAAGAGAAAGAGAAGCTGATTGGCGGCAAGAAAACGGTGGTGCGGATAGGTATCGTACAGTGGCAGATGCGTGCTGTAAAGGACCTTGATGATATGATGCAGCAAATTGAGTTCTTCGTAGACACCGTCAGCTCCTATAAATCGGATATGGTGGTATTTCCGGAATTCTTCAATGCTCCTCTGATGGCACTTACAAATGAGGAGTCGCCTTCAGAGGCCATTCGTAGTATGGCTGAGTATACAGAAGAGATACGGGAGCGGATGGTACAGCTGGCTTTGTCTTATAACATCAACATTATTGCGGGAAGTATGCCGGAGTACTACGACAACAAGCTTTATAATGTAAGTTACCTTTGCCGTCGTGATGGTACCTATGATGCACAATACAAGCTTCACGTTACACCAGATGAATCGCACTACTGGGGTATGCGGGGTGGCCATAAACTGAAGATATTTGACACGGATATCGGAAAGATTGGTATCCTGATCTGCTATGATGTGGAGTTCCCTGAACTTGCCCGGATGCTGTCTGACATGGATATGAAGATTCTCTTTGTACCATATTGGACAGACACAAAGAACGCTTACCTCCGCGTACGCCGCTGTGCACAGGCACGTGCCATTGAGAATGAATGCTATGTGGCCATAACAGGAAGTGTAGGTAACCTGCCACGCGTTGAGAACATGGATATTCAGTACTCACAATCAGCTGTCTTCTCCCCTTCTGACTTCGCCTTCCCGCATGATGCCGTGGTAGCTGAAGCCACCCCAAATACGGAGATGACACTTATTGCTGACCTGGACCTGGACCTGTTGAAGGACTTGAATACGGCAGGTAGTGTAAGGAATTTAAGGGACAGAAGGAAAGATCTTTATAGCCTGAACTGGGTAATGCGGAAGGAAGAGTAGGATACTATTAACACATAAAAAAAGCCGCTACTGTTAAAGTTTAGCGGCTTTTTTTATGTGTTTGTCCCGTCCTAAAATAGGTTGACACTTAAAACAACCTATTATGGAAAAAGCAGCAGAGAAAAAAAGCAAGCGCAGTCAGCGCGATTATTCCTTAGGCTTTAAACTACAAGTGGTAACTGAGGTAGAGAGTGGGGACTTGACGTATAAACAGGCCCAGAAAAAGTACGGCATCCAGGG
>NZ_JBHULU010000002.1:0-243265 GCF_042684605.1 Pontibacter locisalis
GCACCGACAGCAGGAACTGGAAATAAAACAGTGGAAAAAGAAAACCTCCAACACAAACGCATTGGAGGTCTCAGTTTAAAGAGTAATTTCGTCTAAAATCCGTCAACTTATTTCAGGACGAGACATATTGACTTCTAAGTTGAAGGCATTAAAACGGCTGTCCGTGGGTCTGCCGCATCACACCCCATGTAGCAAAAGGGAGATACTTAAGAGTGCTGACAGCAATCTCTGATAATACTGTGCTGCCAAAGAGCTGCTGAACGGTTCGCCCAACAGTCATACGGTTGGCAAATTTCTTTTTCCAGGCGAGGGTGTAATTTATTTCCATTTCCTGACGGTTGCGGCCATTGCTGAAGTAGGCCAGCACATGATCTGTTGCGATTTTACCAGAGTGTATAGCCATTGCCATTCCATTGCCACAAAGCGGGGTGATCATGCCGGCCGCATCTCCGCACATCAGCATGTGGTTTTCAACTGCGGTTTTTGTAGCAAAGTTTATTTCGTTTATCACTTCAGGCTGTTCATACAGAAACTCCGCCTCTTCAAAAATCTTTCGCAGGTGCGGGTTCTTGTACAGGATTGCCTGTTCCATAGCTGGTATGCTCCTGTGCCTTTTCAGGTTCTCACGGGTTGTCAGGTAGCAGAGGCAGTAGCGATCATCTTCTATAGCTGAAGTACCGGCATAACCGTCAGCAAAGTTGTGTAAGGCAATCAGGTCCTTTGGGAAATCATGTTTGATATGGTACTTAATGCCGATGTAGGGGGAGCGTTTCTTAAAAAACTGCCGGTTTAACTGGCGGTCCAGGTTCGTGCGCTTTCCGTATGCCCCTAAGACAACTGCAGTGCGCAGGCTTTCCCCGCCAGATAACGCAACATCAAACCCATCGCCATCGAAGGTAACATCCTGCACCTGACGCTCCAGAATAAACTGTACTCCCTGTTGCTGTGCAAGCTGGTACAGATAATGGTCAAAAGTATAGCGGCTGACACCAAATCCACCTAAGTCTAATTTTGCCTCCAATGTTTTGCCTTTAGGCGAGGAAAGTAGAAAGCGGCTGATGTTAGCAGGTTTGAGGGAACTGATATCAACCCCCAGGCTTCTCAGGTAAGGTAGGACCTCATTAGAAACATACTCGCCACAAACTTTGTGAAAAGGGTAAGCTTTTTTCTCAACCAGCGTTACCTGTAAGCCAGCCTTTGCCAGGCCCAGTGCGCTTACCAGGCCAGCAAGACCACCTCCTATAATTACTACATCCTTTGCCAACGTTACTTAATAAGTGTGTTAAGTGATACTGATTTTATATTTTTCAGTAGCCACTCCCTACTTACGATAAGGCTTGTAGTTAGGGCTGCCTTTCCTGTACTCTTTCTTAAGGTTCTTCGTTTGCCTTCCGTTTCAGGGGGCTCTGCAAACGCAAACCACCTATTTACTTTTCGCCTGGCCTGATCAAACAATTATGGCGAAAGTGTCCTGGTAAGTTTTCTTTGTATGTTTAAGAATCCAACAAATGATTCTCGCTATGGTTTTCTATCTGTTTAGTAATGGCTTCTACTATTCTCTGAGTAGGTTTGGTAGAAGTGGGTGGGTTGAGAGGGCCACCAAATATAATTGCTTCTAACACCACTCGCTCCTTAAATAACCTTAAAAAGCACCAAATGTAGAGATATCTGTAGTCCCCAATATTCTACTTGATAATCTGCAAATAGTACCTATATTAGCTAAAGAATATACTATAGAGCATGGAAGAAACGGCTTATCGGAAATTTTGGTACTGTAAAAAGGAGTTTTTACAACTTCATTCAAAGTGCCAATAACCGGAACAGCTCCTTATACACTATAGTTAGCAGAAATAACTAAAATTAATTAACAATACATGAAAACACTCTTTACACTTATTTTCTTTCTTACATGTGGCCATTTCATACAGGCACAAACCATAGATGCAACAGCCGCAGTCCGCTACTTTGAACTAACCGACAGCCTTCGCCAAGGAAAGCCAGTTAGCGATGAGTTATGGAAAAGCTTTCTAAGTCTAGAAGGTAACGCTCAGTACATCCAGAACCAAGTATACAATGAGAAGTACCTGAACCGTTTCCGGAAAGACCTTGAAGTGGTGTACATGCCGCAGCACGACAGCCTCCTACTTGAGCGCCTGAAAGACCCTCGGCAGCACTATAATACTTATCTAATACACTTTTACAAAGCCAACGAACCACAGTTGCGTGAGTACCTGCAAAACATACTGGCCGATAAGGATGCATACTTGGCTTCGCTTTATGCCGAAACGTATACCATGTTGCCTAAGCGGATGCACCATACCAAACCAGAAGCTACTTTATACTTTAATGCCTTAGGTAACGACGCGCTGGCAAACAAAGGTAATGTGGTGCTCACGCTGTGGGCGACTTATATGTATGACAAAGTGAAGTATGGCATTTTAGGCGGCCACGAACTTCACCACCTAGTATGGCAAATGAAAAAATATAATGTGCAGGAGAAAGATAAAAGCCTACTCCTGATGTTGGGACTGCTGCTAAATGAAGGTGCTCCTGACCTAATTGACAAATACTATACTATGGCGGAAAGCATGCCCGAAGATATGAAGTTTGGCAGTTACATGCTACAACTTGGTGAAGCGCAGATGCCAAAAGTGGACGAAGCCATACGGTACATAGCATCAGACACCAAAACTTATACAAGCCAGGAAATTAAGCAGCAAGTTATTGGAATGAGCGGGCATATACCAGGTTTTTATATGGCTGATGTGATTGAGCGTAACGGCCTAAAGAAAAAGCTAATCACCAACATCGACAATCCTTTTCAGTTTGTTTACCTCTATAACAAAGCTGCAAAAAAAGACAAGGCAAAACCCTTCCTTTTCTCAAATGAAGCCATTGCTTACCTTAAGAAAGTAGAGTCAAGCGCAAGAGTAAAGGACTAATCCTGCCAACGGATCGGACAGGCTCCATTCTCGGCTACGCCTCGTTCGCAGCCTGTCCGATCCGTTATAGCCAATTTTAAATATTAAAATGAAATCAAACTTTTTCCTCTTAGCCTTATCAATGTTTAGTTTTAGTGCGCTTGCACAGTCGAACGAGCCAGTTCAATCAACAGAATTGGTAAGTATGACAAAGCTTGAAGTCGGACTCCACGGAATTGGGGTAGGCTATGAAGTGCCCTTTAGCCATAAGTGGTCTGTAAACCTGAGTGCTGGTTTGGGTGGTGGATACTCCATTGATAAGAACAGCTATGCCAATGGATTCAAAAGCACTTTCATCGTGAACGAACCTGTCGCTTATGTTAGGTCTGAGTTCAGGTATATCTATAACCGAAACAAAAGAAGTATTAAGTCAAAGTCTCTACTTAACAACGCAGGTAATTACATTGCCTTTCAGACCAAGTATACCACAGGTAGAGTTTTCGAAAGCGACGAGTGGAGCCAGATAAACAATCCACTTAATAGAACTCTTCTAAATGAAGTACATTGGGGTATGCAAAGGCCTCTCGGTCAGAAGTTTCTTTACAACCTTCACCTAGGTTTGGGTTATGCCGCAGACTTTGATTTTAAGAATAGCCAGTTTTATCCAGCAGTGGGTCTTCAGTTTGCCTACGTGATTTCTAAGAATCAAAGGTTATAACCCACCTACACGGTAGCTATGCCACCATATTGCCCAGTCCGTTGGCGAAAGCTCAAAAAAGCACGTGGATAAAAAGTGCAGCCTAGTTGCAATAGGCTAAATGTCTATCTTCTATAATTACCTAGGTTGGTATTATTTGCTTGTAGGAGATAGCTTTTCCTTTTGAAAGGAGAGTGAGTATTGGAGTGATTTTACTGATTGTAAAGTATTAAACTCAAGGCTACACAAATGTACCGTACTCTGAAATTAGCATTCATCAAGATAGTTTTAATGGGTTGTCTAAAAACATCGGATGCTTTGATCTGGTTTTCCTTCCTCTTTCAGGACGATGGATTTAGACACAAATCCTATTGATCTATATGGCATAGCCCCGGACGTTTACTTTGATAAAAAGGTGGATGTATTAGCCTATGCTATTGCTCATATGAAGTAGGTAGTTAAAAATATGAGTATCATAAAGTTAGATTGACAACAAAGACCGAGAAGCGCCAGCTGCCAACCGCATATACCACTAGGCTAAATCTAGAGCTTAGGCGATATTAACCGTCTTCCTTTTCGCGTAGTTTCTTTAAATTAAAGGCCGCTTCTTTTGAGGTGGCCTTTTAGCTATTTTTAAACTACCTTCCAATCTCCTCCTCATACACCGAGGAAAACCTGTAACAAATACGCACACATGTATCGCAGAGAAGTGTAACAGAAGCGGACACTGTAAAGTAATGCGAATTGTTTATCTATTGATACTCATAGTGATAGGTGTTTGGCATAAACATTTCTTATGCGTTGTAGAGCAGCAGCATTATTTTGCTCTACCAGATGATAAAAACACCTAACACACACTCTATGAAATTTCCTTTACTCTCTGTTTTGCTACTACTTATAGTATCACTTAATGTATGCTACGCGCAACAACCTACCTTAAAAGGAGAAATAAACTTCTCCGTAAAAAAAGGCACGTTCGAAGCAGACCTTGTCCTGACGGATATTCCTAAAATAGAAGACTATGAAATTCTGATAAACTCCGGGTTGAACATCAGATACTTCCGCAACATAGAGGATGATTATAGCTATAACTACAAGAGAAAATACGACAGTAAGGTATCTTATGAGAGTTTCCTCTATTCTCTTCCGGATAATACCGGTAAAGCGAAGTTTTTGCCCGAAGGGCTGAGGCTTAGCTATGTCGGCTCTTTTCCTGTAATCTCAGATACATCTAAAGCGGCAAACGCAGGAGACTGGAAAGGGAACATTGCCTTCAACGGAAAAACAATCAGAACTGACGGAAGGCAGACAGCCTGGTACCCGATCCTGTATGACGTAAAGCAGGATAAGAAGTATGACAGGGTTAAGTATGATATTAAAATCAACTGCGACGACTGTGAATCTATTTACCTGAATGGCAATGTGCCTGTCAGAGGCAAGACTGCACAATTCAAAAGCGACAAACCTACCGAACTGGCGTTATTTGCAGGGGATTACCAGTTTACACAAATAGATAATTCTTACTTCCTTAACCCGGATATTTCAGAGGAACAAATCAAGGAGTTTGGAGAGATGACCAGGGATTATAAAAAGTTCTATGAGAAGAAGACTGGGATTGCCTATAAGGATAATATTACTTACATAGCAACAACACCCATCAGCAAAAGAAATGCTTGGTTCTTTGTTTCCTATCCTACTATCGTTAGTATCGGGCATGGAGAAGATGGTTTGAAAGGGCTGTTTAGTGATGAGCGAAAGAACTTGTTTAAACCCTTCATCGCACACGAGCTCGGGCACTACTACTTTGGGTCAATCACAGAATTTAATTCTGAACTGGGTGATATGATCTCTGAAACATTTACAGAGTATATGGCCTGTAAGTTAACAGAGGCTTATTTTGATAAAGCTGTTTACCAGGAGAAGATCAATACCAAGATCAGGAACCTCAAAGAGTTTAAGGCTGTCCCTTTTGCCAAGGTTACATCAGAAGCCGACTATGGCAGCAGGGAGCGCTATGTTTACAACTATGGTCCTATTATCCTAATGGCAATAGAAAAGGAAATAG
Organism: Pontibacter locisalis; assembly: GCF_042684605.1. NCBI lineage: Bacteria > Pseudomonadati > Bacteroidota > Cytophagia > Cytophagales > Hymenobacteraceae > Pontibacter > Pontibacter locisalis. The sequence continues at coordinate 5,684 of NZ_JBHULU010000002.1, forward strand.
GAGAAAAGCATATGTGGAGGTGGATAAGAACGCTGTTGGAAACCAAGGCAGATTTTACAGACTACGCTTTTCTGGAAAGCACTTTGAGAAGCGTGGTTAAGGATGAAAAGAAACTAAAGTCTGTTAAAGAAAAATACTTTGAGTCTGAGAACTCATTAGAAAATGCAGTTACAGCAGTAGCAGGAAAACAAGTGTATGTTTCCAGTGTAAAACAGTAACTAGCTTAAAAATTTACTTATAAAGCTGACGGTTAGCAGTCTTTAAATTAATTTGCTGCTGTTTGTTTATTAAGCCCCTGGAAGTGTAATACTTGCAGGGGCTTAAGTTTTTGTACTTCTGAACTAATGATTAAGATCATTATTACTGATGACCATAAAATTATCAGGGAAGGACTGATGTCGCTACTTAAGCAGGAAAGTAAAATAAATGTGGTTGATGATGCTTTATTTTTGCCACTGCCATCCGGTCTAGGCTTTCATGAGTGTTAAGTAGGCATCTAAGGTTCCTCTGTTGCCTTTAGTACCTCTGCCTTAGGTTGGGAGAGAGCTTCCTGCATGTCTTTGTCTTCTATCTGAACCTGTACCTGGCATGCCTGCTTTACCAGGGCCTGGAAAAGCCGGCGCTGCGGCTCAAACTGAGGCAGATACTCGGGGTGCCACTGAATCCCAACCATAAAATCGTGCCTGGTGCTTTCAATACCCTGTACTACTTCATTCTGTTCACGGGCTACAATTCTTATGTCTTTGCCAGGTTCTTTTACAGCCTGATTATGCAAGGCGTTTACCTCAAGGTGCTGCGTGCCCAGTGCTTCAGCCAGTTTGCTGCCGGGTTCTATGAAAACCTCCTTAACCGGAAATATACTGGAGGGATTAGGCTCTTCAAGGTAAAAAGTGCTGATACTTTTATAGAGTGTGCCGCGGAAGTATACATTCATCAGTTGGGAGCCACGGCAAATCCCCAGCACAGGCAGGTTCTTTTTTGCGGCCTGGTCTATCAACTGAAATTCAAGGTGGTCCCGGTCGTGGTCAAGGCCGAAGGTAAGCTTCCGGCTAAAAAGTTTTCTGATAAAGAACAGGGCAGGGTAGTAGACCCAGCGGGTAAAACGGCCAATTCTCTGGAAGATATTTTTCCTGGGGTGGTTCAGGGTTTTGGCCAGGTATTCATCAATCACATGCTCCTGTTCGTACGTAGTGGGATCTACATCTGCACCACCACCGATTATGAGTGCCTGAAGACCATCTGCTGTACGGGGTCTAGAAGGAGTAATTCTGACTGGTTTTCCGCCGGCAATCCAGACGCCAAGTGCCGTAAAAAACCAGGCCGCACCCCCACCTTTATCGGGTCCGGTAATACCAATGGTTGGCCTGTTACGATTTATTTTATACCTCTTCATCAGCTAAGCCATTTTCCTGTTCTTTTAGCCCATTGTGCCTCGAAGCCAATCAGGGTGTTGTCTTTTAACTCAAGATACGCTTCGCTCATTTTCTTCAGTCGCAACCGGTCGTTTGCCAGTTCTTCTACCGCTACCCAGTTGTTCCATTCCTCCGCCAACGACCACTCCGGTTGTGAAATAGAACTGTTTGGCAAACGGTAATGGAAAGTTTCCCGGGCTTTCACTTTTCCTATCTCAGTGTATTGCTCCTGCATCCCTTCCTTAAGCGCAGCAAACAAAGGATACATGTCTAGGGGGCGGTTTCGATCCGGGTTGAACTTGTGGTAATCTTCAATGAGTTCTTCCATGGATGGCTGATAGCCCGGACTCAGTAAAAGCGCTGCATAGCCGGAAGGGTAGGGGTCAATAAAAGGGCTTACCCTACGTGCAAAATCAGTCTGACCCACCTGGAGCAGCCAGGGGTAGAGCAGTATCAACGCACGTAAATAACGAATGATAGTTTCCGGCTCTACATCCGGCACTTCTATGTTTATGTGTGTGCCAAAGGCATTTTTTAAGGAGGCCTTGGTACCTTCTGCATGGTGCTCATATAAAGCCTGTCGCAGCTTTTCAAAATGATCTATTTGAGTGCAGGGCACCGGGGGCGTGGCTATCTCATAAGGAAACACAATACCGGTGATCCCCTCCAAAAGCGTTTCTACTTCATCCTCCAGGGTGTTTTTACCTACCCTGATATCGGCCAGGCGAATGTTGTACTTGTCAAAGGCTTTTTTATAATTCTTTTCAGTTAGTAGGGTCAGGTCGAATTCTATGTTGAAGTCACCCAGGGCAGTGCCCACTACTTTTTTCGAAAATCGGTTTTCCGGTTGTACTTCTCCTCCATAAAGATCTTGTATGATTTTCACAGCCTCATCTATCCCAAGATTTGAGAACTCCAGTTCAAAGCCAACTGTGCGGAGTTTCCCATGCCTGTTATAGCGTACCGGAAGTGGTTTGTATTGCATAGTTTATGTTTAATACCATTAGTTAAAACGTAGAAAGCCCGAAGCCGTTTAGGTTCTAAAACGGATTATACCAAAAACTAAAAGGAATGATTGGTCTGAGACCCAAGGTAAACAGTGCTATATACTTACTTCTTATACTAATCACAGCAAACAGCTGCGTAGAGCGGGACCTGTACGAAACAGGACTTATCACGAATAAAGCAATGGTAGTTACAGCCCATCCACTTGCCTCCGCAGTGGGGGCCGAGATAATGCAACGGGGAGGCAATGCAGTGGATGCAGCGGTAGCTGTAGAATTTGCCCTGGCTGTAGTATACCCGGATGCGGGGAACATTGGCGGCGGCGGCTTCATGGTGCTGCGCATGCACGATGGCAGTACGGATGCCCTGGATTACAGAGAAAAAGCACCGGCAGCAGCTTACGCCGATATGTACCTGAACGAAGAAGGAGAAGTGATAGAAGGGTTAAGTGAGAAAGGACATTTAGCGGCAGGTGTTCCTGGTACAGTGGCAGGCATGGTGAAGGTACATGAAAGATATGGCACCATGCCCTGGGCAGAACTGGTGGCGCCAGCCATTGCGCTGGCAGCCGAAGGTTTTCCTTTAACGGAAAAGGAGGCTGAGAAATTCAACAGGTACAGGGGGGAGTTTATCAAGTACAATACCATCAGGCCCGAATTTGTACTAAAAGACAGGTGGAGGCCCGGTGATACGCTGCGGCTACCGGACCTGGCTACTACGCTGGAGCTGATCCGGGATAAAGGTAGAGCCGGGTTCTACGAAGGCCCAACAGCAGAAAACGTTGTAGCAGAAATGCAACGGGGTGGCGGCATAATTTCCCGGGAAGACCTTGAAGCCTATGAAGCAGTATGGCGGGAGCCGGTGACAGGCGACTACAAAGACTACAAGATCATTTCCATGCCGCCGCCATCCAGTGGGGGGATTGCACTTATTCAGCTATTGAACCTGACAGAAGAATACCCTGTGGCTGAGTGGGGGTGGAACACTGCAAAAACAGCGCACCTCATGATCGAGGCAGAAAAGAGGGTATATGCGGACAGAGCCATGCATCTTGGTGATCCGGGATATTATGATGTTCCGGTGGCGGGTTTGTTAGACACCGCTTACATACAAAGCAGGATGGACGATTTTTCCCTTAGCAAAGCGACAGATAGTGATGATGTTTACGCCGGTGATCCTGCTCCCAAAGAGAGTAACCAAACCACGCACTACTCTATTGTAGATCCGGCTGGAAGCGCAGTGTCTGCTACCACAACCCTAAATGCTACTTTCGGATCAAAGGTGTTTGTGGCTGGATCAGGCTTTCTGTTGAATAACGAAATGGACGACTTTAGCATGAAGCCAGGAGCTCCAAACATGTACGGGTTGATAGGTGGCGAGGCAAACGCCATAGAGCCCGGAAAGCGGATGTTAAGTTCTATGACGCCAACCATACTGGAGCAGGACGGAGAACTGTTCATGGTTGTAGGAAGTATGGGGGGATCTACGATCATTACTACTGTTTACCAGATCATACTAAATGTTATTGAGCATAACTTTCCGATGCAGGGTGCGGTTAACGCAGGCAGGTTCCACCATCAATGGAGGCCTGACTGGGTGCTGTCGGAGTGGGGGGCTTTAGGTGCAGGCACAGGCCTGCGGTTGTGGTTGAAGGGGCACGAAATAGCACCCAAAGTTTCTGGTGGCATCGGCAGAGCGGCTGCCATACTCGTTTTGCCAGATGGCAGGCTGGAAGGAGGGGCTGATCCGCGTGGCGACGACGCAGCGGCTGGTTTTTAACCTCTCGTTACTTTGCCCTTTAAGTCCCAGTGGCTCCTCAGAATTTCATTGCTTTCTGGCTTCCTGACAATCTTGCGTACATAGCGTTCTCCGGCTATATCCCCGTCTTCGCGGCGCTTGCCGATATAGAGGGTCACCGGTTCTCCCAGTTCATTGGTGATGTAGCTGATATCCTTGCCGAGGAGTTTTGTGTCATACCTTTCCTGCGGTGCACATACTTTATTGAGCAGCTTCTCGATCTTGGGACTCAGGGGCATGGGTGTTAATTGATTTATGGTTTATTTACACATAGTAGTTAAAAAGCGTTACCTCAGAATTTGCAAAGAAGCGAAGAGGTATAGAGGAAGTGCCAAAGCCTTTAGAGACGTACAGGTACGGAGCACTGGTGTTGTACCAACCATTCACATAGTCACCCGATTTATCTGGAAGTACCGGAACGTAACCGGGTAGCCGTACCTGCCCACCATGAGTGTGGCCGGCAAAAATATAACTGATGTTGAGCTTATTGCCCTCACTTCTTTCGTTGTTTAGCTTTTCTATTTGATTCTTTGCGTTTTCCTGTTGAAGGGGACTATGTACAAGCAGGAGGTGATGCTCTTCTCTTCCGACTCCCTTCACTGCATCAGTAAAGCAACTATCGCCCTCCAGAAGATCATCCAAACCTGTTACCATTACTCTTGTTCCTTTTATGTCGAAGGGCTTTGATTCGTTTACAAGAAATTCACAGTTATGTGTTTCCAGCACCTCCTTTAGTTTACCTATACTTGGGCTTGCTTTATAGTCATTGTTACCTGCTATAGCCACTTTCTTAATCTGGTGGTCAAGCATCGCAAAGAAGTTCTCTACAGGTGCCATCTCTCCGGTTGAGTCAAGGGTGTCGCCGGTGATCAGGAGCAGGTCTGGCTGCATTTTATTTAATGTATTTGCCAGCTTTTTGTGATGCGGAAGAACAAGTTCTTTAAAATGAAGGTCAGTTATCAGAACAAGCTTCAGCTTTTTTCTGCTGCCCTTATTCCCAATATCGAACTGCTTTATGTCAAAAAAATATTTCTCCAGGACCAGCGCATCCAGCAGAATTCCTGCTGCGCCTGCAACAGCCAGGCCCGTACCAATCCATAATATGTTTTTTCGTTTCATTTAGTTTGGGTGCTTATGAAAAGGTATATACTACGCTCTTTGATGGCATGTTTCTGATGAAGCACTTTCTGTGCAAACCAAGCTAAGTAAAAGGATTAGGAAGTGCATGAGCTCTATTAATTTCGAAGGGTTGTAAGTGTATACACTGATGGTTGCGTAAAGACTGTATTCTTATGAATTACATGGTATATCTGCGTGTGATGCTGGATGGCGCAACCTGTTTGGCGTATACTAGTGTAGCCAGGCTACTGCAACCAACACTGTTTAAACTTTTGCGTTTTCCTGGTTTTTAAAAGATCAGGAGTGACCATTCCTTTTCGGGTGCTAAGGCTGTGGTCCTCCTGTTTCTTTTTGCTCACCTAACAACGTTGTCTCAAAAATCGGATCCTTAGCATTATTGAAATTCATGGCAACAACAATAAGATAGCTTCAAATTCATGGAGCTGAAGAGAGATCCTATAGCGATTTTATTTCCTTCAACTATGGAGAAGTACAGGAGAGGTAGCAGAAATAGTGGTCCAGTAGGAGACAAGTGCACCCTCTGCCAGATAGGAGGCTTTTCCTTTGAGTGTAACAAATCCCAGTACCTGTAGTAGCAACATTGTCAGGGCTGAGGCGGCCAGTAATGCACCGTAGCCTTTTAAAGTATCTGTCACACCTCTTTTCCAGGCAACATTGTCTGTTATGATTCCCAAGGGGATGCGCACTATCGGCTCAAAGCCTGGGGCAACAACCATGGCTCCAACTACCAGGTGCAATGCGTTCGTACTAATACCTACTGCGGCAATGATGCCAGCCATAACCATAATCTGAAATTTACAATTGGTAAGACGAGAATTAATAGCGGGAGTTGTTGTAAAAATACAACTCAGGTACTGTGCGTTAGTAGGGGCTGACAAGTGGTGTTACCTCAGTACCATTAGCTGGATCTCATACTATTCAGCTACCATGCCAATGGTGAAATAGGTGCACAAAAAGTGTGGCCTCTGGTCAGGAAAGATCGCTGGTCAGAGGCCACGCCTTCTTTGATTTTTTCTAAAAAGTCACGACCTGTTATTGTTACGGCGTTTACTGCCAAGGTAAGCAATGGCAGCGGCACTGGCCGCTGCTACTACTGCACCTGTAACAACGGGGTGCATAGTGGCACGTGTGTAAAGACTTTTCTTTCTCACATAGCCTTTATGATTGCCATGCACGTGGCCATCCTCGCCAGGTTCATGTAGTGAACCTTCATGATGACGTGCTGCTGTATCGCGCACCTGCATACCGGTCATAAATTTTTTGTTTACCCAGTCTACAAGCCCCGGAGCAAACTTGTTGAGGCTGCTCATCATTTTTGAAGCACCCCCAACATAGATTTCACGCTCCGGATGAGTAGCGGCATGTAAAATGGCATTGGCCACTTCCTCTGGCTCATAAACCGGAGGAGGAAGTGTAAGCTCATGCTCAGTATAGTTTTTGGCGTGGTCAGGATATGGGGTGTTTATACCCGCTGGTTTTATGAGTGTCACTGATACAGGGGCTTCATCTTCCATTAACTCCATTCGTAAAGAGTCCGTGAATCCCTTCACAGCATGCTTGCTGGCAGAATACATCCCTTGCAGCGGAATAGCTACATCAGACAGTTCACTGCCCAGATTAATGATGGCACCGCCATGTTTACGAAGATAGTCTGCGGCTATCAGGGAGCCGGATACTACGCCCCAAAAGTTTGTGTCGAAAAGGCGACGGTTGTCTTCTTCGCTAATATCAGCCAGTTTGCCATACATAGAGATTCCTGCGTCATTGATCCAGGTATCGAAGTGCCCGAAGCGGTCGATCGTGGTCTTTGCGATGCGCTGTACATCCTCTCGATTGCCCACATCAGCTACCACATGTATTACTTCTGCTCCTTCCTGCTTTAGCTCCTGCTCAATTTGAGTAAGTGCTTCACCATTACGTGAAGCCAATACCAGCTTAGCGCCTTCTTTAGCGGCGGCACGTGCTGTTGCCAGTCCAATACCACTGGAGGCACCAGTGATAACAATTACCTGCTCGTGAAGAGGTTTAAGTGAAATTGCCATAGAAATTAAGTTTGTTTTGAAATGCTCAATAGTTATATGTATTAAGCACATACGAAAACTTTTTTGCTACCAGCTATTTTGCTTCTGATAATCCGTAAACAGGTGGCATGGGCTAGGGTGTGGCTGTGGTTAAGTGGCGCAGTGTAAAAAGGGAGCGCCTGGTAGATAGTTCCAGGCGCTTGAAGTAGCTATCATTGGCTCTTGGTCCAGGTAGGCAGGTGACTTGATTTTTTTCCCAGTTTTGCCACTAACCATTGCACTGCAATAATGGTTTTTGCATCACGGTATCGTTGGCCCACGAGTTCATCTTCTGTAAGGGCTTTGATTTCTATCTTTTCATGCTCTTTATCTTTGCCGCCACCTTCCGCTTTTTTTCGACTTACTTCGGCATAAAATAAATACACTACCTCCGTGCAGGCTCCTGGCGAGGTATAGAAATCCCACACATGTTCCAGGTTATCTACTGCATAACCGATCTCTTCCTCGATCTCTTTACGAATAGTTTTCTCCGGATTATTTTCCTCCAGCACACCACCTACTATTTCTAACAGGTCTTGTTCGGCACTGTAACGGAACTGCTTTACAAATAAGTAGTGCTGTTTGGCGGTATCATATACCAGGGCTGCTGCAGCTCCGCCACTGTCAAACTGTTCCCGCTCAATAGTCTCTCCTTTGTCCTCTAAGAGAACTTTCCTGAAAGTATAAAAGCCGTCGTATATAATTTCCTTCCCTTTTATTTTCATAGGTGAGTGTTGACTTCCTTCTGCTGAGCCCTGACCTTAATAGCCGATTGGTTGCTGCAGGAGTAGACCGTGAGTTTAGAGGTTGGGAAAAGACAATTGATTATGCTCCGGTGTGGGTTGAGCTGGATATTTAGAGCTGATTTTTATTCACTTACCTTCTCGCCCAGCATTTTATCGAGCATTGTTCGTGCGTTAATAAAGCTTTTAAGGCTGACGTAATCATGAGTTCTGTACTCGATTCGTTCAATCTCCTGGAAGAATGCCGCAAGAGATTCGCACAAATCTTTCCCTAAGGGTACTATCCGTTCAATAGGGCTGTGTGCGGCTTTTATCCGGAGACGATTGCTATGGACTGTAACCCAGAACAGGTCTATCTTACCTTCTTTTACGAACTTTTCGAAATCATCCAGTGCCTGTGTTACATTTTCTGCCATTTGCTTTCTCCTTATTCTTCAGGCTTGATTGTATCCATAAAGGTAACATAAGCTTTTTTATAACCAAAATGTTATAAATACTCAATTTTATATGTATTTATACTGTATTACAGGCATTCATCCTCAAGTTGTATAGCTTACAGGCTATCGGGCACGTCGGAGCCATTGTCTGCGTGAAATTTGGGCATTTCTCTCAGTAAATAAATGAGGCTTCTGTTAGTGCTGATAATTTCAAATTATTGGAGTTTGTTGCAAAATAGTTCTTCAAGGTTGTATAGAAGCTGTAGGGGGAAGGAGCGAGAACAACAAGCACGACTCCAAGAGTGAAGAAATATCACTGCTTAAAGTCGTGCCTATTACCTAAGATATCTGGAAATATTTTATGGTCTTGATACTTCCAGCTATTCTCTATTTTTCTACGACTACTATTTCAACGCGGCGGTTCTGCTGCCTTCCGCGAGCCGTCTCATTGGTTGCCTCAAACAGGTGCTCGCCTACCGGTACTAGCTTCATTCGGGCCGTATCCAACCCACTGTTCTTACGTAACCAGTCTTCCACAGACCTGGCCCGCTCAAGTGCCAGTTGCTTGTTGTAAGACTCACTTGCCAGAGAGTCTGTAAAACCATACACCCTGATCAAGCCCTGTGAGTTTCTTTCCTTTATTGCCTTAGAAATTTCCTGTAGCTTCTGCTCACCGCTTGGTCGAATTTTAGCTTTATCAAGATCAAACATTACATCTTCTCCCACAGAATAAATACGATATCCTTCAACTCCCCGAACCTCTATGTCGGCAGCTTGTAAAGATGGTTCTCTTAGCACTGGCGCATCGAAATTTACTTCCTTAAATTCCATCTCGTCAGCTTCAAGAGCATTACCAATTGCGTCTTCACGGTACATTACAGCTGTGTCTTCTGAAGCGATCGCACTTAATTCTGCTGCACTGTCTATTTTTTCTTCTTTTACTTCATTGCAGCTCATCAGCATACCGACGGCAGCGAATACTGTTAATGTGAGATTTGATTTCATTTTTACGGGTCTTTAGTTTACCTAACAGTACGTGCCCACGAAATCATCGTTACCTTTCTAAAGTGGCAGAAGCTATCAATGTAGCTGACCTTCTAATTGTTTAACTGTAAAATGACACCATGCTGATTTTTTGCTGTCCGGTGCGGGAAGTTGAATTCCTCTTTCGTCATATCTCTGAGGTCCGGGTTTTCACCTTTAGAGCCTTTGCCACTCTTATCTTGATGGTACTGCTTCTCGCGCTACCTTTAACACCGAACCCCTTCACGTGGTACTCCACTTTGTCTGCTTTAACTTCCTCATCGGTAGGTATTGCCTTCTTTTTATCATCACGCTCAGTAGGAAGCCCTTGTGGCAGCACCTGGCGCTCTTTCAGGACAGACCATAGGTGGACCTATAATCCGCTTTAACTCTGATCAGAGGCAGACTTTCTGTGCTGAATAACCCGGAAGTTCTCCACCAGTTTTACCGCCCCAGGAATGTCCTCAGAAAAAAGCGCAATAAATGATCCTTCAGGAGCATACTCAAGTGCATGTGCCAGGGCTTTTATTTCCTGGTTTATTTCTTTCGGTTCCAGTTCTGGTTTTACAGAGAAAATACCTTCTTTGATCAGTTTGTTAAGTTCCTTGCCGCTACGCCCACGTAGGTCTTTGTCCTGCCTTATTATAATATCATCAAACACTTCAGCCGCAATCCTGCCAATTTGCTTGGTATCCTCATCCCGTCGGTCGCCAATGCCTGCTATTATGCCAATTTTGTAAGAGGCTTCTGTATTGTTGATAAAATCACTGATTGCCTCCATACTGGCAATGTTATGTGCATAGTCAACCAGCACGTCATACTGCGGCAGCTTAAACAGGTTCATTCGGCCTGGCGTGGTTTCCGGAGATGGTATAAATGTGCGGAGAGCGGTTTTAATCTCGTTTATTTCCATATGGGAAACATACCCTGCCAGCGTTGCAGCCAACACGTTGTAAATATTGAATTTTGCCTTACCTCCAAAAGTCAGAGGGATGTCTGCCACACGGTCTACCCGTATTTTATAAGTGTTCTTAAAAATTGAAACGAAGCCATCCTCAAACACAGCTGCCAGTCCACCTTTTGAGATATGTTCTGTTATGCGGGGGTTGTCTTCGTTCAGGCTAAAGAAGGCTACTTTACAATGCAAGCCGGCAGCCATATCAAATACCAGGTCATCATCTGCATTCAGAATGGCAAAGCCTTCGGAACAAACAGTTTTGGGAATAATGGCCTTAACCCTGGCCATGTCTTCTACCGAATGGATATCCCCCAGCCCGAGGTGGTCTTCCGAAACATTCATCACTACCCCGATATCACATTGCGTAAAGGCAAGGCCGGAGCGAAGCATGCCTCCCCGCGCGCATTCCAGAACGGCAAAATCCACGGTAGGGTCTTTTAATACAAACTCACTGCTAAAGGAGCCGGTGGTATCGCCTTTGATGATTTTTTTGTCCTGAATATAGATGCCGTCGGTTGTGGTGTAACCTACTTTTTTCCCTGTGAACCTTAAAAGGTGAGCAATAAGCCGGGTAGTGGTGGTTTTACCGTTTGTACCCGTTATGGCTGCGATCGGTATTCTGGAAGGGCAGTTGTGCGGGAACAACATACTTATAATCGGGTCGGCTACATTACGTGGAAGTCCCTCGGTAGGGGAGATGTGCATCCTTAGCCCTGGTGCAGCATTTACTTCAATCACTGCGCCCCTTGTCTCCGGAAGTGGAATAGCTATGTCTGAGGTCATTACATCTATGCCGCAGATATCCAGCCCGATTATTCCTGCCACGCGCTCCGCCATTAACACATTATAAGGATGTACAAGGTCAGTAACATCTGTGGCAGTACCACCAGTGCTTAGGTTAGCAGTGCGCTTCAGGTAAAGTGTCTCTCCGGCCGGGAGAATTGACTGTAGCGTGAGTTCTTTCTCACGCAGAATAGCCCTGGTAATCTTATCAACTTTAATGTGTGTAAGCGCCTTTTCGTGACCGATACCGCGTCTGGGGTCCTTGTTCACCTGGTTAATGAGTTGCCGTATAGTAGAGTTGCCATCTCCTACAACAAGAGCAGGCGTACGTTTGGCAGCGGCTGTGAATTTGCCATCTATCACCAGTATTCTATAGTCAAAACCTTCGATAAGCTGCTCTACCATCACTTCCGGGGAGTACCGGTGGGCCTCGGCCAGACCCTTTAAGGCATCCTTCCAGTTCTGGATGTTTATACTTGCGCCTTTTCCCTGATTTCCGAAAAGTGGCTTTGTCACAATGGGGTAATCCAGCGCCTCAATAGCCTCCTCCAATTCACGGGAGTTGTGAATAATCTTACCCCTTGGTACTGGTACCCCTGCCTCTTCCAGGATGAGCTTTGTTTTATTTTTATCTCCGGCGTTCTCGACAGCAAAGAAGGAGGTGCTACTGCTCATAGCGGCTTGAATATGCTTTTGGTAAATGCCATAACCCAACTGAATAACCTCAGCCTGCCGGTTCTGAATGTAAGGGATGTTCCGGTTCATGGCCTCCCATACAATGGCTTCAGTACTTGGCCCAAAATACTCATCTTCCCGTATCTGGTGCAGCCTGGCCACATCCTGCACTATGTTCACCTTTTCTCCTCTGCCAAGAGCTTCTGTTATGCGTACTGCCGCGTGTGCGGCATACTCTCCTGCACGTTCCTGTTGGTAAGAGAAGATAACGAAGTCAATACCTTCCTGATCAGAAGCATAACACCTTCCGTACCCGCTTTCCATACCCCCCATTGTCTGTAGTTCAAGAGCTATGTGTTGTACTACTTTGCTGAATGTGGTGCCCAGTTTCACGAGCCTAAGGAAGCCTCCTTCCAGACCTTCAGAAGAACGATGATTCTGAAGACCGGGCATTAACTTCTGAAGTCGTTGCGTAAGGTTTTCCACCTCGTTTGTCTGCACATCATACAAATCCAGCTGATCCAGCTTCAGTACAATTACCTTAGGGTGCTTAATGGACCAGTAGTTTGGCCCGCGCATGATCTTAAGTTCTTTTATTTTCATGCTTTTATCCTAATCCCTGCTCTGTAAAATGATACTGGCAGGTTTATTTGTAGAAAATTTATAGAGTGGTGCTTCTATGAGCTATACGATTTACCAGGAATAGTGTCTGCTGCATTGTTCAGATAAGAGCACTAAATACCGTACATGCACCCGAAAGGACGGCAAAGGGAAATTGTAATGAAGGTGATTCTTTCGGGTTTGTTTAACGAGGTGCCAGTACGCGGCTAATCCTGGAGTATCAGAACCTGTCCTAAGTATAAATACTTAGTAATTGCTTATAAAGCGCGAAAAGTTGGTATTTAGGTGCAACAAAATACCATATAGGTGTAAAGTTATAGCCATTCGCTTCTGTCAGAACGTTAAACTAATATGAACTCCGGTGGCAGTACATAGTGCTGTATTTCCGGGTTGTAAGGTGTAGGAGTGACCATACCTATTTCGGGTGCTGAGGATGGTCCTCCTGCTTTCCTATCACTTTGGGAGGAAACCTCAATGAAGTAGCCAGTCAGTTGATTTTAACTTTAAATAGGATGGTAAAAGTGGTGAGATTGGTAGGTGTCCTGGAGGAGGACAAGGTAACTTCGCATCGCTCTGGTTTGCGGTATGATAGAAGCATTCACTCCAAAGCTGTTGGAAGCGGATGTATGCGGGGCAATGACACTTATAGTTGCAATGGCAGTGCATCGGCAGGTATTTATTCCGTACATCAGGAGCCAGACCATAATATGGAAAGCTACAGTGAATTTATAGCCTTTAACTATGGGCAAATAAACGAGCGACAGTATGATTCCTCTGTCAGAAAGAAATATAAAAGGTACTTAAGACAGGAATAAGAAAGAAGTAAAGAACAAAATGTTATCATAGTTAATGTTGTTAAAAAGGAAAGCGCTGGTGTATTTACTGGCGCTTTCCTTTTGTATGGAGCTTAAGGTTTTTTTTCAGGAACAGTACTTTATGATTTTCAGGTCAGCTTCTGATGGATCGTTTATACCCTTTTTGTCGAGAATTAATTTCCTTCAAGGATAGCTGGGAAAGTGAGCTTCAACATCTTTTGATAAGCACTTGTTAACCTGAATCTACAATATTAGTTCCTTTGATTATGCTCAAACCTATGATAAAATTTACATGTATAAATATTTTAGTTTAAAAAGCTTTCTGAAGCGTAAAAGGTAAAGAAACGGGGATTTTGGTTTCTGTAAACCTACCTATAACCGAACACAAATAAGTTTAAAAGAGTAACGATTTTGTGCCTAACTCTGCCATCTTATGTAGAGCTCCAGGCATTTTTATAAAAGTATGGCAACAGAAAGAAATGGAAGGCCAGTCCGGAAATCACTTAAGGAGTATGCCCGTGGTATTGCAGGCGGACTGCTGTTCAGCTTCCCGCTGCTGTATACTATGGAAGTATGGTGGGCGGGCTTTATTGCAGAGCCACTTGAGCTTCTGATACTGGTCTTGGTTACTTACCTTCTTCTGCTTGGCTATAACCGCTTTGCCGGAATGCACCCTGACGCTTCCTGGCCTAATGTTTTTATTGATTCCGTGGAAGAAATGGGGCTGGGGCTTCTGATATCCTTTGGTGTGCTCCTGATGCTGAATAGGATAGATCTTTATGGCATGGGGCTGGACGAGTTGATGGGGAAGGTAATCATAGAGGCGATGGCCGTATCGATAGGAGTTTCTATTGGCACGGCCCAGTTAGGAGCAGGCGGACAGGAGGATAAGGAAAAGAAGGAAAAAGAATCTAAAAGACGCAACTCCAAGCTAGGGATGTTCGTGCTAGGCCTCTGCGGTGCCATTGTAGTGGGCGGCAACGTGGCGCCAACGGAAGAGATCCTGGTGATTGGAGTAGAGGCTAAGCCGGCACATATCCTGGCTATGGCTATTTTCTCGCTGGTGCAAAGTGTGGTGGTTTTGTATTTTAGCAATTTCAGAGGCACAGCAGGAGGTAAGAGTGACAACATATTCTTTGACATAACTTTTGATACATGTATGACCTACCTCACAGCGCTGGGAGCCTCTGCTTTTGTACTGTGGTTTTTTGGTAGGTTTGATGGTGTTAGCTTTTGGATAGCCTTTTCACAAGTCATAGTATTGGGGGTACTTTCCTCGCTCGGAGCCTCGGCAGGGCGCTTGTTAATTAAGTAAATCATCGAAATGGAAAACGATAACAAACAGGAAGATCAACTGGAAGAGGGGGAGCACAAGGAAAAAAAGAACTGGCTGGAATGGACAATCTTTGGTATCGGCTTGATTCTACTGCTGGCTATATTAGGCTATCTCGGCTACCAGACCTACACCCATGAACCGACCTCACCCGATTTGCATGTGCAAAGCTGGCCTGACCCTTCAACAGGATCTCCCAATCGTTACCACGTTTTAGTGCGGAACAAAGGCGGTGCCACAGCAGAGGAGGTGCTGATAGAACTGGCACTCATGAAGAACGGTAAAGAGCTGGAGAAGGCGCAACTACAGATTCCTTTTGCTCCTCAAGAGTCAAAACGGGAAGGGTGGGTTGCCTTTACCAATAATCCGGGTAAGGCCGATACAGTGTTAACAAGAGTAGTAAGCTATAAGAAACCTTAGTTCTATAATTAACTATTTACAGGTCAAAGTAAAATGGCAAAAAAGAAAGTGTCAAATAAGCATAAAGGCCATCAGGAGGCTCCAATACCAAAGGGTCGCCTACTGGCTATAGGTGGCCACGAGAGCAAGGGAGAAGGGGATAAGAATAAGGAACAGGAACGCAACAAAGAGTTCGAGAGCGAGGAAATCCTCAAGTTCTTCGTGTCTAAGCTGAGCGGTGAGAAACCTATGGTGGTCGTTATACCTACCGCCTCTAACATTCCCGAGGAAATGGCTAAGGACTATGTAAAGGTGCTAAAAGAGCTGGGTGTGGAGAAGGTGGAGGTGCTCGACATCCGGAATCGGGAGGAGGCAAAGGACCCTAAGAACCTGAAGGTAGTGGAGCGGGCTTCCGGTTTCTTCTTTACCGGCGGCAACCAGCTGCGGCTGACCTCTATACTTGGAGGGACAGACATGCTGCAGCTGATGCGGGAGCGCTACACCTATGAGGATATTCTCATAGCAGGAACCAGTGCCGGGGCCGTGGCTCTTTCCACGCCTATGATATACGAAGTTATGACCCACGGAGGCTTTATAAAGGGGGACGTGCGTGTTACCACCGGCCTGGAGTTCATGAAGGATGTGGCAATTGATACTCATTTCATTCAAAGAGGACGAATGGTGCGCATGGCCCAGTGTATTGTAACAAACCCCGGCTGTATCGGCATTGGTTTGGAAGAAGATACGGCAGCCTATGTAACGGAAGGGCGGGAGATGCTGGTGATTGGCAGCGGGCTTATGACCGTGGTGGATGGGATGGATCTGACTAGTACAGACATCTACAAGATCGGCACGGGAGACCCCTTCTCCGTCCGGGGCCTGAAAGTGCACTTGTTGGCAAAGGATGAGACATACTCCGTTCCTACCTATGATCAACTGCACTTATAAGCCAGACCTATGGCTTTGTTTCTTACAAGGTCAGGCACAGACTTGGTTGCTGTCTTACAGGGACTCTTCTGGTTACCCTCTATGTCCACTCGTTTCTGCTGCGGTAGGTCTTCTTACCATTATTTACTTACCAGCAGCCAACGTCCTCTTACCACTAATAAACAGAAACTGACTGTAGTTTCTCACCTCATTCACCCTTTACAAGAAACTGCTGCTCAGTCACCTCGTTTTTAAGAGTTGCAACTCTGATTGTTACACTTTTAGAAAGGAGGACAAATGTTTTATCACGTAAAGGAATTACAATTTAACGCCCGAGTGTCTAAACCAGATCCGGCTTTTGCCAGCTTGCTACTGGAGCAGTTTGGTGGCGCCAACGGTGAGCTGAAGGCAGCGATGCAATACTTTACCCAGGCTTTCGCCATGCGGCAACCGCATCCGGACAAGTATGATCTGTTAATGGACATTGCTACGGAGGAATTCAGCCATTTGGAGATAGTGGGGGCCACTATTCAAATGCTGCTGGGTCCGATAAACGGAGAGCTGAAGAACGCGGCCGAAGAATCCGAGATCATGCAGCTGCTGGATGGTAAGGCGAAGAAGGAGGAATTCATTCATAATGCTATGATGAACCCGCAGTTCTTTGTGCTGAGCGGTGGCGGACCAACCTTAACCAACAGCCAGGGCGTTCCCTGGAATGCGGCTTATGTAACTGCCAACGGAGACCCGACGGTGGACCTTCGCTCCAATATCGCGGCAGAGTCCAGGGCAAAGATTGTATATGAGTACCTGATGCAGTTCACGACAGACCCTTACGTGAAAGAAACGCTCAACTTCCTGATGACCCGTGAGGTAGCGCACTACCAGATGTTTGAGGCGGCCCTTGAAACCATACAACCTAACTTTCCGCCGGGTGTGCTGCAGGGAGATCCGCGTTATAGCAACAGCTACTTTAACATGAGTAACGGTGCCGATGCCAAAGGACCCTGGAACGAGGGTAAAAGCCCTGGCCTGGGAGAAACCTGGCAATACTACCATGAGCCGTTCGAGCACGTGGTGGAAACAAATGGTATGCTTGACCACAAAATAACCGGCACAGACCGCACCAGGAAATCTGTGGAGGCCAAAGACAAAGCATTAAGCCAGGAACGCAGCAAAAAGGTAAAAGCTGCCGTACCTAGTGGGGAGAACCACTGGTGTGAATATCCGCATAACTGCTAGCAGTGAGCGGGTTAAAAATAACGTATGACTGAAAAAGGAAATAAACTTAAGAACATTGTAGAACAAGAAGCAGGGTCGGTGGAGGTAGAATACTTCACCGACCCTCTTTGTTGCTGGAGCTGGGCCATGGAGCCGCAGTGGCGCAGGCTACGCTTTGAGTACAAGGGCAGGATTAAGTGGCGCTATCGTATGGGTGGGCTCATACCAAACTGGGAAAATTTCAATGATCCCATGAATTCCGTAGCCCGTCCGCTGCAGATGGGGCCGCTCTGGATGGAGGCAAAGCATGTATCGGGTATGCCCATTCAGGACAGGGTCTGGTACGAGAACCCTCCTGCATCCTCTTATCCTGCCTGCATCGCGGTTAAGGCTGCGGAGCAACAGTCGCCGATAGCGGCAGAGAACTACCTGCGTAGAGTGCGTGAGGCGGTAATGTTGCACGGACAGAACATTGCGGAACGTGACGTTTTGCTACAGACAGGTATAAAACTAGCCGAAGCATTACCAGGTGTTTTCGATGCAGAAGCCTTTAGGGAGGCCTTGGGTGGAGAAGAGGCTCACAAAGCTTTTAAGAAGGACCTTGTGCAGGTACGGCTACATGGAATCAGCCGTTTCCCAACCTTAACAATGCGACAGGAGGGTGAGGAGAAGGGAGTAATGATAGTGGGATACCGACCATACGAGGCACTTGAGCAGGCTTTGTTGCAGGTGGCGCCAGGCCTGGAGCCAATACAGCATACCACCGATGAAATAGAGTACAGGAGGTACTGGGGGAGTGCTACAGAACGTGAGGTGAGTGAAGCTTTGAGACAAGAAAGAGCAGAATCCCGTAAGCCTGAATAACCATACTTAAACGAGACCCATGAAAACGATAGAGCTTACCGAAACAAATGCTACGCTGAGACTGGACGGAAGTGAAGCCACCAGAAGCATGGACATAAAGAATATTACCATCAAAAAATGGCCTGCTACAGGAGGCCACATCAAAATGATTGTGCTGGATGAGAAAGACGTTCCTATTTATAGCCAAGTGCTTGAACTGTCGGAGGCGATGGAGAATGGTGCTGTTGCAGTTAATAAGCGGTTTGTCTTCTATGATCACCTCTCTGTTCAGTTCATGACGGAAACCGGTGAAGGCTCCTTTAATCTGGTTGTGAACTTTGAATGATAGCAGCTTCGAAAACTTTGAACGAATCAAAAAGCTACTTTAAATACAAACTTGAACTATGAGAAACAGAGAACTATCATACATATACATTTTAGCAGGGCTATTGCTATGCTACTCCTGTACCTCAACACCGGTTTCTGAAGAAACTGCCAACACAACAGCCACAGCTGCTAATGAAAAGGTAACTGTAGACTCCGTTAGTTTGCAGTTAATAGCGTCTGACCTGGTTTCACCTGTCTTCCTGACGCAGCCACCTAATGATGACAGACTCTTTATTGTGGACCAGATTGGAGAAGTGAGGGTAGTGAAAGACGGGAAACTTCAACCAGAGCCTTTTTTAGATATAAAGAGTAAAGTAATTAACCTCAAACCGAAACACGAAGAACGGGGGCTGCTTGGCCTGGCGTTTCACCCGGACTTCCAGAACAACGGAAGGTTTTTTGTGTACTACAGCGCTCCGCTCCGCCAGGAAGCGCCTGACAACTTTGATCATACTACTACAATAGCAGAGTACCGTGCCACAGGAAATAACCGGGAGAAGGCTGACCCGACTTCTGAAAAAGTTTTAATGTATGTGGCACAGCCGCAGTCTAATCACAATGCAGGAACACTTATGTTCGGTCCGGATGGCTACTTGTATATCAGTATTGGTGACGGTGGAAACAAAAACGATATTGGCACTGGCCACGTGGCAGACTGGTACAACGAGAATGATGGCGGCAACGGTCAGGACATTAAGCAAAATCTTCTGGGCAGCATCCTGCGCATCGATGTAAACAGTGGATCTCCGTATGGTATTCCTTCCGATAATCCTTTTGCAGCTAACCAGGGTGGCATGAAAGAAATATTTGCTTACGGACTTCGTAATCCTTACCGCTTCTCCATTGATAAAGAGACAGGGATGATTATAGCGGGTGATGCGGGACAGGTGCTGCGCGAGGAAATTAACGTGATTCAGAAAGGCTCCAACTACGGGTGGAATGTAAAAGAGGGAACCCTTTGCTTTAACGCTGCAAACAATGAAAACCCGCTGCCAGATTGCCCGGACCAGGATAGCCTTGGTAATAAGTTTATCAATCCTGTGATTGAGTTTAAGAACAGTATGTCGTACCCGGAAGAGGGTTTGGGTATTGTAGGAATCGGTGGCTATGTGTACAGGGGTGATAAACGCGCTGCATTGAATGGCCACTACCTTTTTGGCGTCTGGACACAGCATCATGATAAACCGGCCGGAGCTGTGTTTGCCGCTGAGGTTGCAGGAGAAGAGGGGCCCTGGCAGTACAGAAAACTACATTTCCAAAACAGGCAAAACAACGATCTTGGGCATTACCTCCTGAGCTTTGGGCAGGATAACACCGGAGAAACTTACGTATTGACAACAGATGAACATGGCCCTGTTGGAAAGACAGGAAAAGTATACCGGATTGAGTAGAGCTAAGAAAAAAGGAATCTAAAGCTTCCTGTACCTGCGTTTTAGCTTAAACAATGCCCAATACTAGAAGTTGTAGTAGGATAGCATTTTTTGTGAGTGCAGGTAAGCTTGTGCGTGAGCAAAAAGGATGTTGCAGAATGGCATAAGGAACAATATATGACTGATACCAGGCACTCAAATAAAGAAGAAGAGGAGAAGAAAATAGACCGGTCTCCCTCTGCTAAGGCTATTCATGATGTTATTTTCGAGGAAGCTGAATCAGAACTCGCACGTCCATCGGCAAACCTTTTTTGGTCCGGATTGGCCGCAGGTCTTTCTATGGGTTTTTCCATGTTCACGGAAGGAATGCTGGAATCATACATGCCTGAGGAGAATTGGACGATTCTGGTTTCCAGCTTTGGGTACAGTGTTGGTTTTGTAATTGTTATACTTGGTAAACAGCAACTCTTTACGGAGAATACCCTTACACCTATTCTGCCGCTCCTGCACGATAAGACCCTTAAGAAGTTTTGGAATGTAATGCGGCTTTGGGGAGTAGTGCTTTTTGCCAATTTATTAGGAGCCTTGATCGTTGGTTTAGTAACGGCACATACTCCAGCCTTTACGCCCAATGAGTTAAAAGCTTTTGCAAAAATCGGACATACGGCCTTGGAGCCCGGATTTGCGACTGTTCTGTTGCGTGGGATTTTTGCCGGCTGGCTTATCGCGCTGATGGTATGGCTCCTGCCCTCTGCAGGAAAAGCACGCATCTTGATCATCATACTGATCACTTATGTTGTTGGTATCGGGCACTTCAGTCATGTGATTGCAGGTGCTGTAGAGATGTTTACGCTTGCCGCAATGGAAGAGAGGTCATGGGGAGATGTAATTATATATTATATCATTCCATCGCTTATTGGAAATATTTTGGGCGGTGTAATTCTGGTAGCAGCCATCAATCACGCACAGATAAAGTCTGGTAAAAAAGAGGTGTAGCTTTCAGCCGTTGCTACCTGCGTCTCTCCAGCTCTCGCCTCTTGGCTTTATATTCCTCTGTGTCGATCTCCCCGGCGGCGTACCTTCTTTCCAGTATGTCGAGGGGCGTTTCCGAATTTTTTCGGGTGCGCCGGATAAACCAGAAAAGAGCAAAGATCACCAACGCTACTATAATCCAAACTATCCACCAGAACCAGTGCATTTGCCAGTGGTACTCATCGTGCATGGGCCACATGTGCTAGCATTTTAGGTATAACATGTATTATTTTACGACAACAGAAAATCTGTGGGCGCTTCACATGCACTCAATCCGTGGATAGATGGTAAATTAGGGTTTATACACTTCTTTCCACGTCCAACCGTCTTTCTCCAATAGTGCAGTCAGCAGTTGGCGATGTTCCTGCAGCTCTTGCTCAAACACCTGCTTTACCTGCTCTGGTTCTTTGACTGGTATTCCTGCCTTATATAGCTGTGTAAGGTCTGGTGTAGGTGCCGCTCCATGGGCTTTGGCGTTTTTAAGAAAGCTCTCCTTCATCGTTTCCTTGTACGTCTTCAGCGTAGTCTGGAGCATCTCTATCTTTAGCTTATCTTTTGCACCGGTAAGCTCCAGAAGGTGATAGGATTCGTCAAGCAACACGATGGCTGGTGCAATAGCCAGTTTAACTTTACTGTTGTGAAAGTAGTGAATCACAGGGTAGGAGTGGTGGTTCATGGTGTGCTGCATCAGCATCTGGCAAAGGTCAGACACATTGTCATAGAAAGAAGAAAAGTCTTTCCCATTCCAGCTGTTGAGCAGGAGCTGCTGCGGCGTTTTACCCATACTGCTGATGTATAAACTTAGTTTGCTCTGTAAACCTACCGCAGAGAGCACGGGAACAAAGTAAGTAATGGAAGCAGTAATGAAGGCCAGTCCGGAAAAAGCCACCAGGCTGGTTACGATGCGCCAGGCATCGGTAGTAGCCTTATAGTCTCCCACGCCCAGTGTCGAGAGCGTGAAGCCGGCGTAGTATAACTTTTCAAGAGGTGAGGTAGCTGTGAGGGTGCTGCTGTTCACGATGGAGTCTTTATCAGAAAGCAGCATGAGAAACAGTCCGGACCAAAGGCCGATGATCCAGACCAGGAGGATGGAGATCAGCACAGCAGGGCCAGCGTAACTGAGCAGCTTTGGTCTGCCGTTTTTTCCTGAAGCAACGAAGAACAGTTTCCAGACCCCTTTGGAGACCGCACCGGTTATTTTGCCGCCGCCGTTGGAGGAGAAAGTTGTCTTGATCAGGTCCATCACAGTCAGTACAAAAAGAAGGATGCCCAGAATCAGGTATAGGTAGTTCATGTAGTAAAACTTGTTCTTGTCAGGTAAACGGGAGGAAAGGCTTAGGAGTTGAGAGAGCTGAAATGGGACTGTGCCAGAGCTACAGAAGTAGAGCTTTAAATGTAGCCTCAGCCATATTTTGTTTTATTCATAACATGGGGTTAGCCCCATGAGTATAACTATGTAAGCTGATTTGGGAAATTGTACCTGAGGGGTGCCGAAATTTTGCCCTAAACAGTTTGATGTTTAGAAGTTATAGGAGGCACATATTGTGAAAAGTTCATACACTTACATCCTGGTCTTTATCATGATCGCCCTTTTTTCATTTTCTCCCAAAGATGTCGCAGCACAATCCGATACTGTTGTCTACAACCTGACCATTGACCAGGAGCAGGTGAAGATAGCCGGGAAGAAAAGTATGGGCATGACCATCAACGGTTCCATCCCCGGCCCGACCCTGCGGTTTAAGCTGGGCGACTATGCTGTCTTGAATGTTACCAACAAGATGGATAAAGAGACCTCTATCCACTGGCACGGCATTCTGCTACCTAACTTTTATGACGGGGTTCCTTACCTGACCACACCACCCGTTGCGCCAGGCACCACCTTCAGGTATGAGTTTGAGATGACGCACACCGGTACCTATTGGTACCACTCGCATACCGGCTTACAGGAGCAGTCGGGTGTGTACGGCTCTATTGTGGTGGAGGACCGGGAGCAAAAGCTGGGCTACCACTCAGACCTGGTGATCGTGCTGTCGGACTGGACCTATGAAAAGCCAACAAATGTTTTGAAGACACTGAAACGCGGGCTGGAAATATACGACATCCAGAAGGGTACTTCTGTGCCGCTGAACAGGGTAATCGCCAGGGGAGCGCTTGGTGCCCAGCTAAACTTCTGGAAACAGCGCATGGAGGGTGCCGACATCGCAGATATTTATTACCCGGCCTTTCTGAGTAACGGACAGCCTGTGCGGGAGTACCCGGAGTATGAACCAGGGCAAAAGGTAAGGCTGCGGGTGATCAACGCTGCTGCCTCCAGCCAGTTCTGGCTCACCTTCGGAGGTGACACGCCGCTACTGGTTGCCGCCGATGGCCCGGATGTGGTACCTGTGAAGCGCGATAAAACCTTTATTGCGGTAGCCGAAACCTACGATTTTATAGTAATTATTCCCCAGAACGGAAAGCTGGAAATGAAGGCCACCGCGCAAGACGGCTCTGGCTATTCTTCTACCTTACTTGGCCAGGGCCCTGTTATACCTGCACCCGATGTGCCCCGACCTGATAAGATAGCCATGATGCAACAGATGGCAGCCATGGATATGAAAATGGGCGCTCCGGCCATCAAGTTCAACCCCAGCGAGGTGGAGCCTTACGAGATGATGAAGGAGTGGGGGATGCAGATGGACGGTGACATGCAGATGAAAGAGGGCAAGCACATGGACCACGGGAAAAGCATGGAGCATAAGCCGAAACCTGACGAGCAGAAGAAGCCCATGCATCAGCATGAGATGGAGATGAAGCAGGATACGGCGGGTGCTAAAAAGATGAACCATTCTAAAATGGATCACTCAAAAATGCAGCATCAACAAGCACAGAAAGACACAGCTGCTGCCATGGGAATGGATCATTCAAAAATGGACCACAGCAAACATGGTAAAGCTGCCGATAAAGCACAGATGAATCAGCCGGACGTCAGTAAAGGGATAGGGATGCAGCATGAGGGAATGCCCGGCATGGATATGTTTGCGGAGTACAACTATAACTATTTAAAAGCCCCCAAGCCTACGGACTTTGCTGAAGGAAAGCCTGTGAGGGAGATACTACTGAACCTTACCGGAAACATGGTACGCTATATCTGGAGTATGAACGGGGTTCCGCTGAAAGAGGCAGACAAGATCAAAATTTTGCAGGGGGAGGTTGTTCGCATAACACTCAACAACCTGACCATGATGCACCACCCGATGCACCTGCACGGACACTTCTTCCGGGTGATAAACGAGCATGGGGAGTACTCTCCGCTCAAGCACACCGTTAACGTGGCGCCGATGCAGAAGGTGGTGATCGAGTTTGATGCCAACGAGTACGGCGACTGGTTTTTCCATTGCCATATCCTCTACCACCTCGATTCCGGTATGGCCCGTATTTTCAGCTACGACACGGTCCGCGACCCGCGGCTGAAAGGCTATCCGCTCCGCATCCTGACAAACAAGAGCAATCATTTCTTCTTCTGGGGTGCAGTTGACGCAGCCTCTCATATGGGGGAGACAAGAATGGTGCTGTCAAATTTGCGCAACCAGTTTACCTTGTCGGCAGAGTATGGCTGGAACAGGAACATGGAGGCTGAATTTACCTACGGCAGGTTCCTGTACGATTACCTTAATGTTTTTGTGGGTGTAAACGCGGAGAACGAGGAGGAGGATAGTATGGATAAGATTGAAACGACCGCCATTGCCGGCATCCGGTACCTCACGCCCTACCTGTTTAACCTGGACCTGCGGGTAGACAACAAACTGCGCCCGGAGGTAAGGATAGGCCGGGAAGTGCTTATTTTCCCGCGCACTTTCCTGTTTGGCGAGTATGAGTACCAGGCAGATTTTGGCTGGGTGAACGACTTTGAACCGGAGGAAGGCACGGGTAAAGTAGATAGCTACAGAAGCGAAACAACCTGGAACGTGGGGCTTGAGTACCTCGTGTCCAAGACTTTTTCGCTGATGGGCAGCTACGACAACCGCTTTGGGGCGGGCGGCGGCCTGACAGTGAGGTTTTAATTTTAGCCTTGTCTCAATGGTTTACTCAGGTGTTGGTTCACAGCCGAACTTTATACCTTATTCACAATATGAGCAACGATACTATGCGAACCCCCAGACAAGTGCTTGAAGACCACCTTGAAAAATCGAAAACAGGCTCCGTGGAAGAAGATCTGAAGCTTAACTTCGCTAAAGACGTTGTGATGCTGACAACATTTGGGGTCTACAGAGGGCATGAAGGAATGCGGGAACTGGCCAAACTCCTGCAGGAACAGCTGCCAGAGATGACCTTTGACTATGAGAATTTTCAAGTGGAGGGAGAAGTTGGTTTTCTGGAATGGTCGGCAGATTCTAAAAACGCCTTTGTTAAGGACGGGGCTGACTCCTATGTGGTGCGCGATGGCCTGATTGTGGCGCAGACGATACACTATACTGTTCTTAACAAGG
This sequence comes from Pontibacter locisalis, assembly GCF_042684605.1. NCBI lineage: Bacteria > Pseudomonadati > Bacteroidota > Cytophagia > Cytophagales > Hymenobacteraceae > Pontibacter > Pontibacter locisalis. The sequence goes on from NZ_JBHULU010000002.1 coordinate 31,131, forward strand.
ATCAGGAGTAGGTCAATTTGCCTTTTTTGCGCTCATGCTATGCCTTAGTAGTTTTAGTGCTTTAACCTTGTGCAGTACTTTCATAAACAATGCTGAGGCCAAACAAGATTTAATAGAAAGTATGGAAACAAAGACTGAAACTACAAAAGAAACTTTAGAAGGATATGTGGTTGACATCGCCTGTCTCCGAACGATTCCATCGGTTCGGTTAGGAGAAGCAGCCAAAGAGCATACCACAGAATGCTCTTTGATGGGCCACTGTATGGAGAGCGGCTACGGGCTTGTAGAAAAGATGGTAAAACCACACTCCTTGACTCGAAGGCTACAAAGCATGTGGTAGAGGCCCTGATGAAGACCTCAAGAGAAAAAGGCGCCCGTTTGCGGGTAGAGCGAGAGGGAAACAGTAGTGAAATGGAGACAGTGTCTGTGTCGGAGGTTCTTAATAAATAAGCTCCCTTACCCTGAACTGCTCCAATACTGAATTTTGCTTACGCTCGGTTTCATTTCACCAGAAGGAACGAACACTTTAGCGGCGATAGCATCACTCATAGGTTACGTAACACGAGGCAATTGTGGATTTAGTGTTATATTAGCCTTATGAAGCTAAAAAGTAAACAGTACTATATCCGCAAATCTCACCGCTACCTGGGCCTTATCCTGGGTGTTCAGTTTCTTTTCTGGACAATTGGGGGGCTTTACTTCAGCTGGAACGACATAGACGAAGTGCACGGGGATCATCTTCGGAGCGAGAAGAAGCATTTCCCCGCCTCCATGAACATGGTATCGCCGCAGCTGGTGCTGGAGAACCTGCAAGCAAAAAGCCAGGTGGACTCTGTACTTTCTGTTCAGCTTATTGAGGTTGCCGGTGTGCCCACTTACCAGGTACGCTACTTCTCGGGAGGCATGGACCATGCAGCCCATGAGGCGGGCGGACATATGCCGGCTCACTCAGGCAATGTAAAAGTACAACTGGCGAATGCAGAGACAGGAGAATTCATTTCACCCCTTTCTGAAGATGTGGCTGTAGTCGTTGCCAAAAACCAGATGGCTAATCCCATCAAGGTGGAGAATGTGGAGTACCTGACAGAGGTCGGTTCGCACCATGAATATCGCGGCAGACCTTTACCTGCATGGGCTGTTACCTTTAGCCAACCGGATAACTGCACGGCGTATGTGTCGGCAGAATTGGGTACTTTCCAGACGATTCGCCACAACCAATGGCGCGTGTTCGACTTCTTCTGGATGCTGCACACCATGGACTACGAAGGGCGTGATAACTTTGGGAATATTTTACTCAGAGCTTTTTCTATCTTTGGCTTGTTTACCGTACTTTCCGGTTTCGTGCTATACTTTGTTTCATCACCGTCGGTGAGAAAGGTAAAGAAGCGAGTACAGAAAGCTTAGTGTTACATAGTAAATCCTTATCTAAAGAATTAATTTTAACGTGAAAAAAAAGACATTCCTTTTAGGGGCTGCAATCGTGACTGCAGCGTTTACAACAAGTTGCACAGGTACAATGGAGGAAAACCAGCAGGAGCAGGTTGCCTCAACTGAAGTAGAAGTAGCAACTGAAGTTGAGCCGCAGGTTGCCCAGCAGGATACCATCAAGGGCAGCATTCCATCCGAGGCTACCGGGCAGGTAGGCGCTGCCAGCCTGAGGATCAACTACCACGCGCCGGGGGTAAAAGGGCGTGTTATCTGGGGTGGGTTAGTGCCTTACGATCAGGTATGGGTGACGGGGGCGCATATGGCCACTACGCTCGAGACTGACAAAGACCTAGTGATTGGAGGAAAGGAAGTGCCAGCCGGCAAGTATGCCTTATTTACCATACCTGGTAGGGAGGAGTGGACATTTATCATCAATAAGAACTGGAAACAGCACCTTGCCGATGACTACGATGCCAAGGAGGATCTGGTGCGGGTACAGGTAAAGCCTGAAGAACTGAAGCAGCACCAGGAGCGACTGAAGTACGAGATTGTTGAAGAGGCTGATACGGAGGGAGCCATCCAGGTAGCATGGGATAAGGTGGGTATCACAGTGCCAGTGGAAACAAAATAGTAATGAGCAAAAAAGGGGCGGTTAAGATATCTTTACCGCCCCTTTTTTTACTTATAAGGAAACATTGCGGCCGGGAACACGCGAAGATACACCTGTGCACTTACTGGCAGTTCACCATAGTACGGGTGCAGGGCATTCTCGGTCCTGAACACATTTACCTGTGCCCCCAGGTTAAAATTGACAGTCCCGATTTCCAATATCTGTCTGTTTGCCCCAACAGTCAGCGCATTTACATTAAAGAGCTCATCGTGCCCGAAGGCGTCCTCTTCAAAGCCCAACTCCTCCGACGACTTCTGAACAAACTCGTAGCGCCCATAAACGGAAAACTTGTCGCTTTGGAGGTTAGACTCCAGCAGGAAAGAATGCTCCTTATGGTGCTCATCCACATAGTTGTAGCCCCAGTTCAAAGAGCCGGTCAGGAAGCGGTTATCGCCAGTGAGTTTCTTGCCGTAGAGCGCGGAGGCGGTAGTGCGGTAAACGTCTTCGTCTGGTTCTGACACCTCAGGACTCTTAACGAATGCATGGGAGGCCTGCAGGCTCCAGTTATCTGATGGGTTGTAGGTCAGGCGAGCGGAGCGGGAGTCGAAGCGGGGCTTATCAAAATCGTAGCGCTCCTCGTCCGGCTCACGACCCGTGAAGGAGGATCCTTCCAGTTTCCAGTTACGGTAGCGGAAACCAAGAGTGGCCACCCCAAAGGAAATGTGGGTGGCGTCCTGCCAGTGGTGGCCGAGGGGTGAGTCGGGGTTGTTGAGCGCCGAAGGCCTGTGCATGAACGCCACATTGCTTAATGCCGGCTCACCTGGGTAACCTAGGTACACGAACACGTCTGCTTCCTCAGAAAGCAGGTGTGTATAACCAACTGATAGCTCACTGAACAGGTCGTGCGGATGCTGGCGGTCTATGAGCGGCTCATCCTCAAATGTCTCACCAGTCTGGAACAGCAAAGGGTAGCCGTCGCCGCCCACCGTGAGCGGGTCCAGCGAAACCATGGTGCTGAAGCGGAACAGCCCCTTCTCGCCCACAAAGCGCTGGCCCATCAGCATGACCCAGTTAGGCGCATCAAACTGTCTGTCGCCCCGGTTTCCGTCCTCAAACACATCCTGGTTGTTATAGCGCAAAAAGAGGTTGTAGTGCAGCATGAGCATCCAATCTCCGGTATGAAACATGTTGCCGTACATGGGCGAGGCATCCGGAAGCCATCCCGTACCGGACCCATTGCGGTTCATGGGCAGGTTCCGGGAGAAAGCATGTGACATGGGCATCGTCCCGTGCTGCATGCCCATGTGCTGCATGTGCATTTTAGCTGTGTCTTGCTTTGGCTGGTGGTGCTCATGCTCCTGTGCCGCCGCTGGCCATGCAAGGAGCAGTGGCAGTACAAGAAATAAAATTGGTTTAACTGTTTTCATAGCTCTATGTATACTTACTATTAAGTTTACATAGAGCTAAAACTTTATGTTCGGGAAAACTACCGCTGCTGATTCTTCATGTTCTGCATCATTTGCTCATAGCAGGCGTCATCCATCATGTTCTGCTGGCGCATTTGCTGCATCATCTGCTGCATCATCTGGCGGTGGTTCATCATCATCTGCGACATCATGTTGCAGTTGGCAGAGTCCTCGGCGCAGGCAGCCATCATCTGCTGCATCATGTCGCGCATCTGCTGGCGGTCCATGCGGCCCATCATGCGGGCACTGTCGCCCATCATCATCTGCCCCTGACCCATCATGTGGCCCTGCCCCATCATCATGCCACCGTCCGGGTGCTCGCGCATCATCTGCATCATCTCCTGGCGCATCTCCGGGTTATCCATGATAGTGGAGTACACTTCTTTGCGTTGCTCCTCCGTGTCCATCACCTCCTGCACGGTGGCTTCCCGCTGACAGGCCGCTACGGCCAACAGGAGAAGAAACAATGTTGCCAATTTTATATTTCTCATAATTTCATGGAAGTTTATTGGGATAAAACTTATGTTTTATTGTACGCTTGGTATCAGGTAAGGTGGTGTAGTTTACCTTTTATCTGGCCAGGTTTGCCCGCGCCACATGCATGCTAACCCAAAAAGTAGCGAAAGGGAGAAACATTAACTGCAGAACAGGAAGTAACCCTATATCAAGTATGGGGATGATGGGCATGGCTTCTGCATAACCCCACTGTTCCACATTCAAAGCCCACTTCTCAAACCACACAGCTAGCAAAACTCCGGCAATAACCAAAAGCAAACGCTGCCAAAAACCTGCAGCTAAGGGCCAGTACAAGTGCTGGCTGTAAACCAAGAACAGCAGGTAAAGCAGCAGGATGACCAGCGCATCAACCACAGCGGCTACAAAGCAGAGCCAGAAGTGACCGTAGAACCCCTTGTACCCTTCGTATAGCGGTGCCTGCGCATTCTCCCAGATCAGGTTTAGCAGAAACCCCACTACAAGCACAAGGCTACTTACTCTAAGAATGTCCTGAATGCCGGCAGCATGCTGTTTCTCCATGAGCAGCTTCTTTATAAATCCATCGTTTACTTTATCTCCCGGCGCAGCAGCTGTGCATTTATGGCGACAATCACGGTGCTCAGGCTCATCAGGGCAGCCCCAACGGCAGGCGACACCATGATGCCCTGTTGGTAGAGCACGCCTGCCGCCAGCGGTAGCGCTATAACGTTATAGCCCGTTGCCCAGATCAGGTTCTGAATCATCTTTCTATAAGTAGCCTTACCAAAGAGAATGAGGGAGGCGATGTCCTGCGGGTTGCTGTTCACAAGAATAATGTCGGCAGTCTCGGCGGCCACATCGGTACCGGAACCTACGGCAATGCCTACGTCTGCCTGGGCAAGGGCAGGTGCATCGTTCACACCGTCGCCGGTCATGGCTACAAACTCTCCCTGCGCCTGCAACTCCTTCACTTTCTCCTGTTTCTGGTGAGGCAGCACATTGGCCATGTAGCCGTCCATCACCAACTTGTCGCTCACGCTTTTGGCCACGCGCTCATTGTCGCCGGTGAGCAGCAGGTTTTTGATACCGTTCTCCTTCAGCACCTTTATGGCGCCGGCAGACTCTTCGCGAATCTGGTCGCGCATGGTGATGTAGCCAATCGGCTGCCCGTCCACGAGCACGTAGACTACTGTTTCCACGCCTTCCTCTGCTTCGCTGGCAGGTACTTTAATGTTGTACTCCCTGATGTAGTTTGGCCCGACTACCTTCACTTCCTTGCCTTCCACCACGCCTTCCAGACCTTTGCCCGGCAGGTAGTTGAAGTTTTCGGAAGGGGGTACGCTGATGTTTTCGGACTTTGCTTTCCTGAGGATGCCCTGTGAGATAAAGTGTTCTGAGTTTTGCTCCACACCTGCCGCCAGCCGCAGCATCTCCCGCTCGTCTGTAGTATCTGAAAAGGTGATCAGGGAGGCAATTTCGTGGGAGCCTTGCGTCAGAGTACCGGTCTTGTCGAAAATGACTGTGGTGATCTTGCGGGAGTTCTCGAAGGCCGTCCGGTTACGGATAAGCAAACCATTGTTGGCTGAAACAGCTGTAGAGATGGCCACCACCAGTGGGATAGCCAGGCCTAGCGCATGAGGGCAGGAGATGACCATCACCGTCACCATGCGCTCCAGGGCAAACGCAAACTCCTGACCAAGCAGTAGCCATACGGCAAGTGTTCCAAATCCTGCAGTGAGTGCAATGTATGTGAGCCATTTAGCGGCACGGTCAGCCAATCGTTGTGTTTCAGACTTCGTTTTTTGCGCCTCCTGCACCAGGTTGATGACCTTGTTCAGGTAGCTGTCCTTGCCTGTGCTGGTAACCCGTACCTGCAGGGATCCGTTGCCGTTGATGGAACCACCAATTACTTTGTCATCCTTCTTTTTCTGCACGGGCTTGCTCTCTCCGGTCAGCATGCTTTCGTTCAGGTAGCTTTCCCCTTGGGCCACGACCCCGTCGGCAGGTACTTTTTCACCGGGTCTTATCAGTATCAAGTCCTCCGGCTGCAGCTCTTCCACCTTTACTGTTACTGTTTCTCCGCCTCTGACTACCTGAGCCTCAGAGGGCATCATGCTTACCAGGAGCTCCAGTGCCTTGGAGGCACCGAGCACAGAGCGCATCTCGATCCAGTGCCCCAGCAGCATGATTACAATCAGGGTGGCCAACTCCCAGAAAAAGTCCATGCCGGGCAAACCAAAAGCAACTGCAGAGCTATAGAGGTATGCCACGGTGATGGCTACCCCGATCAATGTCATCATACCCGGCGCGCCCTTTTTTACCTCCTCCACCAGCCCCGTCAGGAAAGGCCATCCGCCATAGAAGAAGATGATGCTGGACAGGGCGAAGGCGATGTACATATTGTAAGGGATATGGAGCGAGTATCCTACAATATCCTGTATCATTGGACTGATGATAATAACAGGGATTGATAACACCAGTGATACCCAAAACTTCTTCTTGAAATCGGCAATCATCATGCGGTGATGGTCGTGGTGACCTCCAGTATCATGATCTGAATGTGTTTCGTGGGGAGGATGGCCGGAAGTGTCTTTGTGCATGGCTTCTGTATGGCCGTGCAGCGTCTTCTCTTCCAGTCTTTCTTCAGTGCCTTCTACTTTCTTTTCAGCATTCCCCTTGGCTCCGTGGTGAGGGTGTTGGTGTTTATCCTTATTCTTCATGTTGCATTAAGGTTGAGTAGCTATAGCCTATTTTTGCTTCCTAATAGTATTCCGGGTTTACCTGTATGTCTCTGGTGCCTAAGTCCACACCTCTAAACGAAACGAGGCGCAGTAAAGATTACTGCGCCTCGTTTCGTTTACGTTAAACAAGTTTAATGGGAGTGGGCAGAATCAAGGTATTTGCCTTGAGGGCCTATGCCTTCCAAGTACACGAGTTGTGCTCCATAATGACCTGCCATCGAAACAGAATAAGCCGCAACAGCCAGAATTATTGCCACCACGGCAATACTCCACCGCCTGCCTTTAAGCAGGAATTGGTTAAGGAACTGAGCAGCAAGAGCTGCACCTGCGAGATAGATAGTCCAGATAGCATACAGGTCATGCTGTTCCAGTACCAGTTTAGCATGTTCCGTTAGCCCATCAGTGTGTGGGTGATCGATAAACGTAACGTAGTAGGCAGAAACGAAGCTGATAAGAACTGTAAAGGTTGTTATCCAGTCCAGTTCTTTTCGGACAAAGAAAACATTTGCCATTTGAACAGCAGCGGCCACTAACAGGAGCACAATTGGAAAGTGAACGAACAGCGGGTGCTGGTTAGGGAAATCAGCCAGATCAGCGTGTACGGAGGAAGGTTTCTGTACGTGTTGAACATGTTCTTCTTCCGTTAGGTTTTGCTGTGTGGGTGCCACCGTGTCGTGAATCATTGCTGCAGCTTCCTCTGATTTTAACGCCTCTGTTTTCGACTTTTTACCGTGCTTTTCCCCACCATGGGCAAATGAATCGCTGCAGGGTATCAGGATAGAAAACAGTGTAATTATTGAAAGAATAATGTTCTTCTTCATTGGTAGTGTCAAATTCTCAGGGAGCTTTTATTTATTTGAGGGATAAATATAGGTAAATATTTAAAGTTTTAATTTTTCGGCCTTTCAGTGAAAGCATAATAAATTAGAAGCAGGAGAAAGAAATATTACTGTAAAAGAGGTAGGGTTTAAGGCGATGTTAGTACGGGCACCAGGACCTCCGTGCAGCATTATGACTGTTTCCTTATCTGGATTTAAATAAATGGTAGTAATAAGCCTGGTGTTATCATCTTTTTATAAAACATCCATCTTCTTTTTACGGCAATAATGCCCTTCCAGTACTGCCTGTTCTAGGCTTGGCAGAAATCAAGCTTTTGTTATATTGTTTTGACTAGCTCAGATCTTTTCTAACCACACTTTTAAAATAAAATAAGGAAAATATTCAGGTAAGTCATTTAACTTTTAACCTAATTGTGCCTCTAAGAAATGAGAGAATAATTTAATAGCAACAGGACTGAATGGTAGAGACAACAGACGAAGAGATTTTGTCGATGTTTCGTGAGCAGACCACAAAAAGCAGAAGCTTTACCCTGTTAATGGACGCGTACAACGAAAGAATTTACTGGCATATCAGGCGCCTGGTGGTGTCGCATGAGGATGCCCAGGATGTTCTTCAGGAAACGTTCATTAATGTATATAACAACCTGGACAAGTTTGCCGGAAAAAGCAAGATTTATACCTGGCTCTATCGGATCGCTACAAACGAATGCATCAGGTTGTTACGGAACAGGCAAAAGTTTCTGTCGTCTTACGACGAAGTCAGTGAAAAGCTGATTAGTCAGCTTCACGACAACAGTATAGAGGAAAGTGATAAGATTTTGATAAAATTTCAGGAGGCAATTCTCAGCTTACCTGAAAAACAAAGACTGGTTTTTAATCTTCGCTATTACGATGAGTTAAGCTACGAGGAAATCAGCCAGGTGCTGGACAGTTCGGTTGCCACACTCAAAACCAACTATCACTATGCAAGCAACAAGATCAAAGACTATATGATTAATGCGTGATGGAAAAGGAATTTGATTTTAAAAAAGTTGGAAAACGGATGCCATATAAAGTGCCTTCTGACTTTTTCGGCAATATAACAGAGGAAACCTTAGCAGAAGCAGAAAGGCGCTCAGGCAATAACAAAAGGCATAGTTCATCCATGTGGTGGATTGTATCTGTAGCTGCCAGTGTGATTTTATTGATAGCTGTAGGCTACTTTGTTTATACAGGTAAAAAAGAGGAAAAGGTGATGGCAACAACAAAAGGCACACAAGCACCTGTCGCCTCGCTACCACAGGTGCGGGCGGACCAGCAAAACGCTGATACGATGACAAGACCTGAGGTCAGTGTGACTGAGCAGAGACTTCCGGTTACTTTACAAGCGGATTCTGATAAGGTATCCGTGCCGTCTGAACAAGCGTCTGAACAAAAGCAATTAGCGCAGGTCGATAAAGAAGAATCTTTTGATGAGATACTACGGAGTATTTCGGATGAGGAACTTCTGGAAATGGCTGCAGTGGCGGAGGCAGATTTATATCTTTATGAAGAAACATTTGGTGATGAATAAAATTAACAGGCTACTAATATTTTCTGCCTTGCTGTTATGGACTGTTACAACACATGCCCAGAACTTCAGAAATAATCCTAAGTTACAGGAGCGGATAACGCAGGCAAAACTTACAGAAATTCAGCGTGGGCTTAATTTAGATGAGGCTCAAATGAAAGAGTTATCTCCCATATACAAACGTTATGAGGCTGAGTTAAACTCCCTGCGAACTGCCGGGCAAGGAAGGTTGTTGCAGACTAACCCGGATAGCCTTTCAGCTGAAGAAGCTGATAAGATCATTAGCTCCCATTTAGATAACGCTATAAAAATGGGCACTATCCGCAAGAAGTATTATCCTGAATTCCGGGCCGTACTCTCTCCGCAACAAGTAATGCGCCTGTACCAATCTGAAGCTAAACTACGCCGAAGAGTTATGATGGAACTTCGGAGAAGGTTTGGTGAACAGAGCAGGTAAACATATCTTCATTTAAATAATTACTGATTACCGTTGACCATACAGCTGGTATTCATTTGTGTCGGTTAATTTTTCTCCCTATTGCTTATCAAACCGTATGTAAACAAAGTACTACGTTTTAAGATAAAGCTATGGGAGAAAATCAGACTGTTGATCAGGTAATAGAGCAGCATAAAGCTGCGGGTAGGTTCATTGATGTTGATGGTACCCAAACCTTTGTACTCGACGAGGGGCAGGGAGAGGTCGTTTTTTGTATTCATGGAGTGCCCACTTCGTCCTTTCTGTATAGAAAGGTAATTAAAGAACTGGCAGCCAAAGGGATGCGCGGGATATCTATTGATTTACCCGGCCTCGGTCTCTCTGACAGGCCTGAAGATTTTGAGTACACCTTTCACAACTTTGCACGGTTCTGTGCACGTGCTGCCGAGGTAATGGGTATAGAAAAGTATCACCTGCTAATCCATGACATAGGTGGTCCGATTGGTTTTGCGATGGCAGCGGAGAACAAGGAAAAGGTGCTTTCTATCACAATTCTCAATACCTGGATTGAAGTTGATAAGTTCAAGAAGCCATTGCCGATGCGTCCTTTTGAAGTGCCGCTTCTGGGAGAGGCAGAGCTTAAAACAATTACGCACCCAACCTGGTATCTGCTTTTCTCCAAGATGGGAGTGAATAATGCAGATGCTTTGCCCAAGGAAGAAACATACGCTTATGTGGACTTGCTTAAGCGGGATGACGGGGGCAAAGCGTTTCTGAAAATCATGCGCAATTTTCAGAAGTCAGAGGAATTTAAAAGACTCTGTTACCAGGCAGTAGAGGGAGTGAACTATCCGGTTCAAGCGATCTGGGGCGCAGATGATCCTGCCCTGGATTATGAGCATTTCGGAAATGAAATAAAACAGGCTGCAAACCTGAGTACTGTTCACAAGTTGGATTCCAGACATTTCTTGCAAGAGGAAAAGCCGGAGGAAATTGCCAGTTTAGTAGTTGCGCAAGCAAAAAGCCGCTGATAAAAGCTTAAGGTAAAAGTTGACAATTGTCATTTTATCGCCTGCTGTACATCATTTATAAGCCGGTTGTTTTCCCTGAAATTTGCCTTGAATTAAGTATTTCAGTGATGACCATAAATGAGCAGCAGGAGTTCCTGATACAAAAGTATAATGTGCCGGCACCGCGCTATACCAGTTATCCAACCGTCCCTTTCTGGGATAAGGAGATACCGGATACAAAACGCTGGTTGCAGGTGGTGAAACGTACTTTTGAGGAATCCAATGCAACGAAAGGTATAAGTTTGTACCTGCATCTTCCGTTTTGTGAAGTGCTTTGCACTTACTGTGGCTGTAACACGCGGATCACTAAAAACCATAGCGTAGAAGAAGGTTACATTGATGCAATTCTTGCTGAATGGCAACTGTACCTGAATCAGTTTACTGAAAAGCCAGTAATACGAGAATTGCATTTGGGGGGAGGAACGCCAACTTTTTTCAAACCAGAGAACCTACGGAAACTTTTAGAAGGGATTTATGCAGGATCTGAGCTTCATTCTGAGAAGGAGTTCAGCTTTGAAGGGCATCCTAATAACACAACCACAGCGCACCTGCAAACACTTTACGATCTTGGCTTCAGAAGAGTAAGTTATGGGATTCAGGATTTTGACCCGAAAGTACAGCTTACGATTAATCGTATACAGCCTTTCGAGAAAGTGAAGCATGTAACGGATGAAGCCCGCAGGATTGGTTATGAATCTGTAAACTTCGACCTGATTTATGGCTTACCATACCAGACGCAGCAGAGTGTTAGTGAAACAATAGATAAGGTGGCCGAACTGATGCCAGATCGGATTGCCTTCTATTCCTACGCACACGTACCGTGGGTGAAGCCAGGGCAGCGTAGCTACTCTGATAAAGATCTTCCTGATAATGCTGAGAAGCGTGCCCTTTATGAACTGGGGCTACAGAAGTTCAAGGCGCTTGGCTATTCTGATATTGGTATGGATCACTTCGCCTTACCAGAGGACACCCTTTATAAAGCACTGCAGCAAAAGGAACTTCACAGGAATTTTATGGGCTATACCACCTGTCAGACGGATCTGCTGATTGGCCTGGGTACATCCTCTATCAGCGACGCCAAGTATGGTTATTTTCAGAACCTGAAGAAAGTAGAAGCCTATAAAGAAGCTGTTTTAGGTGGTGAACTTGCCGTATTAAAAGGACATTTCCTAACGGAAGAAGATTTGATGTTAAAAGAAGCAATTCTTAGCATTGCCTGCAAAGGACAGCTTATACTGGGTAAAAAGTTAAAAGCTCTTTTACCTTATGATGCCTTCATTGAGCTAAACAAAATGGAAGAGGAAGGGTTGATAAGGTTATCAGAAAATGAATTATCTGTAACAGCCTTAGGTAAGGCCTTCACAAGGAATATCTGTATGGTATTCGACCTAAAACTGAGGAATAACGAGCCGGCTGAACAACAGATATTCAGTAAAGCAATATAGTTAAGTTAGACATAGTGTTTTGATGCTATAGCCCGGGTCCTGAGAGAGCCTGGGCTATTTCTATTTCAACCCCTTATCTTCTTATTTCCATGTCAAAAGGGGAGAGATAGATCATTTCACATAATCAGAAGCTACAGCCTATAAATGGAAAAACAGGCTACAAAATAGCCTGCTTTTAAAACGGCCGGGGCCGAATATATACCAAATACTAAACTTTAAACGATCTTAGGCACGCAGCCTGTATTTTCATCTTACCCATCTGATTTCACGCCATGCGCTACACTTTTTGTATAAACCAGACTGAAGTCTTTTTCTTCATCATTTTGATAGTACAAATGTAGCTAACCCATCAGCTGATTCTGGTGATATGAATCAATCCAGTTAATGACATTGGTCATCCTTTAAGGGTGCCTTGCCTTCTACTTTTGTAAAGTACCTATTTAAGAAATTGAGATGGAAGCCGCACTCCAAACCAATGTTCAGAACTGCTATCATTGCGGGGATTCCTGTGTTGATGAATTGATTGTTGCACACGACAAAGCCTTTTGCTGCGCCGGGTGCAAAACTGTTTATGAACTGCTGGAGGAAAATAACCTCTGTACATACTATAACCTGGAGCAAAACCCTGGAATCACAGGAAAGACACCTGTTTCCGAAGCTCGTTTTGCTTACCTGGACGATGCCGGGGTAGAAGCCCAACTGATCAGCTTCCGAAACGACACTATCTGCAAAGTAACTTTCTATGTGCCTCAGATGCACTGCAGTTCCTGTATCTGGCTTCTTGAAAACCTCTTTAAACTTAACACAGGAGTTTCGGAGTCTACCGTAAACTTCCTGCGCAAGGAAATATCGCTGACATACTTTCATCAGAAAATCAGCTTACGAGGAGTAGTGGCTTTACTTACTCGCCTGGGGTATGAACCCGATATCACACTAGCCGATACTGACGGCAAGAAAGTTAAGAAACAGAGCCACACCATCATCTACAAACTGGGTATTGCAGGTTTCTGCTTTGGTAATGTTATGCTGCTGGCATTTCCTGATTATTTGGCAGTCGCAGGAGATTTACATTGCACATTCGGCTCTTTCTTTGGCTATCTGAGCCTTGTTCTTTCGCTGCCGGTGTTAGTTTATAGTGCCCGTGGATTCTTTACATCGGCATGGGAAGGGCTAAAGCAGCGTTTCGTGAACATCGACTTTCCAATCTCACTCGGTTTAACTGCCCTATTTGTTGTGAGTGTTTATGAAGTCCTTACAGGCACTGGGCCAGGCTATCTCGACTCCTTTACCGGCTTGGTATTCTTCATGCTGATTGGAAAATACTTTCAGCAGAGAACCTACGACTCCCTTTCTTTTGACAGGGATTACACTTCTTATTTTCCTGTATCTGTTACAGTGTTGAAAGATGGTAAAGAGGAAGCTGTAGCGGTTCGGAATTTGAAAATAGGAAACCGAATCAGAGTTAGAAACCAGGAGCTAATACCAGCTGATGCCATACTTTTGCGCGGGCAGGCCATGATCGACTATAGCTTTGTTTCAGGAGAATCAGAGTTGGTTGAAAAAGTAGCTGGTGAGGTTATCTATGCAGGCGGCAGGCAGGTTGGAGAAAGTATTGAGCTAGAGGTAGTAAAAGAGGTGTCGCAGGGGTACCTGACGCAACTCTGGAATGACAGTGCCTTTTCGAAGGAGAAAAAACAGTCGGTTGGAACCTACGCTAACACAGCAGGGAAGTGGTTTGTGATCGTGACACTGATTGTTGCTGCAGGTACACTTATTTATTGGGTGCCCCGCGACACAGACATGGCCATGCGCGCCTTTACATCTGTGCTGATCATTGCCTGTCCGTGTGCGCTTTCTTTGGCTACTCCGTTTGTTCATGGCCATACAATGCGCGTGTTCGGCAAGAATAAGTTCTACCTCAAAAATACTTCGGTAGTAGAAACACTGGCTAAAATAGATGCGGTTGTTTTCGACAAAACAGGTACGCTTACAGAGCCAAGTGCAGCTGAAGTTACCTGGACAGGTAAGGCCTTGACAGCAGAGCAGGAGAGGAGTATTCTCTCGTTGCTGCGCCACTCCACACACCCGCTTAGCCAGCGCATCAGCGAGAATCTGAAAGAGAAGCCGTTGCAGGTGGAAGACTTTCAGGAAGTTGCCGGGAAAGGACTTAATGGCAGAGTTGATGGGCACTTTATTCGTGTTGGTTCTGCCGTTTATTTGGGAGTGCCTTCTGATAAAGCCACAGATACATTGAAGACGACTGTTTATGTGTCACTCGACGGGACGTTGCTGGGCTATTACACCTTCTATAACGTGTACCGCAAAGGCCTGAAGAATATCCTGCATGATCTGAAGGATAAAAGCATTGCTGTGCTTTCCGGGGACAATGACCACGAAGAGGCAAGGCTCAGAGAGCTGCTGGGGCCAAATGCAGCACTGGTCTTTAATAAGTCACCCGTTCAGAAGCTACAAAGTATCCAGGCATTGCAAGCCAAACAGCACCAGGTTTTAATGGTAGGGGATGGGCTGAATGATGCCGGTGCCCTGAAGCAAAGCGATACCGGGATTGCCCTTACGAACAGCGTTACCAACTTCTCACCGTCATGTGATGCCATTCTGGATGCGACAGCTTTTGACAAGCTAAGCCGATTCCTGGCCTTCTCTAAGAAGTCGATGAACATCATACTGGCTACTTTCGCAGTATCGCTGGTGTATAACGTGATCGGCTTGTCATTGGCTGTGCAGGGGCTGTTTTCACCTATCGCTTCGGCTATACTTATGCCGATCAGCTCATTAAGTGTAATTGTGTTCGCGACCTTATCAGTGAGGTTTGCTTCTAAGAGAGCAGGTCTCTAGTTATCAAATAAATCTCTCATTCATAAATAAGAAGCCATGTATATCATCTTTTTAATGATCGCCATCAGTATCTCAGTTGCAGCTTTGTTTCTGGGAGCGTTTCTGTGGGCTGTTCGGTCAGGGCAGTACGACGATGACTACACACCTTCTGTGCGCATGCTTTTCGACAATGACAATAGTGCTACCACAAAGCAGGCCCCGAAAGTGAAATAACGTCGGCTGCCACTGCTGATATCAATCAGCAAGGGAAGTGACATCCGTCATCTTTTTGCAGGGTGCACTTGCAGAAATTTGCAGCTGTAGTAATTGATAGAACATCAAAACAAACAATAATTAACTTAAACTAAAGAGGACACCGCACATGTCAAGTAATGTAGCTGAAGTCTTGGAAAATGCGCCCGACCGGGTGGTGCCAAAGGGCAGGGATCGGGGGTTAACCGATACGTTTTTTTATGACAATAAGATCGTTCGGGATTTTGGTATAGCCACTGTGTTCTGGGGCATTGCCGGTATGCTGATAGGGGTGATCATCGCTTTCCAGCTTGCAAACCCGGATGTGAACATGGGTAACCAATATACCACTTTTGGCCGCGTGAGGCCATTGCACACGAACGCTGTCATCTTTGCCTTTGTGGGTAACGCCATCTTTATGGGTGTTTACTACTCGCTGCAGCGCCTTTGCAAGACCCGTATGTACAGCGATATTCTTAGCAAGATCAACTTCTGGGGTTGGCAGCTGATCATCGTTTCTGCCGTTATCACACTTCCGCTTGGTATTACAACGTCAAAAGAATATGCTGAGCTGGAGTGGCCAATTGATATTGCCATTACTTTGATCTGGGTGGTATTTGGCTGGAACATGTTTGGTACGATTGCCAGGCGCCGTGAGAAGCACATGTACGTTGCTATCTGGTTCTACATTGCTACCTTCCTGACAGTTGCTGTGCTGCACATCGTAAACTCTTACGAAATGCCTGTTAACTTCCTGAAAAGCTACTCTGGCTATGCTGGTGTACAGGATGCGCTGGTACAATGGTGGTATGGCCACAATGCGGTTGCGTTCTTCTTAACAACGCCGTTCCTGGGCCTGATGTACTACTTTCTGCCTAAGGCTGCTAACCGGCCGGTATACTCCTACAGACTTTCTATTATCCACTTCTGGTCGCTGATCTTCATCTACATCTGGGCTGGTCCGCACCACTTACTTTATACTTCATTGCCAGACTGGGCACAGTCACTGGGCGTGGTATTCTCTGTGATGCTGATTGCTCCAAGCTGGGGTGGTATGATCAACGGTTTGCTTACGCTACGCGGTGCCTGGGATAAGGTGCGCGAAGAGCCGGTGCTGAAGTTTATGGTAGTTGCCATTACCGCTTACGGTATGGCTACGTTCGAAGGCCCGATGCTGTCGCTTAAAAACGTGAACGCCATCGCACACTTCACCGACTGGATCGTAGCACACGTGCACGTAGGTGCCCTTGGCTGGAACGGCTTCCTGACATTTGCAATGCTGTACTGGTTATTCCCACGCCTGTATAAAACGCAACTGCACTCTAAGAAGCTTGCCAATGCGCACTTCTGGTTAGGAACACTGGGTATACTTTTCTATGCTATACCAATGTACTGGGCTGGTTTCACACAAGGTTTAATGTGGAAACAGTTTACAGCAGAAGGTACACTTCAGTACTCTAACTTCCTGGAAACAGTATTGCAGATCGTGCCAATGTACTACCTGCGTGGTATCGGTGGCGTGTTATACTTAGGTGGTGTTTTCCTGATGGTATACAACCTTTATAAAACTGCCAAGTCTGGTAGCTTAGTTGCTAACGAGAAAACCGAGGCCCCTGTAATCGTTCCAACAGTTAGTAAAAACGCCGGACACTGGCACTCCTGGATCGAGAAGCGTCCGACTCAGATGGCCATTTTTGCTACAGTAGCGATTATGATCGGCGGTCTGGTAGAGTTTATACCTGCCTTCGTGATTAAATCAAACGTGCCTACTATTGCCAGCGTGAAGCCTTATACTTCGCTGGAGTTGCAGGGGCGCGACCTGTACATCAAAGAGGGTTGCGTTAACTGTCACACACAAATGGTTCGTCCGTTCAGATCGGAGACGGAGCGTTACGGCGAGTACTCTAAAGCAGGCGAGTTCGTGTACGACCACAACTTCCTGTGGGGCTCTAAGCGTACCGGACCGGATCTTCACAGAGTTGGAGGTAAGTATCCGCACAGCTGGCACTACCACCACATGATGGACCCAACTTCCATGTCGCCAGGCTCTATTATGCCAGCTTACCCATGGTTGTTTGAGCAGGACATAGACTTGAGCACAACACAGGACAAGCTGAAAACGCTGAAAACCTTGGGTGTACCTTACGAGGATGAATATATCGCCAATGCCAACGAAGAGCTGATGAAGCAGGCTAATGGCATTGCGGCTGATCTGAAGAAAGAAGGCATCGAGGTAAAACCTGAAGCCGAGATCGTAGCCATGATTGCTTACCTGCAGCGCCTGGGCACTGATATTAAGGTGAAAGAAGAAGTTGTAGAATAAAGAACCTGACAAAGGGCAAGTCGGCAAAGGACATAGGAAAAGCTCCAGGTCCTTTGTCACAAGTCCAGCGTCTTAATTTCTAAGAAAATGTATAAGAATGTTTTGCAAGCCATAGACGGCATCGAAATATATCCGCTCATCTCGTTTGGCATCTTCTTTCTGTTCTTCCTGGGTCTGATTGTATATGTGGCCCTAATGGACAAGGAGCATGTGCAGGACATGAGCTATGTAGCCTGCGATAACGAAGATGACAACACCACAAGGGAAGGAGTAAGACAATGATCTCACTAAAAAATGTTTTCCGAAAAAGCAGCTTAGCTCTGGTAGCAGGCTTGCTTCTGGTAAATTCACCAGTAGTGCAGGCACAGGATGCCGTTGCCGGTAAGGCCATTTTTGAAGGTAACTGCCAGGCCTGCCATAGCATTGATGCTGATGTGGTGGGGCCTGCGCTGAAGGATGTTCACCAGCGCCGTGGCGATGAGTGGCTGGTAAAGTTTATCAAAAACTCACAGGAACTGGTGCAGGCTGGCGATAAAGACGCTGTTGCCCTGTTCGAGCAGTTTAATAAAGTGCCAATGCCGGCTTTCAGTAGCTCACTGTCTGATGAAGATATTGCCAATGTGATTGCTTATATCAAAGCAGAAAGCGAAAAGCCGGAAGCCGTGGTTGCAGAGAATCCGGTTACTCCAACAACAGCCGACCCATCTGCAACTACAGCAGAGGCAGAAGTAGCTTTCCTGGATCTTCCGCCAATGTTGCTGTTTACTTTTGCACTGGCAGGGGCAATTATTATCCTGACAATCCTGGTGCTGGTGATGCTGTTCCGCATCTTTGTGCCGATGCTTGGTGATTCAATCTACGATGAGGATTTCCGTAGCTCATTCGCTGGACGAGTGCTGTTTCTGATGCGTGGCGATGCAACATTAATGACTGGTGTAGCAAAAGACCATATCCATTCTGATCACGACTTCGACGGTATACAGGAGTATGATAACGACCTGCCGCCATGGTGGAAAATGATGTTCTACGTTACCATTGTGTTTGGTATAGGCTATATGCTGCACTTCCACGTGTTCCGCACCGGGGCACTTCAAGAAGAGGAGTATGAGATGGAGATGCAGCAGGCTGCTCTGTTCGCAGCTCAGCACGCAGATGATCCGAATGCTGTGACAGACTATGAAGTGTTAACAGATGCCGCCGCACTGGAGTCAGGTAAATCATTATTCAACACTAATTGCGCTGCCTGCCACGGTCAGGAAGGGCAAGGTACAGTAGGACCTAACCTGACAGACGAATATTGGCTGCACGGTGGTGATGTGAACGACATCTTTAAAACAATTAAGTTTGGTGTTCCGGCTAAAGGCATGGTGCCTTGGCAGGGTAAACTGACGAAAGATCAGATACTGGAAGTATCAAGCTACATTTTGAGTCTGCAGGGTACTAACCCAGCGAACGCGAAAGAGCCGCAGGGCGAGAAAGAGTAGCCAAAGTAGTAAAAGTAAAAAAAGGTGCAGGCATACATAGAGTGCCTGCACCTTTTTTGTTTTAAACTGAGCTTTGCTCGACATAGCTTGTATAAAACTGATCAAAAGCTAAAGTAGGCAGGCGTTGTTGATGATAATCACCTGGATTAATGACTTTAGTCATCTTTTAAGAGGGGCTGATTTCTGAATTTTGTAACAGCAGATTAATGTAATCTCAAAGCAAAATTTTCAATTAAATAAACAGGCAGGAGTAATATCCGCACAAATTATCACTGCCATGGCAAGTAAAATTCAGACGGCTCCTGATGAATTTCGGGACCACATTTCAACTGTAGACGAACAGGGTAAACGTCTTTGGGTATATCCTAAAAAGCCCAAAGGTAAGCTGTATAACTACCGTAAATATGTAAGCTACCTGTTGTTGGCTTTACTGTTTGCAGGTCCTTTTATCAAAGTAAATGGTCTCCCGCTACTTATGCTTAATGTAGTGGAGCGTAAGTTCGTGATCTTTGGTGTACTTTTCTGGCCACAGGACTTCTTCCTGCTGGTGCTGGCATTCCTGACTCTTGTTGTTTTCATTATTCTCTTTACAGTAGTGTATGGCCGGATCTTCTGTGGGTGGATATGCCCTCAGACGATCTTTATGGAGATGGTGTTCCGTCGTATTGAGTACGCGATAGAAGGTGATTACACGAAGCAGCGTGCTCTTAACAAGATGCCTTGGAATACCGAAAAAGTTCTGAAAAAAGGAGCTAAGATCACCGCTTTTCTACTAATATCTTTTATCATCTCAAACCTGTTTCTGGCTTACATTATTGGCATAGATGAGCTTAAGAAAATCATTGCTGAAGGTCCGTTGGAGCACAAGGCAGGTTTTGGTGCTTTGCTTGCTTTTACTGCAGTTTTCTTCTGGGTATTTGCCTGGTTCCGTGAGCAGGTTTGTACCATTGTTTGTCCGTATGGTCGCTTGCAGGGTGTAATGCAGGACAAGAAAACAGTAGTAGTGGCATATGATTATGGTCGGGGTGAGCCACGGGCCAAGCTGCGCAAAAACCAGGAGCGCACCGAAGGCGATTGCATCGACTGTAACCAATGTGTGCAGGTTTGCCCCACAGGCATTGATATCCGTAACGGAGCACAGCAACTGGAATGCATCAATTGCACCGCCTGCATTGATGCTTGTAACGACATCATGCGCATGATTGAAAAGCCGGAAGGACTAATCAGGTATGAGTCTGAAGAGGCACTGGAAGCAGGTAAGAAATGGACCTTCTTTACAACGCGTGTGATGGGGTATACTGCTGTGCTGGCTATACTTCTCACAGCCCTCACCACACTGCTGCTAACGCGCGATGAGGCCGAGGCGACAGTACTTCGCACTCCGGGGCAGCTATACCAGAAAACAGAACAGGGGCACATCAAGAACCTGTATAATATCTCTGTTATCAATAAGACAAACCACGAGATGCCGCTTACACTAAAGTTAATAAACAAAAACGGCACAATAAAAGTGGTAGGGAATGAGCTGGTGCTGCCGGCACAAGGCATAGCAGAGGGCGTGTTCTTCGCAGAGATCGCAAAAGAAGAGCTTGACAGAATGAATTCGGAAATAGAGATAGGGGTATACCACGGAGGCGAACTGATCACGACTACAGACACGAAGTTCTTAGGTCCGGCTAATTAAAAAGCTTCCCTTTGAAAAAGGACAGAACTTATAACCAGAAATCAATATGAAAACCGCACACAATAATAAAAGCTTCACACTCTGGCCATACGCTATCATTGCTGCTATCGTGTTGTTTATGAGTTACATTGCTATGTTCGTGTACAAGGCTATGCAGCAGGACGTGGACCTGGTAAGCAAAGACTATTATGAGCAGGAGATAAAGTACCAGGACCAGATAGACAGGATAGACAGAACGAAAGCTGCCGGTGATGTAGCCATCAGGTATAATGCGGAGATGCAAGGCATACTGGTGCAATTGCCAGAGAGCTTTAAGAACAAAAGTGTAGAGGGAAAAATAAACCTTTTCCGTCCGTCTAATGATAAGCTGGACCAGGAGCTGCCGCTGCAGTTAGGGCGTGACCTGAGCCAGTTAGTAGAAACAGCTGAGATAGAAAAAGGGCTTTGGAAAGTACGCGTAAGTTTTACGGCTGCTGACGAATCCTACTATGCTGAGCAGACAATACAGATAAAGTAGCCATGATTTGGGCTGGATTTATATTTGGATTAGTTGGTAGTTTCCACTGTGTTGGGATGTGCGGCCCTATAGCAATGGCGCTACCCTTTGTTGGGAGTACCGGCTGGCGTTATTACGTCGGCCGGCTCCTATACAACAGTGGCAGAATAATAACTTATGCTTCACTGGGAGCACTTGCCGGTGCCTTTGGTGAAACATTACAGATGGCCGGGCTCCAGCAGACAGTGTCTGTTGTGTCTGGGGTGCTGATTTTTTTATTACTCGTTTTGCCTGCTGTACTTAAAGGAAAGTCTGCTGGTATACTTGGTACCGAAAAGCTAATGAACTGGGTAAGGCAAAAGCTGGGGTACTACTTCCAAAGAAACTCACTTGGTTCGTTATTTATGGTTGGCCTGCTAAACGGTTTGCTACCCTGCGGATTTGTTTATATCGCGCTTGCTGGTGCCATCAGTGCGCCAGGTATAAGTGGTGCCATGCTGTATATGGTACTTTTTGGCCTCGGCACTTTTCCATTAATGTTCCTGGTATCCTTATCCGGCAAACTGATCAGCCTGAAAATGCGCAGTTTGTTTAACAGGGCAGTACCCTATGTGGGCATGACGCTGGCCATCCTTTTTATCGTTCGCGGCCTTGGTCTGGGTATCCCCTATTTAAGTCCGAAAGTTGTTGAAACCGAAACTCACAAAACGGAAATGAGCTGCTGTACAAAACCTGCAGTAGCAAAAGCTAAATGATTCTGTTGCCTCTTACTAAAGAAGAATTTCAAATATACCTCGATCTATACTAAACCATGTGCAAGACTAATAATGTAAAAAGGGTGCTGGTGCCCATTCAGTTTAACAAAGCAGGTAAGAAGCTGCTCCGTTATGCATGGCACCTATCTAACAAACTTGGCGCAGAACTACTGCTGCTCCATACAAGCGGAACAAAGGATCTGACATTTACGCAGCAGAGCAGAGGCATTCAGAAACTGCGTACGTTCAGCGATAGTATAATGCGGGAAGAGCGAAAGCCAAACGAGCAGCTGGTGCCTTTTGAATGTATGGTGTTGCCCGGCATGTTGCGCGAAAGTATAAATGATGTTGTTGCTGCACATAAAGTGGATATGGTGGTGATGGAGAACTGCGTGCTTCACCAGGAGGACGAGAACAATGATCCGGATAATGCTGCTGCCATTATGGAACTGGTAAGTTGCCCTGTAATGGTGGTGCCTTGTACAGTAACTTACAAAAAGCTACAGAACCTGGTTTTTGCAACGGACTTCACAGACCAGGAAGATCATGTGCTGAAGCAGATCGCAGATTTTGCAGAGCAGGCCCAGGCAAACCTAACATTAGTGCAGGTTTACACAAAAGCAGAGCGCCGGCAACTCAGTAGCTATAAAGCGGCCATGCAAAAGATGGAACAGCAGCTAAAAGGAAAGAATGTTACGTTCAAGCTTCTTGAAGAAGAAGATGCGCTGGAAGGGATCAGTGATTTTGCAGAGAACTCTGCAGCAAACATGCTTATACTAGCTACCCAGGACAACTACCTGATGAAAAGGCTGTTTAGCAGCAACTATGTCAAGACGATGGCTTACCACACCCGAACTCCAATTCTTACTTTCAGGCAAGAGAAAAAGAAGCCTTGCTCTGGCTGCTGTACCAATTGCGCAAAGAAAAAAGCAGAGCAACAGGTGCTTCACTCTCTAAGCGTAAACGGGTAAGGACTGGTTTAAGAAGTTTTTATTTACTAACATTAAACAGCATCTAGAAGAGGTGATGTGTCATACCCCTTTAAGTTTAGGAGCTCAGCGAGGGCAGGCTTAATACTGTCAGGGTTTGGGTTATTTGTGGAAGACATGGTTATAGTAGGAGTGTTGTTCGGATGGGTGTATCTGAGAGAAAGAGGCGAATCTAGCAACAGGGTAGGTAGGTTTAGAGCCTCGTCCTGACATAAGATGATAATGTCGGCCTTTACTTTTGATGTTACTTCATAAGTAACATCCTGTAGGTTGCCAGGCTTCAAAAGGCGAGTAACAGAAACCGTTGTTTCTTTACGTATTTTGCCCGCTAACCTATCAAGACGTGCTTGTGCCCATCTCTCGCTAATGCTTTGATTATCTTCTTCTCCGTTTGCAGGAGGCGTTGGATTATATGCATAAAAGAGAATGAGGCGGGCCTGTGCTTGTTGGGCTAACTCTGCTGTAAACAGCGCAACTTGCTCAGCGTATTCTGAAAAGTCTATGGATAACAGTATATTCTTCATGGGTGCAATGCCGGGTAAATCTCTGGACGCAACATATAGCTTGAGCTAAAACAGCCGTGTAATTTCATAACATTGCTGGTCCAGAATAGCTTATGGGTGTAAAATTAAAGTTTGGTGCCTGCTTTTCTAATGATGATAAGCACCCACAGAAGTGACTTTTGTCATCTATCCTGAATGAGTGCTCTTATCTTTAGCATTTCAAAGCCGAAGTGGTTATTTTTAACAAAACATTGAATCTTTGGAAAGACCATATAACGATCACGACGACTTGAGCCTTGATAACAGCACCAGGTTAAAGGCTATTATAGACACAGCTATAGACGGTATTATCACCATTGACAGCAAGGGAATTATTGAAACAGTTAACCCGGCGGCCGGTAAAATATTTGGTTATGCTCCTGAAGAAATAATTGGTAAGAATGTGAATGTGCTGATGCCGGAACCAGACCATGGCCTGCACGACCGTTACATCGAGAACTATCACCGTACCGGGGTTGGTCAGATTATAGGTAAAGGCCGTGAGGTGCTGGGTAAGAAGAAAGATGGAACAGTGTTTCCCTTTTTGCTGAGTATAAGTGAAGTAAGGCTAAAAGATAAGCAGATTTTTACAGGCATCGTGCATGATATCTCGGAACTGAAGAAGGCTGAAGAGGCCCTGCGAGAAAGTGAGAACAAGATTAACTCTATCATACAAGGTGCTGTTGATGGTATTATTACCATCAACACGCGGGGCATAATAGAAATGGTAAACCCGGCGGCGGCCAAACAGTTTGGATATGAAGCTGACGAACTCTTAGGCAAAAGCATAAACATACTGATGCCGGAACCAGACCGAAGCTTGCACGACAGCTATATGCATCATTACCATGTAACGGGAGAGAAACGGATTATTGGTATTGGCCGTGAGGTTACGGGAATGCGCAAAGACGGCTCCATTTTCCCATTTTACTTAAGTATCAGCGAAGTTATGTTGTCTGATAGGAAAGTATACACCGGGTTTGTACACGACATCACAAAGCAGAAACTAACGGAAGAACGTTTACGCCGTTATACTGCTGAACTGGAGCGCAGTAACCGCGAATTGCAGGATTTTGCCTATGTTTCGTCTCATGACCTGCAGGAGCCTCTTCGCAAAATCCAGGCTTTCGGAGACAGGCTGAAAATTAAAGAATATGAGAATCTGAGTGACCAGGGGAAAGACTATGTGGACCGCATGCTGAACGCTGCCTCGCGTATGCAGAATCTTATAAATGATCTACTGAATTTCTCGAGAGTAACGACAAAGGCAACACCATTTGTAAAGGTAGAACTGGATAATATTCTGGATGAGGTGATTTCAGACCTGGAGGTAAGTATAGAACGAACGAATACAGAAATCATTCGCTCTCCACTGCCAGTGATAGAAGCCGAGCCTACACAGATGCGCCAGCTTTTTCAGAACCTGCTAAGCAATGCTATTAAGTTCAGAAAAGAGAATGAAAGCCCGATCATCAATATTTATGCGAAGAATCTGCAGCGACAGGCGCACCTGACAGCCACACCCGGCGATGAGGTGACAGAGATATACGTGGAGGATAACGGCATAGGCTTCGATGAAAAATACCTGGACCGTATCTTTAATATTTTTCAGCGCCTGGAAGGGCAGAAGTATGAGGGCTCAGGTATAGGCCTGGCCGTTTGCCGAAAAATTGCAATACGCCATGGTGGTGATATCACAGCCCGTAGCCAACCGGGAGTAGGTACCCGTTTTATTATTACACTTGCACTTAAACATCCGGAGGAATAATGCCAAAACAATGTCAGATAAAAGATCAATCGTGATACTAATTGCCGACGACGACGCTGAAGACCGAATGCTGGTTAAGGACGCGCTGGAAGAAAGCCGGCTAAAGAACAGCATCCAATTCGTTGAAAACGGAGAGGAATTAATGGATTATTTGCACCGCAGAGGTAAGTTCTCTGATGAGCAGAAGTATCCTACTCCAGGATTAATACTGCTGGATCTGAATATGCCCAAGAAGGATGGCCGTGAAGCTCTCCGGGAGATAAAGGCAGACGAGCGTCTGCGCCTGATTCCGGTGGTGGTATTGACTACTTCTAAAGCTGAAGAGGATATTCTGCGAACCTATGACCTTGGAGTCAGTTCCTTTATAACCAAACCGGTAACTTTTAGCTCGTTGGTGGATGTGATGAAGACCTTGAGCAAGTATTGGTTCGAAATAGTAGAATTGCCAAAGATCTAGTCAAAACTTTAAAAATGCCTGATAAGATCCGTATTCTGTTAGTGGATGATGATGAGGATGATTACATCATCACCAGGGATATCATTGACGATATACCGGGACGGAACTATGTGCTTGAATGGACCTCTTCTTTTGATGAGGCCCTGGAAATTATTTCAGAAGGAAGGCACAGCATTTACCTGGTTGACTACCGCCTGGGTGCCCACGATGGACTTGAACTGATCAGAGAAGCGATAAAACTAAGAAGCAATGCCCCTTTCATCCTGTTAACCGGCCAGAGTGATCGCGAAACAGATGAGAAAGCAATGCGGGCTGGTGCTTTGGATTATCTTGTTAAAGGTACTATCAGTCCTAATGAGCTGGAAAGATCTATTCGCTACAGCATTGAACACGCCAAAAGCCTAGATGTTATACAGCGGCTGAACAGTGAACTGGAGCAAAGGGTAAAGGAGCGGACGCAAGAGTTGGGAGCTGCCATCCGAAAGCTTGAGGAAACCAACAGGAGCTTGTACGAAGCAGAACAGGAAGTACGTAAGGCGCTGCAAAAAGAGAAGGAGCTTCATGAGTTAAAATCGCGGTTTGTAACAATCGCCTCGCATGAGTTCCGGACTCCTCTCAGTACTGTTTTGTCTTCGGTATCGCTGATCGGAAAGTATAAAACTACCGAAGAGGATGACAAGCGCATGAAACACGTGGACCGGATCAAATCAGCGGTTAGTAACTTAACAGGCATCCTGAATGACTTCCTGTCTATCAGTAGAATCGAAGAAGGTAAGATCTACAATGTACCCACTACATTTGATCTGAAAATTTTTGCCTCTGAGGTGGCCGATGAGGCACAAGGAGTATTAAAACTTGGGCAGAAGATTATCTACCGGCATCTAAGCCCTGAAACCACTGCCGTGCTCGACAAACAATTGTTAAAGAACGTGCTGTTTAACCTGTTGTCTAATGCCAGTAAGTATTCTGCTGAGCAGAAAGAGATACACTTTACCACGGAGATAAAAGAAGATGCTATTTCGGTTGTGGTTCATGACGAGGGAATAGGAATACCAGAGGCTGACAAGGTGCATTTATTCACACCTTTTTTCAGGGCACAAAACGTTACAAATATTCAGGGAACGGGTTTAGGGCTGAACATTGTAAAGAAATACGTGGACATAATGGGAGGCACTATCGATTACAGAAGTGAGTTCGATAAGGGTACAACTTTCTTTGTAACATTGCCACAAATATAAGCTTGCCTGCTTGTATCAGGCTGTTGAAACAGGAATTATATCAGTCAAAAAACACTAAATGGTCATCTTATGAAAAAGATACTGCTGATTGAAGATAATCACGAAATACGCGAGAACATTGCTGAAATTCTGACATTAGCCAATTATGAAATATTAGAGGCCGAGAATGGCAAAGTCGGAGTAGACCTGGCTAAGCGGGAACACCCGGATCTGATCATATGCGATATTATGATGCCACAACTCGACGGCTACGGTGTACTGCGCATGTTAAGCGGAAACACAGATACGGCAAGTATTCCTTTTATATTCCTGACTGCAAAATCAGAAAAAGAGGATTTCAGGAAAGGCATGAACTTAGGGGCTGATGATTACCTGATAAAGCCATTTGATGATCTTGAGTTGCTGGACGCAGTGGAGATGCGCCTGAAGAAAAATGAGAACCTCAAAGCAGGCTTCAAAAAAGACGCCGAAGGTCTGAGCGATTTTCTGCAGGAGGCTAAGGCGCAGGAAAACCTGGAGATGCTAACCTCAGACAAGCAAAAGCTACAGCACTTCAAAAAGAAGCAAACCCTTTTCCTGGAAGGAAATTATCCACATGCGCTGTACTTTCTGAACAAAGGGAAAGTAAAGACCTATAAGTCTAATGAAGAAGGTCGCGAGTACATTACCAACCTGTATAAAGACGGTGATTTTATAGGGTATTTGGATCTTATTGAGGATAAAGCCTACCGTGAGTCAGCTGTGGTAATGGAAGACTCTGAGATTTATGTGATCTCGAAAGAAGATTTCTTTATGCTGTTGCATAACAACAGGCTGGTGGCAAACCAGTTTATAAAGATCTTATCTGACAACCTGGCTGAGCGGGAGGACAGGCTATTAAAGCTTGCTTATAATTCCGTTCGGAAACGAGTTGCCGAGGCCTTGTTGTTTGTAGAGAAGCAGTACGTTGACAACAACAAAAGCCCCGAAACGCAGGTATCTATTTCCCGGGAAGATCTGGCAAGTATTGTTGGCGCGTCCAAAGAAACTGTTATTCGTACGCTTGCCGATTTCAAGGATGAAAAGCTGATCAAGAGTCAGGGAAGTAAGATTACTATCATCAACAATGAAAAGCTGAGGAAGATGCGGAATTAAGATTCCTGCTTTCTCATGGCTACCCTTGACTGCTTGTTACGGCCCCTTCCTCAGAAGATACGATAACAAGCAGTTACTTTTTAAATGGCAGTTTGGCTTGTAAATCCTTCTTCACCTGCGCAATGTCATTCCTCAAACTGATAAACATCATCTTTTTGTACTCCTGATTTGTTCAAATTTGCATCAAACAAGAGAGAAAGATGCAAGGCACGTTCAAAGTACTCACACTATCCTATAAAAACGCACCTATTGATATCCGGGAAGCAGTAGCCCTGAACGAGATTGGCTGCCGGAATTTATTAGATAAGGTGAAGGAGTTCACAGCATGTAAAGAGGCGATGGTACTATCAACCTGTAACCGTACCGAAGTCTACTATTCTTCTGAGAAAGACCTTACCCAGGAACTGGTGAAGCTGATCGCACTGGAGAAGGGGTTTATTGCAACTCAAAAAATTACGCCATACTTTCAGGTGATTACTGATAACGAGGCTGCCGTTACGCATTTATTCAGAGTAGCTGTAGGGCTGGAGTCTCAGGTAGTTGGTGATATGCAAATCATGAACCAGGTGAAGAGTGCCTACCAATGGGCCATTGAGGCCGACTTTGTGGGTCCTTTTATGCATCGTTTACTACATTCTGTGTTCAATGCTAATAAGCAGGTAGTTAATTCCACCAGCTTCCGCGATGGAGCCGCTTCTGTTTCATATGCTACTGTAGAGATGGTGGAGGAGCTTAGCTCAAACATTCTTAATCCGCGTGTGCTGCTGATTGGAGTGGGCGATATTGGTCGTGATGTTTGCCT
This sequence comes from Pontibacter locisalis, assembly GCF_042684605.1. NCBI lineage: Bacteria > Pseudomonadati > Bacteroidota > Cytophagia > Cytophagales > Hymenobacteraceae > Pontibacter > Pontibacter locisalis. The sequence goes on from NZ_JBHULU010000002.1 coordinate 59,948, forward strand.
GAATTTCCAGAAGTCGCACATAAAAGAGCTTACAATTATAAACAGAACACACCATAAGGCCCTGGAACTGGCAGAGCGTGTAGGTGCAAAGGCTGCGTACTGGGAAAATATTAGGCAGGAGATGGAGCAGGCTGATGTTGTTATCAGCAGCGTGCCGGGAGACTGTTTTTTTATCAATCAGGAGGAGGTAAAGCAATTGCATAACCTGGAAAGGCAAAGAATATTCCTGGACCTGTCTATGCCCCGAAGCATTGACGTGGCGCTGGAGAATCTTCCGAATGTTTCAGTTTATAATATAGATGATATACGCACGCGAACTACGGAAGCCCAGGAGCGGCGACTTGCTTCTATTCCGGCAGTTGAAAATATCATAACAGTATCTGTTTCTGATTTCATAGCCTGGGTTGGAGAACTTACTTTTTCTCCGGTCATACAACAATTCAAAAACCATTTGGAGCAGATCAGGCAACAGGAGTTAGCCCGGTATGTGAAGAAGCTAAGCCCTGAAGAAGCTCAATTAGTTGAAACGATTACGCAGCGTATGTTGAACAAAATTATAAAGCTGCCTGCCATTGAATTAAAAGCTGCCTGCCAGCGAGGAGAACCTGAAAGCCTTTTAAACAGCTTAAGCATTTTGTTTGACCTGGATAAAAGCAAGGAAGTTGCAGAGGCTTAATCAACAGCTCTAACAGGCTCTTCTATATTAATTTAAAATCTGAGTTTAAGGTGATACTAATCATAAGAAAGAAAAGCTGCCAAGTTCTGTTTGGCAGCTTTTTAGTTTTACCTGCATAAGCAAAGCTTTGCTTTAGCGGGTACAGGTGTAAAAACTTTTAGGCTTTTAACTAGTAATAAAATGCTAAGGTAAGTGCCCGGTTGTGGCACAAAACAACTAACACACATAGTATGGCTAATAAGAAACCAAATTATCTGAGTGCCGAAGAAGCATTGTCTGTAATAAAATCCGGAGACAGAGTGTTTCTGCATGGCAGTGCAGCTACACCTCAATATCTTATTAAAAAGCTCACAGGGCGGGCGGATGAGCTGCGTGATGTGGAGATTGTAAGTATCAGTACCTTTGGAGAGATGCCTCTTGCCGAAGAGCGTTATAAGGACTCCTTCTTTATTAACTCGTTGTTTGTTTCTGCCAATGTGCGTGAAGCTGTAAACAGTGGCCGGGGAGACTATGTACCTATCTTCCTGAGCGAAATTCCACAATTGTTCCGGAGTGGTATTATGCCGCTTGATGTTGCCATTGTACACGTGTCGCCTCCCGATAGGCACGGCTTCTGCTCCCTTGGTGTTTCAGTGGATATTGCACGGGAAGCTGTGCTGAGTGCAAAACATGTTATTGCCCAGGTAAACCCGCAAATGCCGCGTACGCATGGGGAGGCGCTCATCAACACCCGAAGGTTTGATGCCATGGTGGAGGTAGATGAACCCCTCCCGGAGGTGGATTACAGCCTGAAAATTAGTGCTACAGAGCAAAAGATTGGAGAGTACATAGCAGAACTTGTTGATGATGGAGCCACCTTGCAGATGGGTATCGGTGGTATACCTGATGCAGTACTGCGTAACCTCACCAACCATAAAGAGCTGGGAATTCATACCGAGATGTTCTCTAATGGTATCATGCCTCTGTTTGAAAAAGGCGTGATCACAAACGAGCACAAAACAAAACATCCTGGTCGCATTGCAACGGGTTTTATAGTTGGAAACCGGCAGCTTTACGATTTTGTGGATGATAATCCGCTTATCACCATGTTGCGCACAGACTATGTGAACGATGTTTCTGTTATCCGAACCAATCCTAAAGTGACAGCTATAAACAGTGCTATTGAAATTGATCTGACAGGGCAGGTAGTATCCGATTCTATCGGGACCTACCAATTCTCGGGTATTGGCGGGCAGATGGACTTTATGCGGGGTGCAGCGCTTTCGGAAGGTGGTAAACCAATTCTGGCCCTGCCATCTGTTACAGCAAAAGGCATTTCACGTATTACGCCTTACATTAACCAGGGAGCAGGAGTGGTAACTACAAGAGCGCACGTGCATTATGTGGTCACGGAATATGGTGTAGCTTATCTATATGGTAAAAATCTCCGGCAGCGTGCGCGGGCATTAATAAATATTGCGCACCCGGATCACCGCGAAAGGTTAGAAGAAGAAGCGCGGAAGCGTTTTACATCATTCTAAACTTTTTTAAAAGGTAAACAGAACCAAAAAAATAGAAACAGAAAAGGCCACTCAAATCCTGAGTGGCCTTTTCTGTTTCTGAACTGTTGCAGGCTATTTGCTCCCTGCCATTCTTTCCTTATTCATCTCTAACAAGTCGGCATCCTGCACATCTTCTTCTGTTTCAAGTGACCAGCCTGTTTTAAGGCCAATAATAAACCAGGCCAGGGCTACAATGCCACCCGCGAAGATGGTGTCGCCGATCACGCGCAGCCAGCGCAGGGTTTCCATCGTGTCGGTCTGCATGAACTCCATAGAGCGGGCATACCATAAGCCATACTCCACACTTGCCCAGGTCTGCATCAATCCGATAGGCAAAACACTAATCAGTACCATCAGGATAAGACCAATGTTTATAGACCAGAAGGCAAAGCTGATCACCCCATCTTTCCAGCGACGGCGGCCGGAAAGGCCTTTCAGTACGAACAGCATCAGGCCAATACCGAGCATACCATATACTCCGAACAACGCAGTGTGCGCATGAACAGGAGTCGTGTTAAGGCCTTGCATGTAGTAGAGCGCAATAGGCGGGTTAATTACGAAACCAAATACACCAGCACCCACCAGGTTCCAGAAAGCTACCGCCACAAAGCTGTAGATAGGCCATTTATAGGCTTTTATCCAGAGCGTTACACGGCTGATCTTCAGGTTATGGTAAGCTTCGAAACCAATCAATACAAGTGGTACCACTTCCAGTGCACTAAAGGTCGCACCAAGGGCCATTACCGCAGTAGGAGTACCGCTAAAGTACAGGTGGTGGAACGTACCGATTATACCGCCGAACAGGAAGATGATGGTAGAGAAAAGCACTGTTGCTGTTGCCAGCTTTGTATCCAAAAGTCCCATGCGCACAAAAAGGAAAGCAATCACCACAGTAGCAAATACTTCGAAGAAGCCCTCTACCCACAGGTGAACAACCCACCAGCGCCAGTACTCGGCAATAGCCAGGTTCGTATGCTGACCCCACATCAGACCGGAGGCATAGAAAATGGCAATAGCAGCAGATGAGATCAGGAACATGCCCAGCAGGTGACGACCTTCCACATCATTCCGGAAGGCTGGCAGGATGGCGCGAACCATTAGTCCAAGCCACAGGAACAGGCCCACCAGCAGGAATATCTGCCAGAAACGGCCCAGGTCAACATACTCATAGCCCTGGTGACCAAACCAGAAGTTTTCTGTGTAACCTAACTTCTGCATAATGCCATACCATTGACCGGCCAGTGAACCGGCTACAATGATCAGCAAGCATATGAACAGAAAGTTAACACCCAATCGCTGGAACTTAGGCTCGTGGCCCGAAACGGCAGGCGCTATGTACAAACCAGTTGCCAGCCAGGAAGTCGCTATCCAGAAGATGGCCAGCTGCACGTGCCAGGTACGGGTAATGGAATAAGGCAGGTACTCAGCTAGCGGAAAACCATAAAGCGCCTGGCCTTCCACACCGTAGTGTGCCGATACAACGCCCAAAGTTACCTGCACTAAAATAAGCGCCGTCACGATCCAGAAGTACTTCAGGGTTGCCTTCATGGATGGCGTTGCGTTTAACCCCAATAATGGATCCTTCTTTGGTAGTTTAGAGTAGTCGATCTCATCTTCTTTATTAGATGCGTAATAATAGGCAAGCATACCTACACCTGCAATCAGGATGATCACACTGAAACCAGTCCAGATGATCAGGTCGCTGCTTGGTTCATTTGCAACCAGTTTTTCGGCAGGCCAGTTGTTGGTATAGGTGATCTTTTTGCCCGGCCGCTCCGTAACACAGGCCCAGGAGGTCCAGAAGAAGAAAGCATTCAGCTTCTGCATGCGCACGGGATCTTTCACAGTATTATCGGCCATGGCATAGGCATCGCGGTATTCAGCCAGCTCCGGGTCATCCATGAAAAGGCCGGTGTAGTGCTTGCTCACTTCGGCAATGGCCTCGGCACGTAGGTCAGATATTGTTAAGACGCCTGTTTCAGGATTATAGGTATTGGCGCGTATCTGCTTCTGCAGGCGAGCTTTTAACATAGCCTGTGCTTCTTCATCCAGCGCATCAAAGTTTACGCTTTTCTCCTGCTGTGCCCAGGTATCCAGAAAGAACATCGCTTCCTTGTGCAGCCAGTCTGCACTCCAGTCAGGTGCTACGTAGGCACCGTGGCCCCAGACAGAGCCCAGCTGTTGCCCGCCGGTAGACTGCCATACATTCTGCCCGTCTTTGATGTCCTGTTCAGTAAAAATTACTTCACCAGATGCAGTTACCACCTTTAATGGTATAGGCGGTGCTTCTCTGTAGATCTCGATTCCATAGTAGCCGAGTACGGCAAAGGAACCAACAATGACGGCTATGAATCCCAGCCAGAGGTTTCTGTATTTCATATAGATATAGGATTATGTGAATAATATGTCTGCTTAAAACTCACGTGCAGGAGTTGCTGCTTTTATCCTAAGTAAAGGGCAGGGGATGAAAAAGTCATCTGTCTCTGGTTTTATAGGCTAACAGCACGCTCTAACCAAATGAGTTACACCTGATAATCCCAAAGGTCCTGATGCAAAAGGGCTATAAAAATGACATGTATCAATAATTAAAGAGATAAGCGTCTTTTATTTTCTTTACTCTGAAGTCTAATTTTGGCCTATAAACAATCACCAAAAACTACTGAACAGGGAGTTTTTAAAATTTACAAAACCATGAAAAACAAGAGCATAAAAGTAAGCAGCATCCTTAAAAGCAGGTGGGCAAAACCTGCTAAGTTGAGTGCGATGACTCTCCTTTGCGGAACTATCCTTTTTAGTTGCTCATCAGGAGAAACTGAAACGGCAGCAGTTAGCGAGGAGCCAGGGCTGGCACACGAGTCAACCACAACAGAAGTAGCCGTTGCTGATGATGGTAAAGGAATCGGACCTGTAAAAACTGTAGAAGTTGGACCGGGTATCGAAGAGGCTTTAGCCGCTGAAGGCCAAACACTCTTTGAGGGTAAGTGCTCGGCCTGTCACCAGTTATCAGATCAGAAGGTAGTCGGACCTGGTCTGGCGGGTGTAACAGAAAACCGCAAGCCGGAATGGGTAATGAACATGATCATCAACCCGGAGGAAATGACGAAAAAAGACCCGATAGCTAAAAAGTTGCTGGCAGAGCACTTAACGCAGATGACAAACCAAAATGTGAATGAGCAGGATGCCAGAGCCATTCTGGAGTTCCTGAGACAAAATGACCAGTCTATTTAATAGTAACAACTCTACAAACCATAAACTGATGGAAACATTGATCACTAAATTTAGAAAAGCAGCACCTAAGGCGGCCTTGCTGATGGCAGTGGCTGCTGGCGCAGCGCTACAGGGATGTAGCCAGATAGGTGCAGGCGATTCCGCCAGTGCAACAGCAACTGCTCTTTCGTCTGACGCAGCCTCAGCTGTATACGTGGCACCAGGCAAACACGATGAGCTTTACTCTTTCCTTTCTGGTGGCTTTAACGGACAGGTGTCAGTTTATGGCCTTCCTTCCGGCAGGTTGCTGAAGATCATTCCGGTGTTCACGCAACACGGTGAAAACGGCTACGGCTACAGCGAAGAGTCAAAAGCGATGCTGCAGACATCACACGGTTTCGTGCCTTGGGATGACCTGCACCACCCGAAGCTGTCCCGTACAGACGGACAGACAGATGGCCGCTGGTTGTTTGTAAATGGTAACAACACGCCACGTGTAGCCCGTATCGACCTGACGACTTTCGAGACAGTAGAGATCATGGAGATACCTAACTCAGCCGGTAACCACTGCTCTCCATACCCAACCAACAATAACGAGTATGTAATTGCGGGTACACGTTTCTCTGTTCCGCTGGACATGAAAGGGGGTACAAGCGATATCGCTCTGGATAAGTACAATGAAGAATTTAGAGGTTCCATTTCTTTCATCAAGGTGGATCCGGAGAAAGGCGACATGGACCTGGACTTCCAGATCCTGGTACCTGGCTTCGACTATGACCTTGCCAACGGTGGTAAAGGCCCATCAGAAGACTGGGTGTTCTTTACAACTTATAACTCTGAAAAAGCAGGTACTTTAAAAGAAGTAGGTGCTTCTCAGAACGATAAGGACTACCTGGCAGCCATCAACTGGAAACTGGCAGCTAAGTATGCCAAAGAAGGCAAGGCACGCGAAATGCCTGCTAACTACTACCATAACAAGATGGACAAGGACACGCACATGGCTAAATCCACAGTGAAGAAGAAAGTGCGTTACCTGTTACCAGAAGAGTGCCCAGGTATGATGTACCTGCTGCCAGCTCCTAAATCACCGCACGGTATCGACGTGGACCCAACCGGTGAGCACATGGTAGTAAGTGGTAAACTTGCTTCCTCTATCCCAGTGTTCTCTTTCTCAAAAATGCAGAATGCTATCAAAAACAAGCAGTTTGATGGCGAGAAGAATGGTATCCCGGTGCTGAAGTACGAGTCTGTGCTGGCAGCTGAAGTGAAAGAGCCGGGCTTAGGGCCATTGCACACGGAGTTCGACGGTAAGGGCAACGCTTATACTTCTATGTTCGTGTCTTCTGAAGTTGTGAAATGGAAACTGAGCGACTTCACAGTAGTTGATAGAATCCCGGTTTACTACTCCGTTGGTCACTTAATGATCCCTGGTGGTGATACAAAAGAGCCGCATGGCAAGTACCTGGTGGCGATGAACAAGATCACCAAAGACCGCTACCTACCAACTGGTCCTGAACTGGCGCACTCTGCCCAACTGATCGACATCTCCGGCGAAAAAATGAAGCTGTTGCTTGACTTCCCGACAGTGGCAGAACCGCACTACGCACAGGCTATAGTTGCTGATAAAGTAGCTCCTAAGAGCGTGAAGTTCCATAAGCTGGATGAAAACAAGCACCCGCACGCCGTGAAGAAAGAAAGCGAGGCAAGTGTGACACGTGAAGGCAAGAACAAGATACGCGTGAAAATGACAGCCATCCGTAGCCACATGACCCCGGATAACATCGAAGGTGTGCAGGTAGGGGACACCGTATACTTCCACGTTACTAACCTGGAGCAGGACTGGGATGTACCACATGGTTTTGCCGTGATGGGAGCCAATAACGCAGAGACACTGATCATGCCAGGCGCTACCCAGACCCTGAAGTGGGTACCGAAGAAAGCAGGTGTGTATCCGTTCTACTGCACAGACTTCTGCTCTGCTTTGCACCAGGAAATGCAAGGATACATCCGAGTGTCTCCAAAAGGATCTAACGTTCCGATTACCTACTCAACTGGTAAGAAGAAGACAGCACCGGTAGCCTCTGCAAAATAAGGCTTAACTGGAAAATCAGCGGAGGCAGCCCCGGCTCCCTCCGCTGATTAATTATTTTCACCTTAACCCATACAAGGATGAAAGCTTACAACAGAGTGCTGATGATTGTGGCAGCATTATCTCTTGGCTTGCTGTTTATGTTCCCGATGTGGAAGATCTACCTCAAAGCCCCACAATACCCTGAAGGACTTGAACTGCACATCTGGGTGAACAAACTCGGCGGTAGCTCCGACCACGTGCTTCAGAATTTTAACATATTGAACCATTACATTGGGATGAAACCGATTCATGCCGACTCTTTTGCTGAGCTACAGTACATGCCCTACATCGTTATCTTTTTTATGGTAACAGGGGTGCTGACTGCACTGATAGGCAAAAGGAAACTGGTACTGGGTTGGAGTGGCTTTTTAATGGTTGCCGGTGCGGCAGGTATACTTGACTTTTACCTCTGGCTGGTGGATTTCGGTACCAACCTGGATCCGAAAGCTGCCATCAAAGTGCCTGGCATGACTTACATACCGCCGCTGCTTGGCAACAAAACACTGCTAAACTTTGAGGCGCTTTCTTTACCTGCGCTGGGTAGCCTGGGTATTTTCCTGGGGATAACAGTTTCGTTGCTGGTGTACTTTCTTAGCAGGAAGACAGCCACAAAAGGTCAGGCAGCAAATACAAAACGTGCATTGGTATGAAAACTTTAATTTATTCATTTTGCCTGATGCTGGTAATTGCCCTGATGGGTGGTTGCCAGGTGGAGCCAAAGCCTATAGCTTATGGCGCTGCCAACTGCGCGCATTGCAACATGACCGTGGCAGACAATCGCTACGGGGCTGAACTTGTGAACGACAAGGGTAAGCCATACTTCTTCGACTCTTCGGAGTGCCTGATGGCCTATGTGCATGAGCAGCCGGAGCAAAGCGAGAAAGCCGCTTTTTTACTGGTTACGGATTATACCCGGCCAGATGAACTGATCGATGCGCGCAGCGCACATTTCTTACAAACCAAAGCACTGCCAAGCCCCATGGGTATGTATCTGACAGCCATTGCCGACAAAGCTGTCGCTTCTAAAATACAGCAGGAGCAGGGCGGTCGGCTGTTGAGCTGGAACGAGGCAGTTAAAGCCGTTCAGAATAATGAAAGACCTGAATAGACATAACATATTTTTCCTTGCCACTCTGGTGTTACTGCTGTGGGCTAGAACTGCCTTCAGCAGTACATTAGAAGTGTGCAAAACCTGTATATTTACTTCGGTAAAACAAGCCGTGAAAAAAGCCAGACCTGGCGACACAGTGGTAATCGACGGTGGTGTGTACAGGGAATTTGGAATAGAGATCAACAAGCCGCTCACGCTTATCGGGCAGAACAACCCGGTGATCGACGGAAACTATAAAGGCCAGATAATGACTGTTACAGCAGACAATGTAACGATACAGGGCCTAACCTTTAAAAACATCGAAACAAGCTATACCCGAGACGATGCCGCCATCCGCGTGATCGAGCGCAGCAACATCCGGATCCTGAACAACACCATCCTCAATACTTATTTCGGGATTTACCTGCAGAACTCCGACCACTGCCTGATCGAAGGAAACACGGTAATTGGAAAGGACGTGAAAGGCGTAAATGAGTCGTCGCTAGGAAATGCTATTCATCTTTGGTACACCAGCAACTCAATAATCAGCAACAACAGGGTGGAAGGCCACCGTGATGGTATTTACCTGGAGTTTGTGCAGGACAGCCGCATCAAGAATAACCTTAGCCATAACAATCAGCGCTACGGTCTGCACTTCATGTTCTCAGATGGCAACGTATATACCTATAACACCTTCCGTAAGAATGGTGCCGGTGTGGCAGTAATGTACACTAGAAATATCCGTGTGGAGCACAACAAGTTTGAGGATAACTGGGGTGCCGCTGCCTATGGCCTGCTGTTAAAGGAAATTACAAACAGTGTCATCTATAACAATACCTTCCGCCGCAACACTGCCGGCATCTATATGGAAAGCTCCAGCCGCCTGGATATTCAGCGAAACACGTTTGACCGTAACGGATGGGCCGTAAGGTTGCTGAGCAGCTGCATGGACGATACCTTTAAACACAACAACTTCACCGGTAACTCCTTCGATGTGAGCACCAACGGTAACTCCACGCTGAACAAGTTCGAGAACAACTACTGGGATAAGTACAGCGGTTATGATCTGGATAAAGACAAAATTGGCGACGTGCCTTATCGCCCCGTGAGCCTGTACTCGATGCTGGTGGAGAAAGTGCCGCCTTCGGTAATGTTTATGCGCAGCTTTATGGTGGACCTGATGGATAACGTGGAGAAGGTGCTGCCAAGCTTTATACCTGAGAATATTATTGATGAACAACCCCTGATGAGGAAGATAGATCATGATAACGATAGAAAACTTACGCAAGTCCTACGGTAAACTACAGGTGCTTAACAATGTAAGCGCAAGCTTCGGGGCAGGTAGAGTCATCTCCATTATCGGTCCGAACGGGTCGGGTAAAACGACTATGAGCAAATGTATACTTGGTATGGTGCTGCCCGATGATGGTGATATAAAAATAGGTGGTGAAAGTGTGCTGAACAAGCACGCCTACCGCAGCCAGATAGGGTACATGCCACAGATTGGCCGTTACCCTGAGAACATGAAAATACGCCAGGTGATCGGTATGATCCGCGACATCCGCAAAGATGTAAAGCAGATCGATGAAGAGCTGATCGGGCTGTACGGACTGGAAGCGATGTATGAAAAACGCATGGGGGCTTTGTCTGGAGGTACCAAGCAGAAAGTAAGTGCAGCGCTGGCGTTCATGTTCAACCCGCAGATACTTATACTTGACGAACCAACTGCCGGCCTTGATCCTATCTCAGCTGAAATCCTGAAGTGCAAAATCCTGAAAGAGAAAAAGAATGGGAAACTGATCCTGATCACCTCGCACATCATGAGTGAGATCGAGGAAGTGGCCGATGAAGTGCTGTGCCTGATGGACGGGCAGCTGAAATTTCACGAGACGATTGCCGGTATCAAAGCCCAGGCCAACGAGGAGCGCCTGAGCCGTGCAATTGCCAAAATTATGAATGAGGAGGACTAGCCATGAATAAGATCATCAAATACGTTTTCTACGACATCATCCGTAACAAAATAGTGCTGGCTTATACCTTGTTTCTGCTACTGCTGTCAGTTGGCTTGTTTAACCTGGGGGGCAGTCCGGACAAAGGTATACTCAGCCTGCTGAACCTGGTGCTGCTCACGGTGCCGCTCATAAGCATTGTGTTCGCCACCACGCATTTCTACAACTCCTATGAGTTCATGGAACTACTGGTAGCGCAGCCTATTAACCGTACCAAAATTTTCATGAGCGAATACCTGGGCGTGGCGTGCTCCTTATCAGGAGCTTTTGTACTTGGAGTTGGTTTGCCGGTACTGCTTTTCGGAGCTAGTATAACTGGGCTATACCTGCTGCTGACGGGTGTTTTCATTACCTTCATCTTTGTGGCGCTGGCTTTTCTGGCTTCAGTAATTACCCGCGACAAGGCCAAAGGCATAGGCATAGCGCTGCTGCTGTGGTTCTATTTTGCGCTGATCTACGATGGCATTGTACTGTTCATACTTTACTCCTTCAGCGATTACCCGCTGGAGAATGCAACGCTTGCCCTTACAGCCTTTAACCCGGTAGATCTGGGAAGAATCATCGTGCTGCTGAACCTGGATGTGTCGGCGCTGATGGGCTATACCGGGGCACTGTATAAAAGCATATTGGGAAGCCTGTGGGGGATAGGGCTAGCTTTTGGCCTGCTGCTGCTCTGGGTTTTAGTTCCGGTACTTAGTTCAAGAAGAATCTTCTCTAAAAGAGATATGTAGATAACTGCTGACTCCGGTTAGCAGAAGATGAGTGTTTTGGTGTTTTAAGAGGAGCGCGGGCTTAGGCTTTGCGCTCTTTTTATTAATAAAGGTTAGATTAGGTAACTATGCGGCAAATAATAACGCATCGTTACTTCCACCTTGAATTGGATTATCTTAGATTAGGTAAGAGCATTTTCTAATTTAATCTTAAATATTCACCTTGTAAAACAAAAATCAAAAAAGTTATTGAGATGGCAATTAGTGAAGTATTGAGGAAGGTACAGTTAGCTGTCGAGGCTCAAACCGACCATTTAAAAGGCAACAACTTTAATGACAGTAGCATCAATCCATGGCAAATCAGTGCACACAGGACATGAAGTTTTGCTCCCTTGGAAAAGCTGATGGAATCCGTTGAAGAGAACAAGCTCAGTGTGCTTTTGCTGGAATGACAGCAAACCAGACTCCATTCATAGAAAGCTTTCTTACCAATTAAACTTTCTACCTGTCAAAGCCAAAGCATGCTTTCTTACCTAATTACCTCTACCCATCCCCGGAGGCTCACAGTCTCATTAGAGCATTCGTCACGCTTGTTCACCTGGTAAAAGTAAATGCCATTAGGCAACCCGTTAGCACTCCAGCCGTTCCGATATTCCTCTGCACTGAAGACAAGGTTCCCCCAACGGTTGTACACCTTCAAGGACACAGCATCAGTTCCTGTGCTGATAACGAACCTGTCGTTAAGCCCGTCGCCATTTGGCGTGATGATGTTGGGCGGCGCAGCATTCTCAGCCAGCGGGGCACCAGCTACCTCGAAAGCCCCTCCCTCAGTAAAGCGGGAGCCTGCAAATGCTCCATCCACTGTCTGTACACCCCAGTAGTAGTAACCCTTTGGCAACCGGAGCTCATGCTTCAGAGCTTGCCCCACGTTTCCCCCTAAGACAACCTGGCGATAGCCCGTCTCTGTGTCTGCCATGGGCGAAAGAAGAAAATTACCAGCCCCGTCCTTAACGAAGACATTGTAAGTGAGAGCCTTTGTGCCCGTCTCTTTGTCTGAGCCGGCCTCCCAGGTAAGTGTGACGGCGCCTTCCTGAACCTGTGCCAGCAAGCCTGAGGGAGGCGCAGGGGGAGTGTTGCTTTCAAAGGCGGCACTGTTAAGGTTGTTTATGTAGAGCCTGGCGAGGAAGGAACTGTCAGAGCGCCGTACCCCCGTAACAACAAAGTCAAGGTCGCCGTCGTTGTCATAGTCAGCCCAGGCAACCGACCCATTGTGCAACTGGACAAAGCCCAAGCCGGCGCTTATAAATTCCCCCTCCTGGTTGCCGTAGATGCGGGTGACCGAGGCGACAAGGTCCCTGCAGGGGGCACAGTCTCCACTGGCAAGGATGTCCAGGTCGCCATCATTGTCATAATCCCCCCATGCCACTTCACCAAATCCTCCTAAATCATCGATCTGATGGCGCACAAAGCCACAGGGCTGGTTTTCGTAGAGGCGCACCTTTGCGCGGTCGCGGTTCATTAGGGGAAGCTGATCACCGCCTGTGACAACCAAGTCAAGGTCCCCGTCATTATCGTAGTCGCCCCACTTGGCTGAGCTGTTGACAACGGGGATGAAAGCCGGCACCTCCATTTGCCGAAAAACTCCGCCATCATTCCTAAAAAGCATAAGCACGTAGGTATTGTGATGAAACCCAGTGATCACCAGGTCAGGATCTCCGTCGTTGTCATAATCCCCCCAGTCGCCTTGCCCCTGGTGTGTGTTGAGTATCTTTGTCTTTATATCACTAAACCTGCCCGCGTCATTGCGGTAGATCTTGGCATACTCATAGGTACCAGCTGCAGCATAGATGCCGCTGAGGTACACGTCCAGGTCACCATCTCCGTCATAGTCAACCCAACGGACGTCGCCCGAGATCAGAGAGGGCAGCCCAGCCTCATAGTGGGTAAACGTCCCCCCATCGTTCCGGTATATCCGCGTCAGGAAGTACTCCAGGTCTGTCATAGTGGCGGTAGTGCCGCTTACCAGCAAATCCAGGTCACCGTCCCCATCAAAATCGCCCCAGTCCAGGGCGGCAAAATCCAGAGCTGGCAGGGAAGTTTCTTTATGGACAAGGCGCCCCCTGATATTCTCGTACAACCTCGTGGTGGGCCTGTCAAGGCTGTCCCCACCGGAGATGATAAGGTCTACATCCCCATCCCCGTCAAAGTCTGCCCACTTTGCGGCTGAGTGCCTAACGCCCAGTAGCAGGTCAGCTGACTCTGTGATGGTTTGAGCTAGCAGAACCTGGGGTAAGAATAACAAAAAGGAAAGGAGTACAAGTGTTTTCATAGGTTAGGTGTTGGACTGCCTGATTTGGTCAAAGGTATCCTTACAGGGGTTCCAGCTTTTTTTGCCCTATACCTGATTAGCCAGCATAAAAAGCTTAACCTTTAAGTAACAGAGCTACTGCCTTGGACTTTAGTTATGTCAACGTATTTCACCAGTAATATAAAGAAAAAATTATAGTCAGTATAGAAATTACCCTCGTTGCTAAATACAATAATAGGTAGTTCACTAAATGAGGAGTAACTAAGAATATATCCGCGCCTAATTACTTAAAAGTTTATTTGATAAGTATTAACTACAAAATTAATATTGTCCACATATTAAGCATTTTATATAGGGAGGTTATTTAAGCAAAACAGCTCTGTCTTTAACTAAAGACAGAGCTGTTTTGCAGGTGTGTTATAAGTAATTCAACCTTCATCGGAAGCGTACCACTCTGCAAAAGAGTTTTGGGTTTCCCAAAGTTTTAAGCTGTGCAACATTACATGTTCAGGCATTACTTTACGGAGCCTTGATTTAAAGTCGATGAGCATGTTCTCGCATGTTGGCTGATATGGAGTTAACAGTAGCTTGTGGTGTAGCTTTCGTAAAGTTTCCACCAGATCTTTATCTGTGTCAGCTTGTAAAAGCAACCCATGATCCAAGTCCTCCAGAATGGTTTCCTTTACAATTTTCTTTAGATCTCCAAAGTCCAGCACCATGCCGTTCTTTGGGTGATTCTCATCTATAAGTGGAGTGCCAATTATGGTTACTTCTAATGTATAAGAGTGTCCATGGATATGACGGCAGGGACCATCGTAGCCCTGCAGTGCATGCGCCATCTCAAAGATAAACAGGCGTGTTAATCTTATCTTACTCATTTCTTAAACGGTAGCAACCTGCTCTAAACGGCCAAGGAGTAGTTGATCTTCTGCATCTAATAATTCATCCAGCATGATCACCTGTCGCTCCAGTTCATCCCTGAACATGGTCGGAAGAAGTTGCTTGTAATATTGAATCCCATGCTGCAGATTATCCCAAAAGCTTTGCAGGTATTTATATTGTTTGTCTGTCAGGGTTTGCAGTTGTTCTTCTTTCTTGCTTTTCCAATAGTCTACGTACATCCTCAGTTCATTTACGAACACGTGTGGCCGATAGGTATTATTTAAAGCATTGAAACGTCCGTAAACATGGTCCACCATTTCCTGTAGCTTAAATATGCCGGAGAAGTAAGCCAGGTTTGGGCCAGGGCATATCGTTACAGCCTTTGTCGCTGCTTTTTTGCTTGAGGTAAACAGTTGTGTGGCAGAGTTAGCCAAACCATCACAAAGGCACTCTTTGGTCAGAATCCTTGCCTCTTCCAACAGGTATGCTACAGGGTTTAGATCCTGCTTTTTTAGATCTTCCAGCTTGCGACGCTGGTACTTGCGTGATGCCGTGCAGATGGGTTCATCTGTAAACTCCGTGTTAGATACCAGGTGCTTTTTTATGCAGGGGCTTCCAGGCTTGCCACGCTCGGCCCTAAGGTTTTTTAATTGTTCACTTGATGTGTTGCGCAATGCGTTAAACGGTACACCCAACGGGGAAATAGGACTTAAATACAAATCTTCCTCTTTAGCCTCTACTAATTGCTGTAAGGTTTCTTCGTCTACAGTGGTAGCTTCTGGTACAAGTAAGAAAGGGG
Organism: Pontibacter locisalis; assembly: GCF_042684605.1. Classification (NCBI taxonomy): domain Bacteria; kingdom Pseudomonadati; phylum Bacteroidota; class Cytophagia; order Cytophagales; family Hymenobacteraceae; genus Pontibacter; species Pontibacter locisalis. Next base: position 75,301 of record NZ_JBHULU010000002.1, read on the forward strand.
TTCCCCAACCAACGGAGTCGACACCGTACTGATGCATGAGAAATTCATGCTCCTGGGGAGTTCCTATACCACCTTGCACCGTTAGTTTTTGTGCCGGAATATCCAGCGGTACAGGTATACCTTTACTTGCCAGTGCAGAACTGAAAATACTGTAAAGCTCTTTGCGGAGTGCCTCACGATTCTGTTTAAACTCTTCGAGTATCGGACCTAAAAGATAGCCATCTGTGGCAAAGGCATGTCCACCACAGTTCAGGCCAGATTCTATTCTGAACTCTGACACCCACAAACCTTTTTTCGCTAATATCTTACCCTGCACCATGGCAGAGCGATAGTCACTCACTTTAATGATAATTTTTTTATCAAACTTATCAGCAGCATCTGGAAAGAAGCAGTTGAACTGGTCCATGTAGCCAAAAAGGCGCATGTTCATACCTGCTGAAAACACTACAGCCGCGTTAACTGTACTATTTGCAAAGCCCCGTAAGGCTGCCATGGCATCTGTGTATTCCTGTGGTAGGGCGTCACCATTTTCGTCATAGTTGGTTTTGTCGAGCTTTGTCATGATGTTGACATCAATGCTGCCAGCGACTAGTGATGCCCGAAGTTCGTTCTGCAGAAGCAGTCTGGTGTCTTCATCTTCGGAATGTAACATCTGCCTATACAACATTTTTAGTGGTGACTGTTCTGGTAACAACAGGAAATACTTTGTTAACTCTGATTCCGGAACAAACTCTTCCTGCTGAAGTTGCTGCATTTGTAGCTTTACAATCTCATCGATCATATCGAGGCAGGCAGTAATGCGCCTGGCCCTGTAATCTTCTTCTTTAGCTGTAATGGGCTGATAAGGCAGAAAATACTGTTGACTGTAGTATGCGCGCATTTGCTCGAGTAATGAGTCATCGCTTAGAGAAACAACTGATGAGATACCGAACCGAGCTACTTTAAGGGGGGAGTCAACGGAAAAAGCCAATCCCATTACAGGTATGTGAAAAGTATGCGGTGTGTTAGGTGACATAAATTGAGAGTTGATACTGGTTATGAATTTATATTCAGGAGTTAGCATGATATTTAAAGCTTTCGGCCCACCTTTCCGGCATCAAATCATTTAAAAATCTGTTGTAATGTTGCCTGAGTCATAGCCTTATTTTGCCTTCACAAGGTACACCGGGTCTGATAGTTCAAAAATGAGGATTTACAGTCCTTTGAATGATCAATGTCATTTTATGCTAAAAGGGTTTAGGTTACACTTGTAAAAAACCCAAGGCAGTAGACTCATCTTCTCATACTTCTCCATACTTTGCAAAAGCACTTATCTATGGAGCTAGGGTCAGGTTGGTGAAGTAACTGGTAGTGCAGCGCAGAGAACACTGGCAGTACATATACTCTAGAGGCTGATGAAGATGATACCTGTGACCTTTCCAGATTACCTTAAACCGGACTTACACGCGAAACGAAACTGGCTGCTGGTGGCGTTTCTCAACCTGGTGATAGTGGCTTTCCTGGGGCTGCTGCTGCGATGGATGTTTGTGGGGGCGATTAAAGAAATCAACTATAAGTTTTTATTGCATGCACATTCGCATGTGGCATTGCTAGGGTGGCTTTATACTGCAGTCTTTGTCGCCTTGCTTGTTACTTTTCTCCCCCAGGAATCACGAAATCAAAAAACGTATACCTGGCAATTCTGGCTGTCTCAGGGGGCGGTGCTTGGGATGCTTTTCAGTTTTCCGGTACAAGGTTATGCAGCAGTTTCCATCACTTTTTCAACGGCTCACATGCTGCTAAGCTACTGGTTTATTTATCAGTTTCTGAGAGATGCAGGAAAGGCAAAGATAAACATGGGAGAGCACAGATTATCACTGAAGTTTGTGAAGGCGGCCCTGTTTTTTTTAGCTATTTCTTCTTTGGGACCCTGGGTAATGGGACCAATTATGGCATTGGGGCATATCGGTAGTGAAATGTACTTCAATGCCATCTATTTCTACCTGCATTTTCAGTATAATGGGTGGTTTACCTTCTCCGTGCTGGGCCTTCTTTTCTGGCTGCTGGAGTACTACCAGGTTTCTTTTAACAGCAAGTTAGCTGTCCTGTTTTTCAGACTAATGTTTTGGTCATGTATACCTGCTTACCTGTTGTCGGTACTCTGGACAAAGCCGGATGCCAACATATACCTGGTAAGTGGAGTGGCTGCTTTTGTACAGGTAGTGGCATTGATTATTTTACTCGTTATGCTGGTGCCCCTACACAGGCAGATCCTGATATTGTTTGGCAGATGGAGCCGCAGATTATTTATACTTGCGGCTGTGGCTTTCTTATTTAAAACAGGAATGCAGTTCGCTTCAGCTTTCCCTTATATGGCAGAATTAGCCTTCCGGCTTCGCCTTTTTATTATCGGCTATCTTCACCTGGTACTCATTGGGTTTATCAGTATTTTTCTATTTGCTTTTTTTACGCAGCAAGGGTGGCTAAGCTTTAAGCATGGAATAAGCAGGTGGGGTATGGGTCTGTTTTTACTCGGTTTTATAAGCTCAGAGTCAATGCTCTTTGTGCAGGGGCTACTCTTTTGGTTAATGGCGGGTGCAATTCCCTTTTACAATAACTTTCTTTTTGGAGTGAGTATTCTTTTACCTGTAGGAATACTGCTGTTTTTCCTGGGCCAGTTAAGCGGAAGTAGGAATAATGAAGCGAAAGTCCGGGATGAAATTAGGCTACAGAGAGAATGTGCCGAGAAGAAATGCGTTAAAGTATAGCACCCGACCGGCTTTTAAAATACGCGATTTTGGAAGAGAACATTTCAGCCATTCTTTCCGCCCGCCACTTTGCTTCCACTGCTTTTTCACCGGTAAATAACTCGTCTAAAGTTTGGTAGAAGATGTTGAGCCACCTCTCAAAATGTGCCTCATCTACAGGCAAGGTAATATGTTTTTGGCCAGGACTACCCTGGTAAGTTAACTCTCCGAGAAGTACCGTTTGCCAGAAGCGGTACATGATATCCAGATGCCTGGCCCAGTTATCCTTGATCCTCTCCTCGAAAACTGGTCCCAACAGGTCGTCTGCTCTTACTCTGGTGTAGAATGTGTCTACTAATAGCTTGACATCATCCAGGTGTAGAATTTCTTTTTTATCTGCCATTTGATTTAGCTGAAGGTAATCATTTAACATTCTTTTCAACTGGGTAATTCAAATTTGAAGCGAGAGAATCAGAACTTACCTGCCAGAAGTCTATTCTACAAGTAAGTTCTGATTTTCTGATTCCTGCAAATTAACTACATCCCAAGCTATTTCCACAGTTCAAACACTTGTAACAGGTGCCGGAGCGAATGGTAATATGTCCGCAGACATTACATACGGGGGCATCTCCCATCATGGAGGCCAACACCTGTTGGGTTTGCTCCATAAGAAGTGTGCGGCTTTGTGTCACTACTTTGTATTCTGCCTCGTTTCCAGCTGGCCCAGCGTTTGTTTGAGCCAGTGTTGCCGGAGGTGTTAAGTTTTTATCTATAGAATCTTCGGATTTTTCTGATTTTACATGCACCAGATCATCCCTGTTGAGGTACTCGTAACCCAGCAAACGAAACAAGTAATCAAACACGGAGGTTGCTGATTTAATGTTGGGGTGCTCCACACGACCAGCCGGCTCAAAGCGGGTAAAGGTAAAACGGTTTACAAATTCTTCTAGCGGAACGCCATACTGTAGGCCCAGCGATACGGCAATGGCAAAGCAGTTGAGTATGGACCTGAAGGAAGCACCTTCTTTGTACATGTCGATGAACACTTCGCCCAGAGAGCCATCTGCGTACTCGCCTGTTCTGATGTATACAGTGTGTCCGTCTATCTTAGCTTTTTGGGTAAAGCCGTTACGTTTGTCTGGTAACTTGCGGCGTTCTACCATATGCGAGAGCTGCTGCCGGAATTTCTCGTTTGCTGAGTTGGAAAGAATGGCCTGGGCTGCTTTTAGAACCTGTTCTGCATCCTGACTGATTTGTAAATGATCAGACTGCTTGTCTTCTCCTTTTTTACTGTTACCGGAAGAGAGCGGCTGTGAGAGCTTGCTGCCGTCACGGTAAAGGGAGCAGGCTTTCAACCCAAGTTCCCACGATAACTCATAGCAAGCAGCTACATCCTCCACTGTTGTTTCGTTAGGGAGGTTAATCGTTTTGGAAATGGCTCCGGAAATAAAAGGCTGAACAGCTGCCATCATCCTGATATGTCCTTCTGCTTTTATAAAACGGGTGCCTTTGTTGCCGCAGCGATTGGCACAGTCAAACACAGCATAGTGTTCTGATTTCAGGTATGGTGCACCCTCTGTGGTCATGGTGCCGCACACAAAATCGTTAGCCTCTTCTATTTGTTTCTCCGTGAAACCCATTGCACGGAGCAGGCTGAAGCCTGGCTGGCTGTATTGCTCAGGGGCAATGTTCAGGCGCTGCATCGTGTCCTCTCCCAGAACGTGCACTGAGAGAGCAGATGACAGATCGTAAGCAGTTGGGAGCCTGCGTTCCAGTGCAGCCAATTCTTCTTTTGTAAAGCCCAATGCCTGTAGTGAGGTAGGGGTAACGTGTGGGCACCCCTGTAAGGTAGCGTGGCCTTTGGCGTAACTGACAATTGCCTGAATCTGCTCCTGATCATAACCCAACTGTTTGAGTGCAATCGGTATAGAGTGGTTTATGATTTTGAAATAACCACCACCCGCCAGTTTTTTATACTTCACCAGGGCAAAGTCAGGCTCAACGCCAGTCGTGTCGCAATCCATTAGCAAACCAATGGTGCCAGTGGGGGCTATTACTGTAGCCTGTGCATTTCTGAAGCCATGCTTTATACCAAGGTCCACGGCCTTTTCCCAAGCCTGGCAAGCAGCATTGTATAGACTCTCCGGACAAAGCGCCGGGTCAAGTGGTTCGGGATTTATGGAAAGACCATCATACTTTTGGGGAGTGTTATGTGCAGCATAGCTGTGATTAAGAACCACACGAAGCATAGACTCTCTGTTCGAAGCATACTTTGGGAAAGCACCAAGTACGGCTGCCAGTTCAGCCGATGTCTTGTAAGCTGTGCCTGTCATGATAGCGGTTAGAGCACCAGCCACTGTGCGTGCTTCTTTGCTGTCATACGGCAGGCCCTGTATCATGAGCAGAGCACCTAAGTTAGCATAACCTAAGCCAATGGTGCGGTAATCGTAAGAGCGTTGTGCCACAGCCTCAGATGGGAATTGCGCCATCTGCACAGATATATCAAGCACCACTGTCCAAAGACGGCAGGCATGCTCGTAGGCTTCTACATCAAATTCTTTTTTTGCTGAATCATAGAACTTCGTAAGGTTTAAAGAGGCGAGGTTACAGGCGGTATTGTCCAGGAACATGTATTCGGAGCAGGGGTTAGAGGCTCGTATAGGTCCCTCGGCAGGACAGGTATGCCACTCGTTAATGGTCGTGTCGAACTGCAGGCCCGGATCTGCGCAGGCCCAGGCTGCTTCTGAAATTTGCTCCCATAATTCACTTGCAGGGATAGTTTTTACCACATGCCCATCCGTACGTGCTGTCAGTTTCCAGTCACCATTCGTGTGTAAGGCCTTGAAGAAACTGTTAGGAATACGTACTGAGTTATTTGAGTTTTGTCCTGATACCGTTTGGTAAGCCTCTCCGTTATAGTCAGAACTATATCCCGCGGCTATCAATGCTGCTACTTTCCTTTCTTCCTCCTTCTTCCAGTTTATAAATTCTATGATCTCCGGGTGATCCAGATCAAGGCTTACCATTTTTGCCGCCCTTCGTGTAGTACCTCCTGACTTGATGGCACCTGCCGCTCTGTCCCCGATTTTGAGGAAAGACATGAGGCCCGATGAAGTACCCCCGCCTTCTAGTTTCTCATCTTTTCCCCTGATACTGGAAAAGTTGGAGCCTACTCCTGAACCATATTTGAAAATACGTGCTTCCTGTACCCACAGGTCCATAATCCCCCCTTTATTAACCAAATCATCCTCTACGGCCAGGATAAAACAAGCATGTGGTTGTGGGCGCTCGTAAGCTGATGCTGATTGTGCTACTTTACCTGTAGCCGGATCAACATAGAAATGCCCCTGGGCCTTTCCTTTCAACTTATAAGACTCATAAAGGCCTGTATTAAACCACTGTGGTGAGTTGGGAGCAGCATACTGCCCCAGCAGCATATAAACCGTCTCATCATAGAATACCTGCGCATCCTCTTCAGTTTTGAAATAGTTGTACTGCTTCCCCCACTGTTGCCAGCAACTGGCTAACCGGTGTACAACTTGCTTTATTGAAGTCTCAGGTCCTGTGCTGCTATCCGGCTGCGGTACTCCTGCTTTACGCAAGTATTTCTGTGCCAGAATATCAGTCGCAATCTGAGACCACCCAGCCGGAACCTCCACATTATTGATCTCGGCGACTACGCTGCCGGAGGGGGTTCTGATGGTGGAAGACCTGAGTTCATAGCTGAACATGTCATAAGGTTGTTGCTGTGCTGAAGTAAACAGTCTCTTAATGGATATGCCTTTTTTAGGAACGGATGAAGAGCTCTTTTTCATGAGGTAGAGAGGATCTTATTGTGACTTTAGAATTGATAGAGGTCTTCAAAAGTCCTGTAAAATCAGCGGGAAAAGAATGATGAAGATCATTTTAATAAAAGACTTTTGTGTCTTTTATTATCTGAAGCAGTCTATACTTTTGTTATCTGAAGCAGTCTATACTTTTGTTATGGTGATTGAGTACAGACTTTTAATCTTAAGACATGGAAACCACAGAAAACATTGAAAAGCTGGATGTAACAATCCTTGAGCCACGCATGAAGCATCCTACCATTTTTGAATGGTTTGACAACCGTAAAGGTGGGGAGGCTTTCGTTATTCATAACGACCACGATCCGAAGCCACTCTACTACCAGTTGCTTGGAGAACGGGGCAATACGTTTAAATGGGAATACCTGCTGCAAGGGCCCGAAGTATGGGAAGTGAAGATATCCAAATTAACACCAGAAGAGGGGGAGACAGTGGGAGAGTTGGTGGCGAAGGACTACCGCAAAGCACAAGTGTTTAAAAAGTATGGGATTGACTTTTGTTGTGGAGGTAAAAAATCGGTAAAACAGGCTTGTGAAGAAAAGGGAGTCAACCCTGACCAACTGGAGCAGGAGTTGTTAGCAACAGAAAAGGCTGAGAAAGGCCGTGAAGCTGATTTTGACAAGTGGTCACCTTCCTTTCTTGCGGATTACATAGAAAACATGCACCACACGTATGTGCGGGATGCAATTCCGGCAATTTATGAGTATACAGCCAAAATAGCCCGGGTACATGGCAGTCGGCACCCTGAGTTATTGGAAGTAGCGAAGCATTTCACAAACATAGCCAATGAACTGGAGGCGCATATGCCTAAAGAAGAGCGCGTGCTTTTCCCATATATTAAGCAGCTGGAAGAAGCCAGGAAAAATAATGTAAAACTTGAAAAGCCTGCTTTTGGCTCTATTCAGAATCCTATAAACATGATGGAAATGGAGCATGAACATGCAGGAAATGAGCTGGAGGCAATACGTGAACTAACTAACAATTACATTTTGCCAGCTGATGCATGCGCCACTTACACAGTGGCTTTTAAAAAGCTCCAGGAGTTTGAGGATGACCTTTTCAGGCATATCCACCTGGAAAACAATGTGCTGTTTCCTAAAGCACTTGAGCTGGAGAAAGAAGTGCTGAAGTAGTTTAAAGGGTAGGCTGTTTTATAAATCAAGCGGCCTACTCTCCTTAATATTTAAAAGGGATTATCCCACCGAAGCGATGGAAAAGGCTATCAAACCACAAAAGCGAGACAAGAGCTTGGTTCCACTTTCACGTGAACACCATTTCGGACTTTTGTTCTGCTGGAAAATACGGGAGGGAATAAAAAACGGAGCTGACTTGCAGGTAATCGGAGACTATGTTTGCTATTTCTGGAACAACATACTGAAGGAGCATTGCGAAGAGGAGGAGTGGCTCCTGCAAAGATTGCTGCCAAAGAATGATACAGCCCAGATCAGGATGGAAGAAGAGCATCGGCTACTGCATGAAATCATCGAAATCATTTGTGAGGGGAAAAAACTTAACCTGACACAGGATCTCTTCCAGACCTTACAGCAGGACCTGATTGATCATATTCGTTGGGAGGAGCGTGAGCTGTTTCCTTACCTACAGGCTGTAGTTGGTGCCGGAGAACTAGAAATCACAGGAAAACTCCTGGAACAAAAACATCAGCTAAAGAAAGACTCTTTTACTCCTGAGTTCTGGATTAAGTAAGATCGCATCATAGCCATGGAAATAGCAGCTAATACTAAGATTTCAGCTATACTTAAAGCCAATCCTGATGCGATAGAAGCTATTGCTTCTATTAACAGGCACTTTGATAAGTTGCGAAACCCGCTGTTGCGTAAAGTACTGGCTTCACGCGTTACCATTGCTGATGCTGCACGCATTGGCGGGTGCTCCATAGAGGAATTTTACAAGTGCCTTGAGCCGCTGGGATTTAAACACAACTCAGCTCCTGAACCTCTTGCTAAGCCAGGAGTAGTAGCCGACAAACCATCTTACCTGAGGCAACTGACACAGGAAAACTTTCAGGTACTGGATGTAAGAGAAGATATTTCCTCAGGTAATGATCCTTTTCTGAAGATTATGGATTCGTTGGATAAGGTGAAGGGAAATAAGGCTTTACAGCTTGTAAATACCTTTGAGCCTACACCACTTATAGATATCCTGAAAAAGAAGGGCTATGAGTCTTACACAGAAGTGTTAAACGAGGACTTGGTACATACTTATTTCTGGCTAATTATGTCTTCCGGAGCAGAAGCGCATGTATGTGAACCAGAGACTCCAGACTTTGATGTTATAGTGAACAACTATGAAGGCAGAATTAGGAACCTGGATGTGCGCCACCTTGAGATGCCCCAGCCAATGGTTACAATTCTTAATGAGCTTGAGATCTTACCGGCTACTGAGGCGCTTTTCGTGACACACAGAAAGGTTCCACATTTTCTACTGCCGAAACTGAAGGAACGGGGTTATGAAGTTGCTGTGAAAGAGGCCGCACCTCCCGATGTTCATCTACTGATTTATAGAAAGCTATAACTATGAGCACAGCATCTGTTTCAAACTCTCCTGCTAAGTGGGTTGTATTACCACACTATGCCTTTGCTGCCCTTTCTTTTGTGGTGCTCAGTATGCTGCTGTTGTTTTCTACTGATGCCTTCAATGGCCATTACTTTCATCCAAAGCTGCTCACCCTGACGCATGTTGCTGTATTAGGATGGGCCACAATGATTATTTTCGGAGCTCTTTACCAGTTGCTACCTGTAATACTGGATTGCAGATTGTTTAGTGAACGGCTGGCAGCTTATACATTCCTTTTGCTGGGTGCAGGAACCGGAATACTGGCTTACTCCTTCTGGCACTTCCAGGTGGGATGGACAATGCACCTGTCTGCTTGCCTGCTGTTTATGGCTTTTCTTCTTTTTAACTTAAATATCATTCAGACAGCCAGAAGAGCACCCAAATGGACGATTGAGGCAGATTTCATTGTAACATCTTCTATCTGGCTTCTCATAACAGGGTTGGTTGGCCTGCTGATGGCCCTGAACTTTACGTTCGCTTTTCTACCTGAAGAACATGTGCATTATCTGAAACTACATGCTCATATAGGTATGGTAGGTTGGTTTCTGCTTCTTATCATCGGGGTAGGAGCCAAACTTATCCCGATGTTTCTGCTGATGCACCCAAAGGGGCCTCAAAAGCTGAACTGGGCCTATAACCTGATTAATGGTGGACTGGTGTTGTTTGTTTTCGATCATATGCTGTTACGCTTAGGAGCCTCACTTTTATGTGCAGGTCTTGTAGCTGGTGGCTTGCTCCTTTTTCTGCTGTATTTGATTGAAGCTGTAGGTACTATGCAACGCAAGGACATGGAGCTTGGAGTGAAGCAAACCTTTGTTGCACTTGCGCTCCTGCTTTTGCCCTTAGTGCTTGTAATCTTTGTAAGCGGTGACTTTGGAATTTCACAGCAAATAATGTCTTCGGTTTATTTAGTATATGGCATTTCCGTTTTTCTGGGCTTTGTGACTGCGCTCATCCTGGGGCAGACTTTTAAAACTCTCCCTTTCATTGTCTGGATGCATGTATATGAAACTCATGTTGGAAAGTGCAAGACTCCCCTGCCGAAAGACCTGTACAACCACCACCTTTTGTGGTGGCAAAACATCTGCTATCTGGTTGGACTCCTTGGCTTGATATGCGGAGTAATGCTAGGCCAGGAGTCAATTATACTTGCCGGAGCTATTGCTTTCACGCTTACATCTGTTTTATACACTGTCAACGTTTTTCAGATACTGTTACACAAAGCGAGAGATCTTAAACCCTTTACTTATGGAAAAGCAGGAGTTTAATATAGCATCTGATGCTTACGAAGCACTGAGGATGATTATAGATCCTGAAATCGGGATTAACATTGTAGATCTTGGACTTGTTTATAAAGTAAGCCTTAAAGAGAATGTCCTGCAGGTGGAGCTTACCCTTACTACTCCCGGATGTCCTATGAGTGGTACTATAAAAACCGCTGCGGAACAGGTACTGTTAAGGTTATTTCCGAACCTGGAGGTAAAGGTGGATCTGGTTTGGTTGCCTCTCTGGACGACTGACAGGATAAGTGAAGAGGGGATAAGGCAACTGAACAATAAGTAACATATATTCGCAGCCGCAAATCGAACGGAAGATGATACTTTCAAAGACAACTGAATATGCCTTACGTGCCATTGTGTATATCGCCATGCAGAGCAGGGGAGGGTACAACGTAGGAATAAAAGAAATAGCAAAGGAGCTTGAATTACCTGGTCATTTTATAGGCAAGATTCTCCAGGACCTGGTAAGAAAAGATGTGATAGCCTCCATTAAGGGTCCACATGGAGGGTTCTATATGCACAGGTCTGCCGATCAGATTAGCGTGTTGGAAGTTGTAAGGACAATAGATGGGCTTGGTGCATTTAAAAAGTGTGGAATGGGCATGAAACATTGTTCAGACACGCACCCCTGTCCGCTCCATAACGATATCAAAACATATCGGGATCATCTGCTAAAGATCTTCAAAACAAAGACTATTCAGGATTTGGTAGATGGAATAGATACAGGAGAGTTTTTTATAACTAACATAAGAGAGGAAGAAGCCCCGGACAAACAAGCTGTTTGATTTTTCGGCTTTGGAAGAAAAGCATAAAAAAATTCTTAAAGGTATTAAACCAGAAAGAGGAGGCATTTGCCTACTCTTTCTGGTTTAAGTATAAGTAATCCATCTCTGGGATTAGTCACTTCCTAATTGTTTTACAAGTTTGTTGTATATACCTAACAGTAAAAAAGAAGGCGCCCATTGTCCAACAAACAAAGCTTCCTCATCTTTTCTCATTACTTTAAGCGTGGCAGATACACCCATTGATCCTAAAGCAGCCCACAAATACACATCGGATGGTATCTTGGCGGTATACTCTTCAATAGTTCTAGCTACAGGTCCTTCCTTGTGCTGTGGATTATAACTGTCTGCTTTGGTCTTTAAGTCTTCTGCTTTGTTTTTCAAATCTCTCGCATTTGTTTCCATAGGTTTTATTTTTTGGTTTTACAATATGTATATCCAAACTTGAAAAATGGCATAAATGTTTTACTAATTTTTTAACAGAGGGTATATGGTTCCTGAAAAATTACGTAAGAGCCTGTAGCCAACGTGAACAATATTCAATTATTTATACAAATATGTAGTAATACAACTTCTATGACTAAGGTGAAAGCAACTATAACAAAGCACGTATAGAAGGGTTTGATAACAATTTGAGGGGTATGCATTTTACAAAACCTACAAATAACTACATGATAAAGTACAATGAAGCTTTAAGCTTATTGGAAATCATGTGGTACGGATACATTACAGATGATAACATTCAGGAAGCAATAGACAACGTAGCTAAAGTGTTGACAACAAGGCAGGTAAAGTTTTTTGTTTCAGATGTTAGAAATTCTAACACAACTAGAGTTACAGAAGAAGCCTGGCTTCTGAATTATTGCTTTCCCTTGCTTGAGTATAATGGAATTAAGCGGATGGCTAGAATTTCAGACGGTTGTACACTCGGGCAAATGGTGATGGGTAACATTGTTGATGTTATGAGCAAAGAAGAACAGTATCATTTTACCGTTCAGAGTTTCGCAGAGCGTGAAAAAGCAATGGATTGGTTACTTAACGCTCAGGCATAATAGCAAAAGCCCTGCAGAGGGGACCACAGGGCTTATCGCCTAATTAACACAAACAACTAACAAATTAACTAACCAATTAAATAAAGGGATTTTAAAGTCTTTTTATGTGAAGTACATTAGTACCGTACAAAAGGTAAATTGCTGATGGATTGGTAGCTGTCACTAACTCCTACAAAATAGTCTCCTATAAAAATTCCTGATCCACTGCTGATTGCCAATGATCCGGCATTATGATTTACCATACCTCCATCTATAGTGGAGAAGTCAAACATCTCCTCTTTCTGCTCCTGACTAAGCTTTCCTGACAAAAGAGACCTGCCAGTAGCAGTGTAGCTATTAGTAGGTTCTGCCAATAGTGTTTTTCTTATCAAGCTCATGTTTCAGTGGGTTTGGGTTCATACTTAATACAAGTATAGGTAGTATCTCATTTATGAAACAGGAAAAATTGAGTTTAAAGGTAACATTGCTTGTAAGGCCTGAAAGAGGGTTTAATTTGTTGTATTATGCTGTCATATCGCCGTGAGCTTTAACTTTAGCAATATTAGTTGTGCTATATATTTAAAATATACTATTTATGAGCTTTTAAAAGAGGAGTAAAAACGCTAAAAAGTAACTTTGTTAATGCTTTTTCTCCTGAATAAGATTTAGCAGGTGGTAGCTAATAGTTTGTAGAGCCAGTACGGTTAGGGCTAAAGCAGCCCCAGGAAATGCAACCAGCCACCAGGCCGAAGTATTAGACTTAATTCCTGCAATGGTTCTTCCCCAACTCACGAAAGTAGTAGGTAAGCCAATCCCGAGAAAAGAAAGAGTTGCCTCCAGGGCCAGTAAACCTGCCAGTCCGAAACTAAAACTCACCACAACAGGACCTAATAAATTAGGTAATACATGCTTAACAAGTAAACGCTTCTGGGGAACGCCCAGGCTTTTAGCAGCCTCAAAATAAGGAAGTTGTTTTATCCTTAAAGTTTCGGCGCGTGCTAGCCTGGCGGTAGAGGTCCAGCTTACAGTAATAATTAAAATTGAAAGCAGAAAAATAGAGGGGGGTAGAAAAGAAGCAATCACCAGGATCAACAAAAGACTTGGGATGCTATTTAAAGCCTCTATTATTCGTAAAACAAGATAATCAACCGGGAAAGGAAAGCTAGAACTGAGGAAGTTCCATTTTGTTATAAGTGGATGTATTACTTTAGTTAATAGTGTAAATATTATGATAAGTATAGCAATGCTTAGAAAGATATAATCAAAGCTAAAGTGAAGGGAATAGAGGTTTGAAGGAAGGTAAAGGCCAAAGTAAAAGAAAGACAGAGCAGCAAGACAAGCGACTACAAGACCCGCACGGCTAATAGTAAATACTGAATCCCCAAAATAACCTGCGCCTATACCCAAAACCAAGCCGATGCCTGAAGCAATCAGCATAATGGGGAAACTTATGAAAAAGGCAGAACGTGCGCCAAATAGAACGTTTGCCAGCACATCCCGACCAAGGGCATCTGAGCCCAGCCAATGTACATGGCCTGTAGCGCTTTCAGCGTTCCAGTCAAATGGTCTTTGAAATGGGTTTTCCAGATCCAATTCATTTGGACTGAAGGGTAAGGGTATAAAAGGTAAAAGAACAACTACTGCTATGATAAGAGACAGATAAATAGCTGCTGCCTTAAAGCCTGTCTTCTCCTCCCAGAGGTGTTTTATTTCTCTAAGTAGCTGTTTCATACGTTCTGTTGCCTGGTTCTGGGGTCTGCCAATCCATAACCAATATCTGCTAACAAATATACTAACACCCTGAATGTTGCTACTACAAGCACAATGGCTACTATTACAGGGTAGTCACGGGACATAACTGAATTAACCAGCAACCTTCCCATTCCTGGTATGGCAAAAATAGTCTCTACTACCACTGTTCCTGCTATCAGAGCCGGTAGTGCATCGGTTAATATTGTGATAACAGGTAGTAGAGAATTGCGAAGTACATGGCGTCTGATTACCTGTGATTCAGTCAGGCCTTTAGCTCTGGCTGTTCTTGCATAATCTGTTTTCGCCTCCTCTGAAATCTTTCTATAAATAAGGGTAGTAAGAAAAGGTATGTTTGCCAATATGAGGCATATAGCTGGTAAGGCCATATGAGGTAACTGGTTATACAAGAGTGCCAGCTTTGAGGTGGAAGTTGTGCCAGCAGGAATGCTCATCCCAAAAACAGGAAAACATTGCACAAACGCAGGAGAGGCAAAAAGCACCAGTAGGAGGAGGGCAAGCAAAAACAATGGAATGCTATCCATTAGAAAAAGGGATGGAAGGAGAATCTTTTTTAGCGTCTTCACCTTTCCGATGGTCATTTGCAGGCTTAATTCCAGCGATATCCCAAATGCTACTATTATGCTAAATAATACTAGCCAGAAGGTATTTCCAATAGCCTCAAAAAGTACATCGTGAACTGGTCGCAAATCTCTGTACGAGTTGCCCGTGTTGCCGGAAAATAAATCTGTTAGCCAGCGGTGATATTGGTTGTCATAACCGTGCCACTGAAGGGATGGAGTTAGAAAGGCCAGCTTGTTTTGCTGATCAATAAGTTTTGCGGCGGCTATTTTCAGTTCCTGTATTTCTGCTGTTGCCTGAGAGCCAGCAGTAGTTCCAGCCAATGCGTTAAGATGAGCTTGTATGTATTCCGGGCTGGTACTTGTATAGAGCAACTCTAACTCCTGAATAGAGCTGGCGTGGCCTAAAGCTACCTCTACGTTCTTAAGACTTTTAAAATAAGCAGCTACCAAGGGCCAATTCCCATAATGCCAGCTCAGGCGCTGCAGAAGCAGGCGATCAGATTCCGGAAATACAAGGTCGAGCGTGTCAGGCTGTGTGCCTGCTTTCAATGAAAAATAAAAAAGAGGCAAATCTTGCCCTGTTCTCTTGAGATAGGACCTGTAGGCTTCCTGTCTACTCTCTACGCTCCCTTTGTTGTAATAACCTCCATTCTCTTGCAGGATTTGTTCAGCACCCGAGGGACCTGGTAAAAGCCTGCTGAGTACAAAAATAACCGTGGCCAGCAACCAAAGGGCTGGTAAGGCTAAGAGAAGTCGCTTAAGCAGAAAAGGCAGCATCAGGTGCTGTTAATTTTTCAGGGAAAATGAACTTACGTCGTAATTTGGGCTTAGGCCGGAAACTTTGATGTTATCAAAACGCCTGTGTACCGCTAGCTTATCTTTATGGTAATACAGTGAAATGAAAGCAGCCTCTTCGTAAAGTACTTCCTGGAGCTTCTTTAGCAACCTTGATTTCTCTTCAGGAGTAGAAGCCGCGTTTATCTCATCTAAAAGCTTATCGCTCATCTCGTTTCCAAATCCCGTATAGTTCAGGCCGCCAATACCTGCAAAAGAGGTATGTAGTAGTGGTTTGAAGTTAAAGATGAAGGGGTTTCCCGATAGTGAGCGAAAGAACATTTCAAATTCATGTGCCTTAGACTTTTGCCCAAACAGGCTTGCTTCCATCGCCTGAACTGTAACAGGTATTCCGGCTTTTGCTGCGCTTTGCTGAAAAATCAGTGCGGCGTTTTCAAAACCGGTATTACCTGCACGATAATTTACCTCCAACGTAAGCTGGGTTCTTTCTCCGTTGATAAGTTTAAACCATCCATCACCTGACCACTCCCAACCAGCTGCTTTTAGCAACACCTTAGCTTTATTGATATTAAAATCTACAGGCTTAAGGTTTGTGTTATAAAGAGACTTTGAAGTGGGAGGTACAGGTCCAACGGTAGGAGAGGCATACCCCTGTTGCGACACCTTGATCATGCTGTTCACATTCAGGAGATGGGAGATAGCCTGGCGTGTGCGTTTATCAGATAGTTTTGGCAGGCGACTGTTTAAGCCTACATAAGCAAATTCATAGGAGTTAGGAGCATAAAGGGCGTAATCACGGATAAAGGAGCTGTCCTTTCGGAGCTGGTTAAACTCAGCAGCTTCTATTTTCTCCAGAACATCCAGTTGCCTGTTTTTTAAAGCGAGAAGCGCAGTTGTATTGTCGGGAATAATATGAAAGCTAATTAGCTCAGGATTGGCTGTGAGATGATCTGCATCAATATCTTTTGCCCACCAGCCAGCTTTGCGGCGGAGCGTAATATATTGACCAGGCACCCAGTTCTCCACCAGGTAACCGCCGCTCCCCTGGAGTAGTTCTTTGCTCCGGTTAAAGTCGGCGCTGTTGAACCTGCTAGCGAAGGCTTCTAGGTTCTGTTTGTTTTCTAGCTTGGAAAGATCGTCCTGCAGTTCAGAAAGCTTGTAAGCATTTAGTAACCCTTTTGGGTCAAATAAATAGGCCGGAAGAATAAAAAAGTCTCCCGTCATCAACTCCATTTCAGGAGCATAACCTTCACAAACAAAGGTAAACTTACGGGGATTAGCCTCATCCGGCTGTATATCCCTGATAAATTCAACCTGTGGCTTTAAACGCTCATTATTTAACAAAGGAGCTTTTAAAACCTTCAAAGTAAAAGCAACATCTGCTGCCGTTACAGGTGATCCGTCAGCCCAGGTGGCTTCCTCTCTAATTTCATATGTATAAAGTGTCGTAGAGTCACTTCTAGACACTTCAGGCATACGGGCAGCCAGAACCGGTTTAATCTGATCTCCTGCCAGGTCTGCACCTAGCAGGCTCTGGAATAGCAGATTAATAATTTGAATAGCTCCAACGTCGCTGTAGTTTACCGGACTAAGCGTTTCAGGCTCCATAGCCAGCCGTACTCTAACTTCTTCTGGCTGGCGTTCTGGTTGGCTGCAAAAGCTTAATAGGAATAAAAAACTAAGTAGGAGTAAACTTATTCTTCGCATTTAAATCACCCTTTGGCTAGATAATTAACTAAGGGCAATATAGAGAAAAAATAAATTAGAATATAAATCAACCTTCAGCCCAGTGACCGGTTCCACCCATTGTTCCTAGTGTAGGATCAGATGTCTTGCTCTTCTCCTTGGCAGGCTTTTCAGTAGTGTTTCCTGTGTTAGGGTTTTGGTTAGCTGGCAAGTCTGTAGAAGTGCCAACAGTGAGGCTTACAACGATTGCAACAATAAGTGATAGCATATTAATAGTTTTAGGGTTAATGGTATGACAAAAGTGTTTAACTTTTTGAATAAAAAAAAAGAATATTAAAGTCTATAGGTAACTATCATCAATAAAATAAATAATTATAAAAATGGCTAGTAATAATTAATATATATATATTAGAGGTCATTTTTAACGAAATTTATTTGAAAATAAACCTTAAAAAGTAACTTTTAAACTGAGTCAAAAACATCTTGAACTTATTGTCAGGACTAATATTTTGACGCCTGCACTCCACTATCTTCAAATATAGCTATGTTTAATAATTATTTAATTATCTACTTTATTTATGAATGAGCTAAATGCCCTTTCTAGAATGCTAATGTTTTGTAACAGTGTTACTTATTCCTTTCCAGATCGAAATATGAAAGGGAAGGAAGGGAACTTTGTTTCTAAGCTATTAAACAGAAGTTATGAAACGGATGAACAGGCAGCTTTGGATTTATATGGTACTAATCCAAATGATGTGCGGTATAAGATGCTGAAGCATAGGGTAAAGAAAAAATTTTATAATAATCTTTTCCTGCTAAACTACCAAAAGCTCAAAGTAAAACCTTACGTTAAGCATGAACAGGAGTGTTATATGCTTTTGCATAATGCTAATCTTTTTTTGAAGCAGTATGATTACAAACTGGCGGAACTTAATGTGAAGAAAGTTATCGCAGCAGCTAAAGAATATGATTTAATTAATCAGGAAATAGCTGCACTAGAGATAATTTTGTTTTGTAATTCAGAACTAGGCTCATTGAAGGACTTTCAGAAGCACAAACAGCGCTTAGATGAACTGCTTAGAAAGAAAGCTTTTGATAGAGAAGCTGTTAGTTTGTTTCAATTGATAAAGATACAATTAAATAAATCTGTTAAATCAAGAAGAGAGTACTTGCCTCAACTCAAAAATGATGTTAAGCAGCTGGAGAGACTTTGGAGATTAAGTAGAACATTTGATTCTTTTAACTCTTACTATAAAGCATATATATGGTATTATGAGTTAATAGGGGACTTTTCTAAAATTGTTGAATTAACTGTTCTATCTGAGAATTTAGTAGAAAAAGGTGAAGTTTTAAGTTCAAGGTTTGATGCCAACTACAACAAGTACATATTAGTATACTCGCATTTAAGAGCTTTGAAATATGATAAGGGGTTATTTTATGCAGAAAGATACTTAATTGACTTTAACCAAAATTCTATAAACTGGTTTGCCTACCTGGAGAACTACTTCCTTTTGGCTCTTCATTCTCAGAAATATGATCTGGCTAAAGTTTTACTAGATAAGGTATTTAACAACAACTACTATCAAAGAATCACTCCTGTTGCCAAAGAGAGATGGCAGCTTTATCAAGCATACTTATCTATCATAAGTGGAGATAAACAGTTTACAAAGGCGTCAAATCCTTATTTAATTTCTTTACCAGAGCAAAGTAAGGATAAACAAGGTTCTAATGTTGCTATACTCATTCTTCAATTTTACTTCTTCCTGCAGAAGAAAGATCTTGAGGCTCTAATTTACCGGATTGAAAGCTTAAAGAAGTATATTCATACGCACCTTAAGGATGCCTTCAGCCTACGAAGTAAGCTTTTTCTGAAACTTTTGGTACTTACTGTAACAGAAGATTTTAATCCTGAGCTTTGCCGAAAGAAGGGGCAGAAGCATTATGATAAGCTACTATCTACTCCTCCCCCAGGAGACGCTTACTCAGAAATTGAGATAGTACCATATGAGCATTTGTGGATGTCTATTTTAGAGATTTTAGAAACTCATAATACCTGATTAAGGCATTCATGCTTAAAGTAAGATAAATGGAAGAGTTGATAAGATTGGTGAGGCTTGTTCAGAACTATAACTCAAAATTGTCTCCATTAATTAATTTCCAGGACAGTGGTAATTTAGATACTAGGCTCTTTAATTTAGTTAGAGACGCTGAAGTAAAGACAGATGAAGAGGCTGCATATAAACTATATGGAGCAAAGAATCTTTCTGCAAACTACAGAATGCTTAAGTCTCGGATTAAGAAAAAGCTAATAAATCATGTTCATTTTTTAGAGCTACCTGAGAGTAAGTTTTCCCCTATTAACCTTGTAAAGGTGCAGTGTGCCTCTATGCTTTTTGAAGTTGAGAGCTTGAAATCTGTAAGTGAATTCAAACTGGCTGATAAAATACTTGATCAGGCATTAACACTTGCTAAAGAAAATGAGGTAAATGAGTACATTGTTCCAATTCTGGAGCAGAAACAGTGGATTAGCAATTCACTTTGTGATAAGAAAAAGTATTCCCAGGGGATAAAAAAGCTTGAACATTATTATGTAATAGAAAGAGCTGAGCGAGAAGCTAATAAAATTTTCTTAGATAGAACTATGAATGCGAAAGCATTCGATGGTGTTCGCTCGAAATTGCTAGACAATTTGCCAAAGGATATAACTAAGCTGGAACAGCTTTGGACTACAACCAAGTCATCCCGAATATTTCACTATTACCATTTTTTTAGCATACAGTATCAGGAGTTGCAAGGTAATTATACTGCGGTTGCAGATATTATAAGTAAAGCTGAAGAACTGGTTAAGCAGGGAGTTGTGCATACAAACTGGTTTAACTATAGATTCAACAGTTATGCAATGGTATATGCACATTTACAGACAAAGCAGTATGGAAAAGGATTACAGTTAGCAGAACAATACCTTCCTCATTTCCATGTAGGTTCAATAAACTGGTTTGCCTTCCTTGAAAATTACCTGCTTCTGGCTTTGCACTCAAAGAATTATACGCTGTTTTATCAAAAATACAGAACAGCAGTAGATTGTAATAGCATTCTGAACCTGCCGGTAGCACATTTAGAGAGATGGGAGATATTCAGACGCTACTGTTTAGTTATTTTGACATATCGAATTAAGATTGACTTTGTAGAAAAAGATTATCAAGCTGTTTCTGCTTTTTCTGTACTACCAAAAGACAAAGAAGGGTATAACATTGCGATCCTTGTGCTTGATACTTTTGAACAACTATCCAATCCTGATATTGAGGATCATGAAGCGAATGTGGAGAGACTGAGGAAGTATATATCCAAGTATCTACGCGGACCGAAGGCAGAGAGAGCAAGGCTGTTTTTAAGGTTCCTTATACTTGTTTTCAAAGAGGACTTTAATTGTCAAAAAATAAAGAGCAAAGGAAACAAAATGTTTGAAAAGCTTAGTAATACACCGCTGCCAGGCGATGCCTTCTCTGAAGTTGAAATTGTGCCTTATGAACACCTGTGGGAGCTGGTGATAGAAATTGTTGAGGAGCGTAGTAAAACCTTAGCTTAAATATGCTGTAGCAGTACAATAGGTAGTGTTATTATTTTTGCTATTTTTCACTTATGGAAAAGAACAATCCCACCACTACCCGCGCCTGGTGCTTTTATGATTGGGCAAATTCAGTTTACTCGCTGGTTATCATATCCACTATTTTCCCTATTTACTATAGCGCTGTAGCTAAGAATCCCGATGGATCTACCTGGGTTGACTTCTTTGGGTTCAGACTTGAAAGCTCAGTGTTGTTCTCTTATGCCATTTCGGGATCTTTTCTGATGATCGCGATGCTGAGTCCTTTTCTTACAGCGATTGCAGACTACAGTGGACGCAAAAAGCTGTTTTTGCAGTTATTTTGTTACCTAGGATCCTTGTCTTGTGCAGGACTCTTTTTCTTTACACGGGAGACCTTCAGCATCTCGCTTATTTTATTTGTACTTGCCTCCATAGGCTTCAGTGGTAGCATTGTGTTTTATAACGCCTACCTGCCTGAGATTGCCACCGAAGACCAATACGACAGGCTAAGCGCCAAAGGATTTTCGATGGGGTATATTGGAAGTGTGCTTCTACTGATCTTTAACCTGGCTATGATTATGCAACCGCAGTGGTTTGGTATAGCAGCAGAAAATACGTCTTTGCCACCGCGCATTGCCTTCCTTACAACAGGCATCTGGTGGCTAGGCTTTGCGCAGTATACTTTTTACCATCTGCCTGGTAATGTATACCAGCGCAAACCTAAAGGGAGTTGGATATTAAACGGATTTAGAGAGCTACAAAAGGTCTTAAACCAGGTAAAAGAACTGCCGATGCTAAAGCGTTTCCTGCTTGCCTATTTCTTTTACAATATGGGTGTTCAGACGGTAATGTACGTGGCTACCCTCTTCGGTATTGAAGAGCTAAACCTGCCAAGTGAGGCGCTTATTATTACTATCCTTATCATACAATTAGTGGCTATAGGTGGCGCATACGCTTTTGCTTTTCTATCGGGTAGGTATGGAAATATCAGGGCACTTATTGTAGCTGTCATTATCTGGATTGGCATTTGTGTGGCAGCGTATTTTGTGCGCGGAGAGTTTGATTTCTATGTACTAGCGGCAGTAGTAGGGTCCGTGATGGGTGGTATCCAATCCTTGTCCCGGTCTACGTATTCCAAGCTTATCCCGGCTACCACTTTAGATCATGCTTCTTACTTCAGTTTCTATGATGTTACAGAGAAGGTATCTATCGTACTCGGTACACTGGCTTACGGGGCAATCGCTCAAATAACAGGTTCTATGAGAAACAGTGTTTTGGCACTGGTAGTTTTCTTTGCCATAGGGTTAATTTTCCTGTTTATGGTTAGAGGACGAAGGTTGATGGAACCTCAGGTGCAGGAGCAGGAGCCGGTAAGGGTCTAAATCAAAAAGCCCGCTGAAATTTAATTCAGCGGGCTTTTTGATTTAAAATGAATGTTTTCTTACAATACTAATGGCTTATTTTTTATAAACCTGTCTGCCACCTACATAAGTCTGAAGTACCTGCGTTTCTCGCATCTCTTCTGGCTTCACTTTCATCAGGTCTCTATCTACAATGATAAAATCGGCAAATTTACCTGGTTCTATACTTCCTTTCTCGTTTTCTTCGAAGTTAGATTTAGCCGCCCAGATTGTCATGCCTCTAAGCGCATCTTCACGTATTAAGGCATTCTCCGTTTGGAACCCCTTTGCAGGCCAGTTCTTCGCATCCTGACGCGCAACAGCGGCATGGAAAGTATAGAATGGGTTAATGCTCTCTACAGGAAAATCTGAACCAAGTGGAATGTAACCGTTTTGTTCCATCAGTTCTTTAAAAGGATAAGCATGCTTGATGCGCTCATTTCCCAGCCTGTCACCAGCCCAGTACATATCAGAGGTAGCATGAGTTGGCTGAACAGATGGAATAATGCTGTACTGGCCAAACTTACTCATATCAGCCGGATTAACTATCTGGGAGTGCTCTATTCTCCAACGCTTGTCATTCTTGCCCCCAAGCACCTCTCCATAGATATCCAGTAAAAGGCGGTTTGCGGAGTCGCCGATAGCGTGTGTGTTCATCTGGAAACCATGCTCATTCAGCTCTTTTGCAATGTCACGGAACTCCTGCTCAGAGGCCAGTAAGAAGCCATAGTGCCCGTGCTTGTCAGCGTAAGGCTTTAGCAGATTAGCGCCTCTTGAGCCCAAAGCACCATCAGCATAAACCTTGAAAGAACGCACATTTAACCGATCCGTCTTATAAGGGCCGTTCTGGAAGTAATAGTCCTTATTCGTCTTGGTAGGGTTAAGCATAGCATATACGCGCATCTGCAATTCTCCCTTTTTATGCATGTCATCTATTAAGTCAACGGTTGACTTATCCAAACCGGCATCATCTACTGACGTTAATCCAACGGCAAATGTATTGGTTTCGGCATTCTTGAGTGCCTGGCGTTTTTCTGCCTCGGATGGCTCCGGTATTTTAGCGGTTACCATGTCTATGGCATTGTCGATCAGGATACCGGTCATTTTGCCGTTTTCTACCTCTACAAGACCACCAACCATTTTAGTTTGAGGAGTTACCCCAGCCAGGTCCAGCGCCTTCTGATTTGCTAATGCCGCATGTCCGTCAATGCGGGTAAGTATAACCGGCGTATCCGGGAAAAGCTGGTCCAGTGTGTCTTTAGTCGGAAACTCCTTTACTGCCCAATCGTTCTGATCCCAGCCACGACCTGTTATCCAGGCTGCTTCAGGGTACTTTTCGCGCTGCTCTACTACCTTCTGTACAACTTCTTTGAAGGACTCAGTATCTACTAATTCTGCGGACTGTAAGCCTAAGCCATAACGGAAAAAGTGTGCATGTGCATCAATAAGACCAGGATATATTGTTTTACCTTCGGCATTCAACTCCTTAGTGGCTTTGTACTTCTCACGAATCTCTTCCGAGGTACCAACAGCTATAATTTTACCGTCTTTTACAGCAAAGGCTTCAGCCTTATCAAAGCTGTTATTCACAGTGTAGACGGTGCCATTGTATACGATTAGATCTGCGGCTTCATTGCCCGATTTCATACTCGTGCAACTGCCAAGAAGTGCTCCACCAAGCAATAAAGCTGCAGCAAGGGAACGTAGGGTGTTCGTCATGATTGATTTAATTATTCGAAACGCATGTGTTTTACGGAGTCACCGGTGTCGATCAGCTCTTGAAGTGAGTCAATGCCAATGCTCAGGTGTTTCTCTACAAAATTTGTGGTAACTAACTTATCACTCTCTGATGTTTTCACTCCTTCCGGTATCATCGGGTTATCAGAAACCAGCAGTAGAGCTCCATGAGGTATTTCATTGATGAAACCAACAGTAAAGATAGTGGCTGTTTCCATATCGATACCCATGGCACGGATCTGGCGAAGATACTCTTTAAAGTCCTCGTCATGCTCCCACACACGGCGGTTTGTGGTATAAACTGTACCTGTCCAGTAGTCCATCTCATGCTTTTTGATCATGGATGACACGGCTCGCTGTAAACGGAACGATGGAAGGGCCGGAATTTCAGGTGGAAGGTAATCATCAGAAGTACCCTCGCCGCGAATAGCTGCGATTGGAAGGATAAGGTCGCCTATTTGCGTCTTCCTCTTCAGACCACCGCATTTGCCTAGGAAAAGTGCGGCTTTTGGCTTCACAGCAGAGAGCAGGTCCATTACGGTGGCAGCCATGGCACTTCCCATACCAAAATTGATAATGGTAATGTTATTGGCAGTAGCCGTTTGCATTGGCTTGTCTAAGCCTCTTATCTCTACACCGAAACGATCGGCAAACATTCTTACATAATTAACGAAGTTAGTGAGCAGAATGTACTCACCAAACTCATCGAGTGGAACGCCGGTGTACCGTGGCAACCAGTCATTTACAATTTCTTCTTTAGTCTTCATAATGGTAATTTGATAACAAGATATAAAAAATCCGCCTTGGTAGCAGTATCTACTAGGGCGGAGCATGGGAAAATGGCTAAATTGCAGTATGGATGCACTTAATTTGCCACCGTTTGATTTCAAAATTACAAAATCCGGCGCTAATTACCTGATCTTTGATGCCCTGCGTCGGAAAAATGTGGTACTGACGCCGGAAGAGTGGGTAAGGCAGCATTTTGTACATTACCTAATAGGTCATTTAAGTTATCCTAAAAGCCTGATCAGCATAGAGCGCGGCACCAGTTATAATAAGCTTCAGAAACGCACAGACCTATGTGTGTACAACAACGAAGGTAACCCTCACTTGCTGATTGAGTGTAAAGCTGCCCATGTGCCCATTACGCAGGAAGTAGTAAAGCAGGTTTCGGTGTATAACCAGACTTTACATGCAAAGTACGTTGTCATTACAAATGGCCTGCAGCATTTCTGCTGGGAAGTAGACTTTAAAACCCGACAGTTCAAGGCGCTTCAGGAGGTGCCTGTTTGGGAGGCGTAGATTTAATCATTCCAGAAATACAGTTTGTTATGTACCATCGCGTTTCGGTAATACTGAACATATGCTTTTAATTTTTGTTCAGCCTCCGGGTTTAAAGAAGGTGAAGGAGTTAAGTCAGGAAAACTGTAAACCTTTGCCTGGTCCTCCTGATCCAGCTCAACAACCTGGTCCTGCTGTACCAGGAAATAGGAGTTATTGTTGTAGAGAATAGCGTTTCCTGTTTTACCTGTGTCAAAAACAGACCTCCCGAAAGGTAATACCTTGTCTGTTTTTATGTTGAGGTAGTCTACTATAGTAGGATAAAGGTCAGCGTGCTGTACGACCTGCTTTAGATTTATGTTCTGTAGATCCTGGGTGGGGTGAAATATTATCAGCGGCACCCGATAATGGCCTAATTCGTTTTGATAAGCCGGGTCTGCGCTTTTTTGTGTATGGTCGGCTGTAATTATAAAAAGGGTATTGCTGTACCATGGCTGCTTTGAAGCAGTCTTGAAAAACTTCCGAAGGGCATGGTCAGCGTACCCAATGGATTCATGTATTTCCAGCTCTCCTTTCGGAAAGCGACCCTTGTACTTACCAGGAATGGTATAAGGGTGATGAGAGCTTAAGGTAAAGAGGGTAGCAAAAAAAGGCTTTTTATACTCTGTTAATGTACGGGATACATACTGCAGGTAAGGTTCATCAAATATTCCCCACTGGCCATCAAAATCCTTTTCCCGAAGTTCCTCAGGGTACTCATCCAAACCATAGTACTCCTGCACCCCCGCAATTTTGGAGAAGTTGTTAAACCCCATTGTGCCGTTTGCCGCGCCATGAAAGAAAGCGGTGTGATAGCCTGCATCCTGTAGTACAGTGCCCAAGCCAACTAATCTATTGGCCTGGTAAGCAGAAGTAATATAAGGCTCCTGCATAAGCGATGGTAAACCGGCTAGCACGGAGGGGAGTGCTTCAATTGATTTGCGGCCATTAGCGAAGGCATTATGAAATAAAAGCCCTTGTGTAGAAAGCGAGTCCAGGAAAGGAGTATAGCCCTTTCCATTGTTCAGCGCACCCACATATTCTGCGGAAAAACTCTCTAAAATAATGACTACCACATTTTCCTGCCTTTGTTCTTCAGTAGGATGACTAAACTTACCTGGATCGAAAGCCATGGCAGTCACCAAGCTTTGTTCATCCGGGAAGAAATGCTTTTGCTCCAGCTGTGGCTGTCCGATTCCTTTGATAAAGGTAAAGGGGCTGTTCAGCGACAAGTGCCCCAGAGAAGCAGGCTCCAGCACAAAGGCATGGTTTACGCGCAGGGGCTTTAACTGTATGCCACCCCTTATAGCCATTACTGCAAGCGCAGCGACTAAGAGCAGACGCAGAGACCGAACCATAATGTTCTTCTGTACAATTACAGGAGCGGTTTGCTTGGGGTAAATCTTGCTAAGGAGAATTAGGAATACTACAAAAGCTAAAATCAGGTACCAGTAGTACTGTGCCAGTTGGCCCAATTGATCCAGTATGTCGCCTGTGATGGTTGCTAACTCATTACTGGAACGTTTGCCAATAAATTTAAAAAACTCCACATCAACTAAAGCCAGGGCAATAAACGGAGCATTTGTAACTATAAACCACACCTTCAGAAAGCGCTGATAGGAAGGATTCAGGATATTGCCTATAGGGAAGAGCGAGAGAAGTATAAAAGGTGCATTAACGGCTGTGATGGCAGCCAGATCAAAGCGGAGACCATATACAAATGCCAGGAACGTTTGTCCTGAAGAGGCATCAGCAAAGGCACTGTAGTTAAAAATATAAAATAATAACCGTAGCAGCATGTAGAGGCACAGCATCAGGCCCAAACGGCGCAGCAACAGCTTAAAAGCACTATCGAACATTATTGTAGATGTATAAGAAGGGTGGCGAAAGTTTGTCGCCACTGTAACTCAGTCGCAAAGATACAGCTAAAACTTTGCCTAAAAGCAAAACGCCTTCCCAACATCAGCTGGGAAGGCGTTACTATGTAAAAGCTTATCGCTTACAGAACATTCTCAACTGGTACATACTCCAGGTCAAACGCTTCAGCAACACCTTTGTACACCACTTTTCCTTGAACAACGTTCAGGCCAAGTTTAAGCTCATTGCTGTCAGCGCAGGCTTTCTTCCAACCTTTGTTAGCTAACTGAATAGCGTAAGGCAAGGTAGCGTTTGTAAGGGCCAGAGTAGAAGTATAAGGAACGGCACCTGGCATGTTCGCAACACAGTAGTGAACAACATTATCAATAATGTAAGTAGGATCCTGGTGCGTAGTTGGCTTACATGTCTCGATGCAACCGCCCTGGTCAACTGCAACGTCAACCACCACAGTACCAGGACGCATCTCCTTCAGCATGTCTCTTGTGATCAGGTTCGGCGCTTTCGCTCCCGGGATAAGCACTGCACCAATGATCAGGTCGTGCGTTGGGAGTAGCTCACGAATATTGTATTCATTAGACATGAACGTGTTCACGTTAGCAGGCATAATGTCATCCAGGTAACGCAGACGCTGCAGGTTGTTGTCCATGATAGTAACATCAGCACCCATACCAGCGGCCATCTTGGCAGCATTGGTACCTACCACACCACCACCAATAATCAAAACCTTAGCCGGACGAACACCTGGCACACCTCCTAACAGGATACCGCGACCCTGCATTGGTTTCTCCAGGTATTTAGCTCCTTCCTGAATTGACATACGGCCTGCAACCTCAGACATAGGTATAAGCAACGGAAGGCTTCTGTCAGCTTTTTCCACTGTTTCATAAGCCAGGCAAACAGCCTTCTGCTTAATCATAGCGTGTGTAAGAGGCTCGTAAGAAGCAAAGTGGAAATAAGTGAATAACAACTGATCTTCTCTGATCAGGTTATACTCGGATTCGATAGGCTCCTTAACCTTGATGATCATTTCAGCGATACCGTATACTTCCTCAATGCTAGGAAGTATAGAAGCACCTGCAGCTATATAATCATCATCCATAAATCCACTACCTTCTCCGGCCGTAGACTGTACATAAACCGTATGGCCGTTACGCACAAGTTCGATTACACCTGCAGGGGTAACACCTACACGGTTTTCGTTATTCTTAATTTCCTTAGGAACACCAATTATCATGTCGTTCTTAAATATGGTATGTGTGATACTAGTTTGGTAAAGTTGCGCAAATATACCACAAGTTAATTGAAATAAAAGGTCTGCGGCAGGAAGCTTGCTAAGTGAGTGATTATGAAGAAAAAAAAGGTAAAGTCAATGCAATTTTCGGTTAGTTTAACTTATGAACGAAAGGGGGTATAAATGAAAAAAGGCAGCGATAAAATCACTGCCATTAGTACAAAATAAAACTATGAAAAAAACTATCTGAAAGGTACCGGCTGTTTGCCCTCCCTTAACATATTCTGTGTTGCCAGGCTCTCGACTACATTAGCTCTTAGTGTAAGCCTGATGTCTGGCATTATGATATCATTCGAAAGAATGTTTACTACCTCATTTTGATCCTTTAACACCATCGGAACGTACGTTAGTTCCAAAGTTGCCGTCTGTCCTGCTTTTATATTCTGCTCTGAAACCTTAAAGCTTACACAGTTGCAGGAACTCTTTACACCTTGTATTACCAATGGCTCACGTCCATTGTTTTTAACTGTGAACTTAGCCACTGCTTTTTGGCCTTTTTCAAGTTTTCCAAAGTTATACGTTGTGCTTCCAAGTGCCAAACGCGGTGACATCGCCTTTTGTTCCGGAGTGTAATTTAATTTTAAATCTTTTGGCCCAACATCTCCTTTAATGTACAAAACCTGCGTTGGCGTAGCAGCGTTCGTTGTTACAGTAATTGACTTATGAAACGGGCCCGGCCGGCCTGTGCTGTTATACATTGCCTTAATTAAGCCTGTTTTACCCGGCTGAATAGGCTCTCTGGTCCATTCTGGGGTAGTGCAGCCGCAAGATGGCTGAACAGCTGAAATAATTAAGGGCTGGTTACCCACATTTTTAACCTTAAACTCGTAAGAAGCCTGCGTGCCCTCGGCAATAGTGCCAAAATCATGTGTTTCTTTTTCGAGCTTGATCTCAGCCTGCGAAAATGCTTTATTAGCTGTAAAAGCCAGGCAAAAGATAAATAAAAAGTAAAGCTTTGTCTTCATATGCTCAAAGGAAGCGAAAAAATAATAAAAAGTTCTGTTAAATCCAGAGCAAAACAAATATACAAAAATATTTTTTCAAAATAACTGTTCCCAATATTGTGCCAAATATGTCCAAAATGGCGCTTAATTTGATTTTAGGCTAATCTTCTGTACTTTTGATCAGAAATTAGACGTGATATATACTTTTGATTTATAAAGAGAAAACATGCAAACTGTTGAAGCATCTATAACTCAGAAATTAACAACTGAAGAAATTCTGAACGACTACCGGATCGGTTGGGAAAGCCGGCATGCCAGCCTTGCCGGGCGCAAGGAGGTGTTCATGGGGAAGGCCAAATTCGGGATTTTCGGAGACGGTAAGGAAGTAGCGCAAATGGCTATGGCTAAGTTCTTCCAGAACGGAGACTTCCGTTCTGGCTATTACCGCGACCAGACGTTTATGTTCGCTATTGGCGAGCTGACACTGCAACAGTACTTCGCACAACTATATGCGCATACCGATGTGGATGCGGAGCCGTCTACAGCTGGTCGTGCTATGAACGGCCATTTTGGAACCCGGTCTTTAGATGAGGATGGCAACTGGAAAAACCTGATGGAGCAGAAAAACTCCAGTTCAGATATTTCTCCTACTGCTTCACAAATGCCGCGCCTGGTTGGCTTGGCGTATGCCTCTAAACTTTATCGCCAGAACCCAAATCTCCAAAATCTGAAAAGCTTTTCCGTAAATGGGAATGAAGTTGCCTTCGGAACTATTGGAAATGCATCAACATCAGAGGGGATGTTCTTCGAGGCGATCAATGCTGGTGGGGTGTTGCAGGTGCCTATGCTGGTGTCGGTTTGGGATGACGGGTACGGAATATCTGTGCCGGCGGAGTACCAGACTACCAAAGGAAGTATTTCTGAAATTTTAGCCGGCTTCCAACGCAATGCCGAAGGAGAGCAGGGGTATGAAATATTTAAGGTTAAAGGTTGGGACTATGCGGCTCTTTGTGAGACGTATGAGGCTGCAGTACGTGTTTGCCGTGAGCAGCACGTGCCGGTGCTGGTACACGTTGAGGAGCTCACACAGCCACAGGGGCACTCTACTTCTGGCTCACATGAGCGCTATAAATCCAAAGAGCGCCTGGAGTGGGAGGCTGATTTCGACTGTCTCAAAAAGATGCGTGAATGGATACTTGAAAGTGAGATTGCTACAGCAGAGCAGCTAGACCAGATAGAGGCAGAGGCAAAAGATGCCGTGCGTACATCACGTACCAATGCATGGAATGATTTTATCGGTTCTGTTAAAGCAGATCACGAAGAAGCCCTGCAACTGTTAGATAACATGGCAGCGGCAAGCGACCACATAACAGAGGTTGCTACCATTGCGGAAGAGTTACGCAAAACATCTACTCCTATTAGGAGTGATGCTGTTCGAGCTGTGCGTAAGGCGCTGCGTTATGTGCGTGATGAAAACAACCAGGCTAAGCGTGAGCTGGTAGGTTGGCTGGAGCAAACGCTGGGGGAGAATGCCGATCGCTTTAATTCTTATTTGTACAGCCAGTCAGAGGAATCGGCGCTGTTGGTAGAGGAGGTGAAGCCTGAGATAGATGAAAACTCTCCTGTTGTTGATGGTCGCGAGGTGTTGCAGGCATGTTTTGATGCCATGCTTTCCCGTGATCCACGCGTTTTTGCCATAGGCGAAGATGTTGGCTTCATCGGGGACGTGAACCAGGCTTTTGCCGGATTACAGGAGAAGCACGGCGAACTGCGTGTAACGGATACAGGTATTCGGGAGTGTACTATTGTCGGTCAGGGAATAGGATCCGCTTTACGCGGACTTCGCCCTATCGCTGAGATTCAGTACCTGGACTACCTGTTATATGCAATTCAGATCTTGTCTGATGATGTGGCGTGCCTGCAGTACAGAACCAAAGGTGGTCAGAAGGCTCCGCTTATCATTCGTACCCGTGGACACCGTTTAGAGGGTATCTGGCATTCCGGATCACCGATAGGTATGATCCTGCACAGTATCCGTGGTATGCATGTGCTTGTGCCGCGGGATATGACACAAGCAGCAGGATTCTACAACACCATGTTGAAGTCTGATGAGCCTGCGCTTATTATTGAATGCTTAAACGGGTATCGTTTAAAAGAGCGTATCCCGAATAACATTGCAGAGTTTACGGTGCCTTTAGGAAAGCCGGAGGTTCTGAAGCAGGGTACAGATATTACAGTGGTAACCTACGGCTCTATGTGCCGCATTGTAATGGAGGCTGCCAAACAGCTGGAAGAGTTTGGCGTGTCAGTAGAGGTGATAGATGTGCAGACGCTACTGCCGTTTGATATTGACCATACGATCACAGATTCCATCCGTAAAACAAACCGTGTGTTGTTTGCTGATGAGGACGTGCCAGGTGGCGCCACAGCTTACATGATGCAGCAGGTAGTGGATGAGCAGGGCGCCTGGAGATGGCTTGATTCCAAACCGCAGTGCCTTTCAGCACATGCCCACCGTCCGCCATACTCATCAGACGGGGATTATTTCTCCAAGCCAAATGCTGAAGATGTGTTTGAGGCTGTTTATGACATCATGCACGAAGCAGATCCGGAGGCCTATCCAACGATTTATTAGACTCAACTATAGATAGTAAGTCCTAAAACAAATTCCCTGATAGCTTTCTCTACCGGGGAATTTGTTTTTTGTTTAAGTAAGTTTAATTAAAGTTGAGCTTGATTGGTGTTGTTTCTACAATGTTACTTCTGTTAGGCACAGGAGTGTCTCGATCGTAAATGTAAATCTGAAACTTTAGTATATCTCCTGTATTAAAGAATTCTGAAGTAATACCTGTTAAGGTATATTTGATTTCCCCTTCCAGTGGTTCTACCCGGTCATCTGTGGTTAATCTCTGAAAGCGCCCGCTAAAGTCAAAGCCCTGCACCGGAAACTCATACCTTACAAAAGCGGAATCAGTGGGATTACCCGGTACTGGCTTCTTGATGTACAGGTCAGTTACAAAATTATTTTCATAGGGAGAGCCGGGGTTGAAAGGAGCCTGACTATCAGGGTCAGTAGTGCCTGGTTCAAAGTCCAGGGGGTTTAGTCCAAGGTTGCCATCACCATCCTGAAAACCTACTACCATGGTTATAAGAGCAGTTGTGATGCCCGTTTCAGTTCCCTGATCATTTGTTTCTTTTCTGTAATCGACATCCACCCTCTTAAAGTTGATTTCAGGCTCATCAGGGTAATTCGGCTCTTCGCGGCATGAGCCCAGCACTGCCATCAAAGAAAGCAATGCCAGATTATACTTTAGCAGATATTTCATGTATGATTTTCGGAAAATGAAGCTAAATTTACTAAAACAAACGCTGAGAGTACAGGATTTGTTGTAAATTCTTTAGATGAACTTTAAAGCTCAATTCGTCCATAAACTTCACCAGGCAACAGAGATAAGTTTCTCTGAACTCGCCATGGAGTTGTATCATTACCAGGCAGAACACAACCCTGTTTACAAACTGTACCTTCAAAACCTGGGAGTAGCTACTCAGGGGGTAAAGGAGTTAACAGAAATCCCTTTCCTTCCTATTGAGTTTTTCAAAACGCATGAAGTTAAAACTGATTCTTTTGAGGCTGAAGTAGTTTTCTTAAGTAGCGGAACAACAAAACAAAACAGAAGCAAGCACCTGCTGTCAAACCTTGGGTGGTACACGCACAACACTAAGCTGATTTTTGAGCACTTCTATGGTCCGCTGCAGGATTACGTGGTGCTGGCGCTGCTTCCTTCTTACCTGGAGCAGGGTGGTTCGTCGCTGGTGGCGATGGTAGATTACTTCATAAAGCAAACAGGGCAGCAGGAGCAGGGGTTTTACCTTCACGAGCATAACAGGCTGCTGGAAACCCTTAAACTGGCGAGGGCGCGCGGGAAAAAAGTTCTACTGATTGGAGTATCTTATGCTCTTCTTGATTGGGCGCATAAATTACAAGGGCAGGAAGATTTCAGCCAGGTAATTATTATGGAAACCGGAGGTATGAAAGGGCGCCACCGGGAAATGATACGGGAGGAGTTGCACGCGCACCTCAAGCAGGGCTTTAGTGTAACTGCCATCCACTCAGAATATGGTATGACAGAACTTCTCTCACAAGGCTACTCCAAAGGCGAAGGAATTTTCTGGCCAGGTTATTCCATGCGTATCCTTCTCCGCGACCTCAACGATCCCTTCGATATTGGTCCTGGCCACCGCTCCGGTGGCATTAATGTTATTGACCTGGCAAACGTTGACTCCTGTGCCTTTGTTGAAACAAAAGATATAGGCCGTATGCATGAAGACGGCAGCTTTGAAGTGCTGGGGCGCTTCGACAATTCCGACATTCGGGGCTGTAATTTACTAATCTCTTAATATCCTTCTTCCGCATCTCCCGTTAAACCTGCCATGGGTTATATTGTTTTTTTTGTAATAGTGGCAGGCGTAGTCCTGCTTTTTTATAGATGGGCCACCAGGAAGGGGCGCAGAAGAAAGGAAGTACTGGCGCAGGAATTTCCGGCAGAGTGGCGAAAGATTCTGAATGATCGTGTAGGCTTTTACCATACTTTAAAAACAGAGGAGGATAAACAGCGGTTTGAGAAGATGCTGCAGCTCTTCTTGTCGGAAAAGCGCATTACTGGTATTGATGTTGAGATTGATGACACAACAAAAATATTGGTAGCCTCCAGTGCCATTATACCAATCTTCGGCTTTCGCGACTGGGAATATCCTAACCTGGGAGAGGTGCTTGTTTTCCCCGGCAGCATAAAGAAGTACCAGGACAAAGACAGTGAGGCTGTAGCAGAGATCCTCGGGCGTGTCAACCCTTTCCAGAACGACCATTACGTTACTTTGTCTAAGCCTGCTTTGGAGCGAGGGTTCAATGACATGGCCGATAGGAAGAATGTCGGTATTCATGAGTTTGCCCATATGCTGGACCAGGCCGACGGGGCGATAGATGGAACACCTGCTGCCTATCTGCCTGATGATCTTATACAGCCCTGGCAGGAACTGATGTACCGAAAGATCAAGAAGATAAAAGCAGGTGATTCGGATATCAACAGCTACGGGGCTACCAGCGAAGCAGAATTTTTTGCAGTGGTTACAGAGTACTTTTTTGAGCGGCCCGGGCAATTGGCTGAAAAGCACCCTACTTTATACAGATTACTAACAAAGGTGTTTGTGCAGAACCCTAAGGGGCGCTTCCGTTTAAACTTCAAAGAACTTCTGAACCCGTATGGCAAGCGGGTAGGCAGGAATGAACCATGCCCCTGTGGCAGCGGAGAAAAGTATAAAAAATGCTGCATGCTGAAAAAGAAGGCCTAATTACAAGAGAGCCCCTGCCATATATAACTGCAGGGGCTCTCTTGTACTTAGGAAAGGCTCTTAAGACACAACAGGTCTTGCATAAGCTTTTGCGTCTTCAAGCGATATCTCAGGTCCGCTCATGATAACCAGGCGCTCCACTACATTTCGCAGTTCACGTACATTGCCACGCCAGTCAAGCCCCTGGAGATACTCTAAAGCATCCTGACTGATAGTTTTAGGCTTGTTGCCATAGTCGTTGGCAATGTCGTTCAGGAATTTGCTTACCAGGTCCGGTATGTCTTCCCTGCGCTCGTTAAGTGGCGGCACGTGGATCAGGATCACACCCAGGCGGTGGTACAAGTCTTCCCGGAACGTTTTGGCTTCGATCTCCTCCAGCAGGTTCTTGTTTGTGGCTGCCAATACACGCACATCCACCTGAATGTCCTTGTCGCCACCTACGCGGGTGATCTTATGCTCCTGCAGGGCACGCAACACCTTGGCCTGGGCAGATAAACTCATGTCACCAACCTCGTCCAGAAAGAGTGTACCGCCATTAGCCTGTTCAAATTTACCAATTCGTTGCTTTACAGCGGAGGTAAAGGAGCCTTTCTCATGGCCAAACAGTTCACTTTCGATCAATTCACTTGGGATAGCAGCACAGTTTACCTCGATCAAAGGTCCATGGCTTCGGTTGCTATGTTCATGAATCGCGCGTGCTACCAGTTCCTTACCAGAGCCATTAGGGCCTGTTATAAGAACCCTTGCATCGGTAGGTGCAACTTTCTCAATGGCCTGTTTTACCCGGCTCAGTGCAGGCGAAGAACCCACCATTTCATAGGTCTTGGAAATCTTCTTCTTCAGGATCTTCGTCTCTGTCACCAGCACAGATTTATCCAGTGCATTTCGAACAGTAACCAGCAGGCGGTTCAGGTCTGGTGGTTTTTGCAGGAAATCGTAAGCACCTTTTTTAGTGGCCTCTACGGCTGTATCTATCGTTCCGTGGGCAGAAATCATGATGAAGGGAGTATCTGGGGTCATCTCCATCGCCTTCTCCAGTACCTCAATGCCGTCCATGCCGGGCATTTTGATGTCGCAGAGCACCACATCATACTTGGTTTTTCCAAGTAGATCAAGCCCCTTTTCTCCATCCTCGGCCTCATCTACATTGTAGTTCTCAAACTCCAGGATTTCTTTTAGTGTGCTTCGAATAGCACGCTCATCATCTATAATCAGAATTTTGGGCATCTTTTCTTTTTAATATCTGGCTAAGTATAGGAAATAAACAGCCAACAATCAAGAAGACTGCTGGCTATAGATCAGATTCACTTTTAACTGATTTGTGGTATACGAGGTTACAACAGCTTTGCTTCCTTGTTTTCGGGCACTACGGAACAGAAGACACTGTTTACCTTGTTTCTTTTTTACCTAACTTTGCAAGTTCTGCACAGATTTGAATTTTTGAAGGCAGAGAAAAGTTTTGCAAATATACATATAGGTCAGCCTGCAAAGGCAGGGCCGCATTCACAAAGGTTTGGAAGAGACTAAAGCTTATAAAACCGCCTCTATTCTTACAGTGCCCAAAGATGG
Organism: Pontibacter locisalis; assembly: GCF_042684605.1. Classification (NCBI taxonomy): domain Bacteria; kingdom Pseudomonadati; phylum Bacteroidota; class Cytophagia; order Cytophagales; family Hymenobacteraceae; genus Pontibacter; species Pontibacter locisalis. Next base: position 111,427 of record NZ_JBHULU010000002.1, read on the forward strand.
AAGCGAATTGCCCCTGATGGAGGCTTTTTATACTATTCAGGGAGAAGGGGCTAATACCGGAACCGCTGCATACTTTATCAGGCTGGGCGGCTGCGATGTAGGGTGCCACTGGTGTGACGTGAAAGAAAGCTGGGATGCGGAACAGCACCCGCTTACTTCTGTTGAAGAAATTGTAAATACAGCTTCTGAATTTCCTGGTAAGGCTGTTGTTGTAACAGGGGGAGAGCCTCTGCTTTATAACCTGAACCCACTTACTTCCCAGCTGCAGGAGCAGGGTATCAAAACCTACATTGAAACTTCCGGGGCTTATCCTTTAAGTGGCTTCTGGGATTGGATCTGTCTGTCGCCGAAAAAGTTTAAGGCACCTGATGCATCTGTTTATCCTTTTGCACATGAGCTGAAAGTGATTATATTTAACAAAAGTGATTTTAAGTGGGCAGAGGAGCACGCGGCAAAAGTAGGGGAGCATTGCAACCTATACCTGCAGCCGGAATGGAGCAAAGCCAACGAAATTACGCCACTTATAGTAGAATACGTCAAAACCAATCCGAAATGGCGTGTGTCTTTGCAGACACACAAGTACATGGATATCCCTTAACAAACTTATGATCAGAAAACTGCTTTCCACTTTATGCATCACACTTTGCCTTGCTACTGCAGCCCTGGCACAGAACCAGAAATTAACAACCACTAACGCTAAAGCGGAAAAATTATACCATAAAGCGAATGATTATGCGCGGGCCCGTGATTTTGATCGTGCTTTAGATGCCTTGGCGGAAGCAGTAAAAAGAGACCCTAACTTTGCAGAGGCATATTTGCGCGCTGCCAACCTGTTTAAAATGATGGGTAATAAGTCTGCTTCTTTTGGGAATCTTAAGAAGGGCCTGGAGCTTATGCCATTCAACCCGGCTTATGCCAATTACTACTTTGATTTGGCAGATCTTTATATGGGAGAAGGGGAGTATGAAGCTGCGAAAAGTAACTTTGAGCTTTACCTGAAGGCAAACCCAAAGAATGCGAAGCTGGTTGATTGGGCCAGAAACCAGATAAAAACTGCTGACTACGCTCTGGAAGCTATTAAAAATCCGGTTAACTTCGATCCGGTACAGATGTCGGGGACTATTAACAAATTCGGCTTACAGTATTTTCCATACACTACAGCTGACCAGCGTCACTTTATCTATACAGCCCGCATTGGCACACGCCCGGATCACGACGAGAATATCTTTCTTACAGAGATGAAAGGGGGCGAATGGACCGTTCCTGTTTCTATTTCTGATAATATCAATACAGCGGCAAATGAAGGGGCTGCCACTATCTCCGGTGACGGTAAGACACTTGTGTTTACTTCCTGTAACCGACCTGATGGTATAGGCGACTGCGACCTTTACATCTCGTTCAGAACAGGCGATGAGTGGAGCAAACCTAAGAATATGGGTACTGCGGTAAATTCCAAAGCGTGGGATTCGCAGCCAAGTTTATCCGCTGACGGCCGTACTATCTATTTCAGTTCTAACCGTGGGGGTGGCGTTGGTAAAGAGGATCTGTGGGTAACCCATCAGCAGGATAACGGCAACTGGACAAAGCCGCTTAACATGGGTAAAACCATCAACACTACTGGTCGCGACATGGCACCCTCTGTTCATATGAGTGGCTCTACGCTGTACTTCGTGAGCGATGGGCGGTTAGGTCTGGGTGGGTTGGATGTGTATAAATCTGTGCTGGATAACAACTCCAGGTGGAGTGAACCTCAGAATTTGGGCTACCCGCTCAACACCTCAGCCGATGAAGGATCTCTCTTCATTACTCCTGATAACGAAACAGGCTATTATTCCAGGCAGGTAACCACAGACGCCGGTACTCCTTCTATTCAGTTATTCCGATTTAAGGTGCCGAAAGAGGCGCGCAGCCGGGACAACAGTACCTATGCTCAGGGCCGGGTATACGATGCTGTTACGAAAAAGCCAATCGCAGCACAGGTGCAGCTTTATAATGTGCAGGCAGACTCATTGGTGCAGCAGGTAAACTCAGATAAAGTTTCAGGAGAATATACTGTCGTTTTAACCGAGGGTAAGCCCTATGCCTTATACGTTGGCGCACCGGGCTACATGATGAACAGCCTTCGTTTTGATTATACTTCTCCAAAGAATTTAAGCCCTGTGGCATTAGATGTGTACCTGGAGCCAATAAAAGCAGGTGTGGCAGTGGTTTTAAATAACCTGTTCTTTGATACGGGGAAGTATGAACTTGAAAAGGAGTCTAAAACGGAACTGAATAAACTCATCAAGTTCATGCAGCAGAATGAAAAGGTGAAGATTGAGATTGCCGGTCACACAGACGATGTAGGGGCAGATAAGGATAACCAGGTGCTGTCTGAGAAGCGTGCCAAGTCTGTAGTGGATTATCTTGGAAGCCACGGTATCAGCAAAGATCGTATCCGCTACAAAGGCTACGGCGAAACGAAACCTGTAAAGCCTAACACGTCAGATGAAAATCGCCAGTTTAACCGTCGTATTGAGATGAAAGTCCTTTAGAAGAAATCAATTGTGAAAAAAAGCGCTACGGCAAATGAATTGCTGTAGCGCTTTTTGTTTGAAATGTATCAAACGTATGAATTAATCAGGCACATAAAACAAGAAAGGCTGATCTTAGGATCAGCCTTTCTTGTTTTATGTGTTCGAAAGCAGAACTATTATCTTTCCTGTAAAGGAACGTAGTTACGCTCTGTTGCTCCTGTATAGATCTGACGCGGACGGCCAATAGGCTCTTTATTCTCGCGCATTTCTTTCCACTGAGCGATCCATCCTGGTAGGCGACCCATGGCAAACATCACAGTAAACATATCAGTTGGAATTCCGATTGCACGGTAGATAATGCCAGAGTAGAAGTCTACGTTAGGGTATAGCTTACGCTCTACGAAGTAAGGATCATTCAGAGCAGCATCTTCAAGTTCTTTTGCAATATCCAGGATAGGATCCTGCACACCTAGTGCGGCCAGAACTTCGTCAGCTGATTTTTTGATGATTGTAGCACGTGGGTCGAAGTTTTTGTACACACGGTGTCCGAAGCCCATCAGGCGGAAAGGATCATCTTTATCTTTTGCTTTCGCAATATACTTCTTAGAGTCTCCCCCATCCGCTTTGATAGCTTCCAGCATCTCAATTACAGCCTGGTTAGCACCACCGTGCAGTGGACCCCAAAGGGCGCCCACACCAGCTGACACAGAAGAGTATAAGCTTGCATTTGCTGAACCTACTAAACGCACAGTAGAAGTAGAGCAGTTTTGCTCGTGATCAGCGTGCAGGATAAGTAGTTTGTTAAGAGCATCTACTACGACAGGGTTTACCTCATAATCCTCAGTTGGGAAGGCAAACATCATGTGCAGGAAGTTTGCTACATAATCAAGGTTGTTCTTAGGGTAATTAACCGGATGGCCTACAGAGTTTTTGTATGACCAGGCAGCAATAGTAGAGATTTTAGCGATCAATCGAATAATAGACAGATCAACCTCCTCTTTCTGCTGATTCGGATTGAGAGACTCAGGGTAGAAAGCAGTAAGTGAACTTACCAGCGCAGACAGAACTCCCATTGGGTGAGCGGTTGATGGGAAACCATCAAATATCTTGCGCATGTCTTCGTGTACCAGCGTGTGGTTCTTGATCTTGTTGCTGAAATCGCTTAATTCCTGCTCTGACGGAAGAGAACCATAGACAAGAAGGTAAGCAACCTCAATAAAGCTTGATTTCTCTGCTAGTTGTTCTATCGGATAGCCTCTGTAGCGGAGTATTCCCAGCTCTCCATCCAGAAAAGTGATGGCACTAGTGGTAGCACCAGTATTTTTGTAACCTGAATCCAGTGTGATGTAGCCTGTTTCAGCACGAAGAGAAGAAATGTCTATAGCTCTTTCATTCTCAGTGCCCTCCACAATAGGCATTTGGTAAGATTTACCGTCTAAAATTATTTCAGCAAATTCTGACATGTGATTTTTGGTTTATGTCCGTAGTTGTGTCTCTTAGGAAGCGAAATTATGGAATATTTGTATAAAAAGAAAAAAGACCCTTCTATAATATTCCAGTTTCACAATGTTTTAATGTTGCACTTTTGATTAACCTCCTTAATAAACGTTTTTTCCGGAAAATGTTTTATCAAAGCAATTTATTTTGCTGTTATCCCTTCACAAAACAAATTGTGGCCTTTACCCCTTTTCTTGTAATCCAGCCCAAAGGACTAGCTTTCTCTCTAACGCCTTTTCTGTTCCCGAGGTGGTATTTTCTCCTTTTATTCATCCGGTAAAATTTACAACTGTCCGAAAACGAACGCAGAACTGTCCATAAACAGACAAAGCTGTAGGTTGTGCCATACCTTAAATGTTGTGTAAAATGTTGGTAATTAAAGGTTTGGGGTATTGGCATGCAAGTTGGTAAGCGCTAGATGAAGCTCTGCAGTCATATTGAAACAAAAAATATTACACCCATAACATTTTGCGCATTAGTACAATCTAAAACTTTATGAAAAAACTATTACTACCACTTCTGCTGCTCTCTTTTAACACGCTTTTTGCACAGCAGAACTCCATCTCTGGCCAGGTGCTGGATGGGGAGAAAAAAGCCATTGAATTTGCCAATGTTTTACTTGTTAAAGCTGTTGACTCCTCTCTTGTAAAAGGAATGCTAACAGAGAGTGGCGGAAAATACTTTTTCGAGGGTGTGCCCGCAGGTAACTATAAAATCATTGCAAGTATGGTGGGGTTGGGCAAGGCAGCCAGCAATGAGGTTAAGATAACCGGAAACAATGAAAATGTTACCGTGCCACCTGTCGTCATACAGCAGGAGGCAACTAACCTGAAAGAAGTAGTGATTGAAGGGCAACGCCCGCTTATTGAGCAGCAGTTTGATAAGACGGTGATGAACGTTGACAACAGCATTGTATCGGCAGGTAACACAGCGTTGGAAGTGCTGGAGAAAGCCCCCGGTATTGTTGTGGATCAGAATGATAACATCAGCATGCGTGGCCGCAGTGGAGTGATGGTTATGATCGACGGGAAGCAAGTGCAGATGTCAGGTACAGAACTGGCCAATATTCTGCGCGGACTGTCAGCCAACTCCGTTGACAAAATTGAACTGATCACTAATCCATCCTCTAAGTATGATGCTGCCGGTAATGCGGGTATCATTAATATCAAACTGAAGCGGGATAAAAGCTTAGGGACAAATGGCACTTACACTGCTTCTTTTGGGCAGGGTAGGTTTGCTAAGGCAGATCAGGGTATACAGCTTAACCACCGTACTAAAAAGCTAAACGTATTTGGTGGGTATAACTACTCCTATCGCAAGAGTTTCACGGAGCTTGATATCTACCGTGAGTTCTTTAAGAGTGGTGAATATGTGGGGGCTTACGATCAGCAGAATGTTTTTAACTTCACCAGTAACTACCATACAGCGCGCATCGGCCTGGACTATTTCGTTTCGCCTAAAACAGTGGTAGGGTTAGTTGCTAATGGATTTGTCTCTAACCTGGATCGGGATAACTCCAATCAATCTTATGTTCTGAATGGAGTAAGACAGCGGGAATTTGTTTTTTTGACGGAAGCACTTGCTGAACATTACAGAGACAACAAGGCTGTTAACTTTAACATTAAGCATACCCTGGATACCCTGGGACGCGAGATAACTGGTGACATAGACTATGTTACCTACACCAACGGTGATATACAGAACTTTAGCACGAGTTACTACAACTTACAAAATGAACTGATCAGGGGGCCTGAGCTTCTTTATGGAGAACTGGATGGAAACCTTGATATCAAGTCAGCGAAAATTGATTATGTGCAGCCACTTCGTTCCATTGGTGCTAATCTGGAGGCAGGCGTTAAAAGCAGTCTGGTAAACGCTGACAATAATCTTGAGTTTTATGACCGCACGAATGGTGGAAATGTGCTGGATGAGGGCAAGAGCAACCATTTTATTTACGAGGAGAATATAAACGCGGCCTATTTGAACACTTCAAAGAAATGGGATCAGGTGAGCCTGCAGTTAGGACTTCGTTTTGAGAACACCATAGCCAAAGGGGAGCAGCTTTCTGACGGACAGGAATTTGACCGAAATTATTCTCAACTTTTTCCAAGCGCTTTTGTAGGGTACAACTTAAGTAAGAAGCATGAACTGGGGGTGTCCCTTAGTCGCCGCATCAACAGGCCTTCCTATAATCAGCTGAACCCCTTTAAGTTTTTCCTGGATCCAAGTACTTATTCAGCGAGCAATCCTTTCCTGAAGCCTGAGCTTTCTTACTCTTTCGAGCTGACGCATACTTTTGACAAAAGGTTTGTGACAAAACTTAGCTACAGCCATACTTCGGATGTAATGATACAGGTGCTTTCGCCTGACCCTTCGCAGGACAAGCTCGTGGTGCAGACTTTCCGGAACTTAGCTAAGCTGGATTATTATGGTATGACCATGACTGTTCCATTCTCTGTAGGCAACTGGCTGAACAGTATAAATAATGGTACTTTCTACTATGGCCTTTATCGGGGAAATCTGGTTGATACAAACCTTAGCAGTGGAAGACCTTCTTTTTCACTTAACTCCAACAATACCATTACCCTTACCAATGGCTGGTCTGCAGAAGTGGTGGGTGTGTACAGATCAAGAGAGATTTACGGATTCCTGGATATAGAGCCTATCTGGTTCCTGTCAGGTGGTGTTCAAAAACAGTTGTGGGATAAGAAAGCCAACATAAAACTGAATGTCACCGACCCGTTCTATACAAACAAAGTGAGAGCCACTACCGTGCTTACTGGCTACTCAGAAAATTTCTTTCAACGTCGCGAGTCCAGAGTGGTAACCCTGAGCTTCACCTATAGGTTCGGGCACTCACAAGTAGCACCTTCACGTCGTCGTACGGGTGGGGCAGAGGATGAAAAGAGACGGGCAAATTAATACTTCTTATTCCTATGTAAGCAGAGAAGGACCACTGGATCAGTGGTCCTTCTCTGCTTACATAGCTACACCTGTTGAATAGATACTTCTGATACATAAATTTTGTATCCTTGTAAAATGGATCAGCAAATAATGGATAAACCACTTACCGTAGTTGTCGCATCTAAGAACCCGGTAAAAGTAAGTGCTGCTGCTGAGGGGCTGCAGCGCATGTTCCCAAACCTGCATTTCACTGTTAAACCCATCTCAGTGCCTTCCGGTGTGTCTGACCAACCAATGACAGACAAGGAAACCATGCAGGGGGCTTTGAACAGGGTAAACAATGCCTTTGAAGCTCATCCGGATGCTGACTATTGGGTTGGTTTGGAAGGTGGTGTGGAATCCTTGCAAGGGGAATTAGCTGCGTTTGCATGGATTGTAGTGCGTAACCAGAGTATGGTGGGAAAGGCGCGTTCCGGTGCTTTTTTTCTTCCTCGTGCGGTTCGTGAGCTTGTAGAGCAGGGGATAGAACTTGGTACTGCCGACGATATGATATTTAGCCGGAACAATTCCAAGCAAGCTGGTGGTGCCATCGGTATCCTGACAGACAATGTTTTGGATAGAAAAGAGCTTTACGAGCAGGCAGTTGTGCTTGCACTCGTCCCTTTCAAAAATGAAGCTTTGTATTGCCAGGCCTCACAGTAGGTGGATTGAGTAGATGTAAGCCTCTACCAAGGCTGTTGAGGGTCCTCTCTGTCTCCGGCCGAGCCGCTGCTGAAGCCATGGCCGGGTTTATAAGGAGTGCCACGCCCTTCCAAATGGTTTCTCATGTCCATGTGTAGCTTTATCCTGTCTAAATATATGAACTCCTCCCACAGCTGCTGGTCATGATCAGACATTCTCTCAACCAGGTCTTGTAGTTCCAGTCCTTTATCCTGTCGTAGCAATTTCTGAATGTAAGGGTCTCCGTCCACCATGCCCTGTATTTTTACCTTAAAATACATATTTAACTCCAGGTATCTTTCCTCATCCCAGCTTTCAGATTCTTTGTTATCCATAGTGGTTTTATTATGTAAAGTAATATTGTGTTACAACGTTGCGGTGGTAGAGTAGTTCTGATCTAGGCCGAATGCCTGTCCAGCAGCAACACATGCTGCTAAACCAAATACATTTTTTCTGCTAAAGTATCAGCTACCTCATTCGGGAAGATCATAGTTATTAATTTTTAGACATTTCAAGACGGTTATAAGGTGCTGTTTAAATAGCATTCAGGCAGTGGAAGAGGTTGTTATTACCCAAATGTAAAGGTTGTACAATATTTGTTTATTATTATTTTTAAATTCATATATATTTATTATCATTGTTTAAGCTTTTGAACGAAAAATACTGGAAAAGCCTTTATATCAAGCAGAAAGGGTGTATATTTGGCAGCCTTGACAGAAAGGTATTGAATAAATATAGCTATCAATTAATAGTTTAAAAAGTGCAATTTAAATTTATTTATTTAAAATGTAAATATTTAGTCATGATCTAAGTGTAAATACGTACCAAAAAACTTTTACAGCTCCTATACCACCCTTATATGAAAACACTTTACACAAGAACAACTTTGTTGGTCTTTCTGGTCATTGTGTGCCTCTCCCAAGCAATGGCACAAACACCAGGATTAATCACAAAGCAAGCCAACAACGGGGGGCAAGCCATCTTAGACCCAAACGGGGATGGCTATGTCTCTAAAACCTCAGCCGGATTTACATCAAAAGAAGACGAAGGAGCCGCTTACAGCGAGATTCCTTATCGCTATTTCCCGGCAATGAGCAATGAGGTGCTCGGTGACCTGAATACAGGTACTATTGGAGGACATACCGACTTTGCTCCTTCTGAATCCAGCATCAATACAGGGTCGCCTGCCGCAACTTACTTCGACGGTAAAAACTTTATGTACCGTATGAGGCTGGGAGGGCAGTCTTCTGCTTCAAAAGGATACAGTGTACTCATTGATACAGACGGGCAGTTTCCGGGTGGTGCGCCTAACCCGGGCTTCGAATATGAAGTTGTACTGGCATCTAACTTTGGTGTACAGATCATCAAGCATTCTGCTACGGGTCAGCAAATAATTTTCAGCGGTTCTACCGATCAATATTCCCAGAAATCGGTGGCAGCCTCCAGAGCAGGAGGGGATATAGATTATTTTTATGACTTTTATGTACCGTTGGCTGCTTTTCAAGGTGGAATTACCACTTCTACACCCCTGCGTATGTCGGCTGTAACTATTTCCAGTGCACAGAGTGGCTTATCAGGCACCATATCGGATGTTGCCGGGTTAAACTTCAGGGATTATGGATTTGATCCCTTCAAAGCCTGGTTCGACATTATAACTGCTTTCCCACCTACTACCCTGGATGGCATACAAACCGGAGAATTCCCAAAGCTTACCGCTGTACCTCCGATTGTTAATGATCCCATCTACACAACAAATACCTCTGTATCCGGAACCTCAGTAGAGCTAGCGGGTTCTGTTATCAAAGTATACCGCACAAGAATAGTGAATGGAATTGCCACTCCGGTATACCTTGGAGAAACGGTTGTGAAACCTGATGGCACCTGGATATTGACAGGGGTAGCCCCAGGTACTTTGCTGGTAGATGATGTCATCACGGCAACAGTAACTCCTTCAAATAAGGACACATCTGGCCTTTCAAATAAGGTGATTGTGCTGCAAGGAATGTGTGTTACCGTAGCTCCTCCGGTTATTACCGGTATATATAATGATGCAGGGGGTATAAAAGGTATTTCAGGAACTACTACCTTCAATGGTCCACAGACTATTAAAATTTACCACAGTTCTAACAACACTGTTGCCCTAACTGAGATGGAGTTTACTCCTGCAGCGGGTACCACTTCACCTTTTTCCTGGTATTTGTCTTTCGAAACAAAAGACAAAACCCAGAATACTGGTCTTTATACGGCAACCATCACACCACAGGGAGGATGTGAGTCTATCAAATCAAACCAGGTGTGTTACAAGAGCGGATTGAGTGGCACTTTAAACAGCTATGTTCCTACCATCACACAGGTTAACCTGAAGGATGGCTCATCTATCAGTACTGGTGGCACTACGGCTTATGTACCTGCCACAATAAGTACTATCTCCGGCACAATGTCCGCCTTTACCACGGGCCTTCAGGTTGTCGTTTTAGTGGATGGTGTTCAGACAAGTATTCCCGCTCAGTCTGTAAACTCAACCAGTCCCTTTAACTGGACCGTAAATATCAGTAGCTTGAATCTCACCTCAGGGGATTTAATTACAGTTAGGTCAACGGTAACGAGTACCGATTGCGGGTCTATTCTATCAAGTGCATCTAATTTCCTGGTAGTAACGCCTGTTACAGCTGCTCCTGTTATAAATGTTGGACCATACTGTGGCATCGTTTCCTACATCACAGGTACCTCCACAGAGCAGGCAGGTACGGTGATAGAAATTTATGCGAACGGGGTGGCTACCGGCAGAAAGGGCACCGTAACGATAAGCGGCGACTGGGCAGTAGATTTGTCTTCTCTTTCCGGTGGCGGCATAGCACCAGGGGTTCAGATAACAGCCAGAGCAAAAGCAGTGGATAAGATGCTTAGTCCTGCTTCCAATACTGTTGTGTCTTCGGCAGAGCCAACAGGCACAGTAACTATAAATACCGTTACAGAAGGACAAACTGCTGTAACGGGTACTGCCCTTGCCAGCACAGCTACAAACCAGTACTATATTACAGTAACCGTAGACGGCAGAGCTTATCCTGAAGTGCAGACAGATGCCTATGGCAACTGGAGAGTAAGTGGTGTGAGTGCATTTGATGTATATCCTGGGTCTGCGGTAACAGCTTCTTACAGAACAGGTGGCTTCACTTGCCCTAGCCGTCCTGTAAGTACCACTGTTATCTGTAAAGCTCCGCTCAGGTATAACATTGGCACAAACAATGTTTCCATCTGCAGTGGCGAAACAGTACAGATTACCATGCCTTATTCAGAGGCTAACGTTTTCTACAACATCATGAACGGAAGTGTGCAGACAGGTAGCTCTGTGATGGGTACCGGCGGTTCCATTGTACTTACAACAGATGCTCTTTTCGCCTCTACTACCTTAACTGTAGTGGGTATGAAAATTGGCAGCGGCTGCTCCTCTGCCATGAGCGGTAGCACCATTGTAACTGTAAACCCTTTACCTGTTGATACTGGTTTAGCGTTCATGCCGACCAGCATCAGCTCAAGCTGCCCGAATACGTTTACAGCCATGCTCTCAGGAACGAACAGTGCCTATTTGTATCAACTTGTGAATAGCAACGGAGACTTAGTCGGAGCTCCTGTGCAGGGAGTTACCAACGGAAGCATTTCTGTTTCTACAGGCTTTGTGTCAGTCACGGAAACATTTAATGTACGTGTTACTGATAATGCTACCGCCTGTGGTATAACAGTTACCAATCCAGCATTTACGGTTACGATAAACGGTCCTGTTCTCACAGCAACTGTTACACCTGAATACCAGACAGTGTGTATTAATGCTACAGCGTCTGTGGTGGTGTCTTCTACGCAATTGGGTTATACTTACCAGCTTAAACGAAGCGGCGACAACACAGCCGTAAGTGACCTTGTTGCTGGTAATGGCGGACAAATAACGATAACAACATATCCGCTTGCAACAGCAGGTATTGCAGACTATTATGTGGCTGTAAGAGCAGTAGGGAGTACCTGTGAAAATGATTTTAGATTATTAGATGAAGTAACCATAGAAGTAATCGGTGGAGCCGTTTCTACGGCCTCTGCTTCTTCCACGCTTCTTTGCGGTGAGAATGTTACTGTAACCTTACAGGGAAATACGCCACCACAAGGCGGAACAGGAGTCTGGAAGTTAAGCAGCACACTGCACACGACAGGTGCAAACGTGGTAATTGCTTCCCCTGGCAGCGCAACCACTACTGTATCAGGTCTTTCGTCGGGTACTTATACCTTTACCTGGACCGTAACATCAAGCTGTGGCGGAAGTACAACCACAAGCACTTCCAGTGTAAGTGTCACCGTTAACTGCCCGGCATACTATGAGACCCGCCAGGCGAAGTATGTTGATGAGTATGTAGCAGGGGAGGTGCTGGCTGTGCCGCAGGATCAGGACAATGGTGTTGTTAGTGCGACTTTGGTTCCTGGCCAGGTGTTGCCATCGGGCACTGTTATAAATCGATTTACCGGTGTTATTACTGTGGATGACCCTGTAGCACTGGTTCCGGGCACCTATACATTTACGGTTGATCTAGTTGACGGCAACGGTTTCCCGACAAGGCTGCCTGTAACGCTGCGCTTTTATGGTACAGGGGCCACCACTGGACCTCTGCCAGTAGACCTGTTGTATTTTACTGCGAAACTGGATAAAGGTAAACCACTTCTGGAGTGGACGACTGCCACTGTTGCCGGCAATGTTAGGTTTGATATTGAGCGCAGCAGCGATGGTAAAGTCTTCGAGAGAATCGGCAGCATTCAGGAGGGCAGTGCGAGCAGCCTGAAGAAAAAGTATACCTACCCTGATTCAAAGCCACTTTCCGGGCTCGCTTATTATCGCCTCTACCAGGTAGACACCAATGGAAAGGAAAGCTACAGCAGAGTTATTTCACTTAACAGCAAAGGAGTGACAAGCACCGGAGTAACGCTCCTGGCTTACCCTAATCCTTTTACTTCTAACCTGAATGTTGAAATTACAGCAGCAGAATCTGGTGAAGCAGCAGTACAGTTGATCAACCTGCAAGGGCGTGTTGTTTGTCAAACTACTGTTGCGTTAGCATCCGGGTTAACCACTGTAACACTTCCGCTTCCAACAATCAGCGACGGGGTGTATGTGCTTAAGGTAACAGGAGCAGGCGTAAATACTGCCATCAAAGTTATCAAGACAAGATAAAGAAAGCTTATCCAGGCAATTACAGTTAAAAGGCAGAACCAGGATCTGGTTCTGCCTTTTTTTGCCATTCCCGAAGGTTTCCTGTTGTTTGACTAAAATATAGGTGCTTCAGTGCTTTTCAGGATCTGGATGCGTATACACGTAATACTCACTAAATCTTTACTGGCATGAAAAAGATACTTACAGCTTCCTTCCTTTTTCTGGTAGCACTCAGCGCTCAGGGACAGACAAATGTTCCTGCAGCAGAAGTTCAGATGAAAGCTGCTGAGCTGGCTGCTCCAACTGAAAAACGTGAGGGTGCTGCTGTGTATGGTTATGATCAGAAGGGGGAACTGGTACTGCTGCGGAAAGGTACAAATGAAATGGTTTGCCTCGCTGATGATCCAAACCAGGAAGGATTTTCCGCTGCCTGCTACCACAAAGACTTAGAACCCTTCATGGCGCGGGGCCGTGAGCTGAAGAAGCAGGGTAAAAGTACAAAAGAAGTATTCGATACACGCGAAGCAGAGGTTAAAAGTGGCAAGCTTAAGATGCCGGAGCAGCCCACAACGCTGTTCGTGTATACCGCTTCTGATGATAACTTTAATCCGGCAACAGGGGAAGTGAAGGACGGGTACCTGCGCTATGTGGTTTACATACCTTATGCTACCGCCGAAAGTACTGGTTTACCCCTTAAGCCAGAGGGACCGGCCATGCCCTGGATTATGTATCCTGGCACCCATGGTGCTCATATCATGATCTCCCCTCCGATGGAGAAATCAAAGCAATAAAGAACCACGAAGCGCTGCAGGCAAAAATAAAGAAGTAGAAAGGTTGGCAGATAACCATTGCCGGGTTAAACAAGGTGTATAACGTTTAAGTGTGGTACCCTCTCTTTTCCTATACATAGACTGTCTGCAGGTCCTTGATCCGGGTTGTATAGCAGGGTGATTTGTATTCGCTTTTCAATTGCCATGCATTGTCAGTGCCCTGGGTGGCTATTTTTACTTTGCTTCTGCCAAATCTGTCGGTGAGGCCATCAACTACGGTCATCAGCTTCCGGTGCTTTTCCCTGTCCACGGTATCCAGCAGACCGAGCTGCACCTGGTTTTCAGGAATGATATCCGTAACGATTACGCCTGATTTTTTATAGATGTACCCGTCTTTGTAGATGGCCTTCAGAGCGAGATTGGCGTAATGGACCAGTTCCAGGTCAGAGTTCGTAGCAACAGGCATGCAAATTGTTTTGCTGTTGTGGTACTGTCTCTCGTTTTCAGAGAAAGGGTTGGTCATTACAAAAACAGTGATAAGCCTGGCGCAGCTCTTCTGCGCCCTTAACTTCCGGGCGCATTTAGCAGCATAAGACGCTGTTGCCTCCTCCACTTCATCAAAAGAACTGACCCGCTTCCCGAAGCCCCTGGAAGTGCAGATGCCTTTCTTAGGAGGGGCTACCTCTTCCAGCTCCAGGCAGGACTCTCCCCGAAGCTCCTTCAACAGCCTTACACCTACCACTGTCATGTGTTTCCGGACCCAGTTTTCAGAAAGTTTAGTGAAATCCAGGGCAGTGAATACCTGGTGCTTTTTCAGGAACTTAGCATATCGTCCGCCAATGCCCCACACGTCTTCTATCCTGGTTTTTTCCAGTGCTTTTTGAATATGGTATGGCTCTGTAAGCACCAGTACGCCCTTCGCTTTTTCCGATTTTTTGGCCAGTCTGTTGGCAACTTTGGCAAGCGCCTTGGTGGGGGCCACACCCAGGCTGACAGGTATACCCGTCCAGCGCCACACGGTCTGCTTAATATCCCAGGCGTAAGCGAACAGGTCTTTATTATAGAAGTTGCCCAGGTCCAGGAAGCATTCATCAATAGAGTATACTTCCACGTGAGGTGTAAACTGTGCCAGTGTCTGCATCACCCTGTCTGACATATCTCCATAGAGTACATAGTTGGACGAGAACACATGCACCTGCCCGGTCTCTGCCAGTGTGCGGATCTTGAAGAAAGGCTCGCCCATGGGTATTCCCAGCTCCTTGGCTTCGTTGCTCCTGGCTATTACGCAGCCATCGTTGTTGGAGAGCACCACCACGGGCTTGCCGTTCAGTGTTGGGTTAAATACCCGCTCGCAGGAAGCGTAGAAGTTATTGCAGTCGCAGAGGGCGTAGAGTGTCTTCATTGCTTTACCGGTTTATGCAGCACCCACACTACCACGCCCCACACCCGCATATCCATCTCATTTGTTACCTCGATAGGTTTATAGGAGGGGTTAGCTGGCACCAGGAAGGCCTTGCCTTCGATCATTTTAAACGTCTTTACAGTAAACTCACCGTCCAGGAAACATACCACAGGGTAACCATCTGTGGGTTTTAATGCCTTGTCGATTACCAGCAGATCACCATCGTTTATGTTGGCATCCATCATAGAATTTCCCTTCACTTTCATCATAAAAGTAGAGGTCGGGTTCTGGATAAGGTACTTGCTCAGATCTATCTTGTCCTCGAGGTAATCGTCGGCAGGAGAGGGGAAGCCTGCCGAGATATAGGAAGCGTAAATGGGTAATTCTATGCCAGGCAGGTCTGCTATGCTATAAGTTTCTAAAAGCCGCGAGTGAATAGGAATTACTTTTGTGCTGTACATATAGCTGCTTTAGTTTTATTTTGCTATTATAATTAGCAAATACGGATAAAAGAATAATAAAAGCTAAATATATTAGTTTTATTTATTCACATAGCTTTGTGGATATGCTTCTGTTGATTGGAGTACTGGGAGGCCTATTTCCCTTACTGGCTGTAGCTTATCCTCATTTTTACCTGTTGTTGTTCTCTTGATTCAGTGCACTCAGATTTCGCCGGGCCCGGCATAAAAACAACCCTGAGATCCTGACCAGGCAAGCATCCGGGAGAGCTACGGACATAAAAAATGCCTCCCGGTTTATCGAAAGGCTTTTCCTTATTTTTTTCTCTTAGTTACCTGGCCAGGCATTCCACGGAATACGGATCAGGATAAGTAGCAAGCCAAGTCCGTAAAAGATGGCGATGTTCTTAAAGCCTCTGTTTTCTCCGATCGAGCGCTTTGCACGGGCATAGCCAATTGTGATCAGTATAACAGCAATAATCATGGTAAGCGGGTGCTCCAGAATATAAAGCCTGGTAACAGAGTCTTTCATAGCTGCACCGGAGATGCTATCGGCACCAAGCGGCGAAACAAAGTATAAAATTACTCCAATCACCCACTGCAGGTGCGTTGGGATCAGGCCAAGCAGACTTAGTTTTCTGTCTTTGTCTGAGAAGGGTTTGCTCCCAAACATACCAGCTAAACCTACAATAAAGCTGATAACAAGTCCTAAAAGTACCAGGTAAGAAAGGTACGAGTGTAAATGCTGTAATCCTGTATACATAAGTATGACGTAGTTGATGTTGTCGGGTGTAAATATAGGAATTAATAGATTAAGGTACCCCTATAATAACCATCAAAAACAAAGTAGCAGATGGAAAGGAGCGAGTTCTTCTATCGTGCTCTGAGCGAATGAAAATTGGTGTTCGGCTGTTGTTATAAGAAAGCGATCCACATTTTCAGAAGGAGTTTAGCTAAAATATTGCATTGTAATCACTGAAGATAAAATACCTTTCACCTTAAATAGGATAAATCACGTATAAAGTTTGTATTATAAAATATTACTTATTTTGAATTTAAAATATCAGCTTACTGTTTCAAGTATAAATCCTCTCCTGTAAAGTAGCGTGATGTTTCAAGATCGCGTTCAGGAGAAACGGCGGAATGCGAAATAATACGTATTCAGTAACATAGGCTGTATGTAATGGCATCCCGAAAGAGCCTTACACCTATGCCCTGGCATTGAAAGGCGCTTTGTATTAGCTGCTGTAGACTTAAGTGCGGCAAACTGCTACTAAAAGATGCCAATTGAACAGTCAAACAGAAACATCAGGCGCATGCGCCTGTTAAGCAAGTATAACACAAGAAAACTGCTGTTTTTCTGTTAGTTAGAAAAGAACAATCAATTAAACACCCAAATAAAACCTCATTCCTATGGTAAGTTAGTTGCTTAGCAGTACCCCGGGCTCCAGATAAGGTATTTGAGATACTGCTTGGCTCTACATATAAAATGATTCTGATTATGTTATAAAGACACACCCAATATGAACATTTTAGAAAAGATCAAGACAAATTACAGTGCCTCAATGAATGAGATGACAGTAGCTGCCTATCTCGAGGAATGTAAGAAAGACCCGAATGTGTATGCGAAACCTGCAGAAAGGATTCTCGACGCTATCGGGGAACCGGAAATTCTGGACACCCGACAGGACCCGGTGCTAAGCAGGATCTTCTCCAATAAGAAGATCAAAATTTATCCGGCCTTCAAAGATTTCTATGGTATGGAAAGTACCATAGAACAGATTGTGTCTTATTTCAGGCATTCGGCGCAGGGGCTGGAGGAAAAGAAACAGATCCTCTACCTGATGGGACCTGTGGGCGGAGGAAAGAGTTCTTTAGCCGAAAAGCTGAAGCACCTGATGCAGCAGAACCCTATTTATGTGCTGAAGGCTGACGACCAGGTAAGTCCGGTGTTTGAGAGTCCGCTGGGGCTGTTTGCCGACTATACCGAGGAACTGGAAGAGGAGTACAACATTCCTTCCCGCTATGTGCCTGGCTGTATGAGTCCGTGGGCCTCTAAAAGGCTGCGTGAGTTCGATGGCGATATAAATCGCTTCAAAGTAATTCGATTGTACCCTTCCATACAGGAGCAGATCGCTATTTCCAAAACAGAGCCAGGCGATGAGAACAACCAGGATATTTCTACGCTGGTAGGTAAGGTGGATATCCGTAAGCTGGCCGAGTACCAGCAAAGCGATCCGGATGCCTATTCTTATACCGGCGGTCTGTGCCTGGCAAACCAGGGCCTGCTTGAGTTTGTGGAGATGTTCAAAGCCCCGATCAAGGTGCTGAACCCACTGCTCACTGCCACACAGGAGAAGAACTATAAAGGTACCGAGCCAATCGGCGCTATTCCTTTCGATGGTATCATCCTGGCGCACTCAAACGAATCGGAGTGGGCAAAATTCCTGAACGACAAGAAGAATGAAGCCTTTTTGGACCGTATCTACAAGGTGCAGGTGCCTTACTGCCTGCGCGTGAGCGAAGAGATCAAGATTTATGAAAAGCTCATCCGGGAAAGCTCTCTTAAAAGCGCCCCCTGTGCTCCTAAAACCATTGAGCTGCTGGCAGAATTCTCTGTGATGTCACGGCTGAAGGAGCCGGAAAACTCCAGCATCTATTCTAAGATGCGGGTGTACAACGGCGAAACATTGAAGGAAACTGACCCGAATGCCAAATCCATACAGGAGTACCGCGACGATGCCGGCATCAACGAAGGTATGCAGGGCATTTCTACCCGGTTTGCCTTTAAAATACTTTCCAAGGTATTCAACTTCGATAGCGAAGAGATTGCTGCCAATCCGGTGCACCTGTTGTATGTACTGGAGCAGGAGGTAATCAAAATGATGCTTCCGCCGGAAACAGAATCCAAGTACCTGCACCTGGTCAAGTCGGTGCTGGCCAGCAAGTATGCCGAGTTTATCGCCGATGAGATTCAGAAGGCTTACATAGAATCCTACAGCTCTTACGGACAGAATATTTTTGAGAAATATGTGATCTATGCCGACCACTGGATTCAGAACAACGACTACCGTGATCCGGATTCAGGTGAGATTTTCGACAGGAGCATTCTGAATGCTGAGCTGGAGAAGATCGAGAAGCCGGCAGGTATCGCTAATCCTAAGGATTTCCGCTCTGAGGTAACCAACTTCACGTTACGTTATAAAGCGAATCATGGTGGAGAGAACCCACGCTGGGATTCTTATGAAAAGATCAAGAACGTGATCGAGAAGAAGATTTTCACCAACACAGAAGATCTGCTGCCAGTGGTGTCCTTTAATGCCAAGTCTAACAAAGAAGACGAGAAAAAGCACAAAGACTTCACCAGAAGGATGAGGGAAAGAGGCTATACCGACAAGCAGATAAGAATACTGGTGGATTGGTTTATGCGGGTTCGAAAGACCATGGCATAGGAGGAAAGTACATGAGCCATATCATTGATAGAAGAAAGAATGATAAAGGGAAGTCTACCGGCAACCGGCAGAAGTTTCTGAAGCGGGTGGAGAGCCAGATCAAAAAGGCCATACCCGATATCATCAGCCAGGAAAGTATAACCGACAGCAAGTCGGGGGGCAGCGTGAAAGTGCCTGTGCGCGGACTCGATGAGCCAAACTTACGGCACGACCCAAGGTCAGGTAAAAAATACATCGTTAAGCCGGGTAACGACCGGTTTAACGAAGGCGACCGTGTGCCAAAACCCAAGGAGGGCGGCGGCAAAGGCAGGGGCAGGGGAAAAGGGTCAAACAGCCCGGAGGTTACGGAAGATGATTTTACCGTGGTGCTATCGCGGGAGGAGTTCTTAAAGTATTTTTTCGACGACCTCGCACTCCCCAACATGGTGAAGAAGCTGATGGACAGCACGGAGAACTTTGAAATGAGGAGGGCCGGCTACACCAAAGACAGTGTTCCCTCACGCCTGAACATCAAAACCAGTTATCAGCAGTCACTGGGGCGCCGGTTAGCTTTAAAGGGTGTGTTTGATAAAAAGCTACAGGCACTCGAGGAGCAGTTGGCTGGCATAAAAAAGCCGGCAGAAAGGGCTGCACTGGAAGTGGAAATTGAGAAAGTGAGGAGGCAGGCTACTACCATTCCTTTCTTCGAGGACATTGACCTGCGCTACAATAACTTTGAGCGTGTGCCTATACCGGTAACATCTGCTGTGATGTTCTGCATCATGGACGTGTCTGCCTCTATGGG
Source organism: Pontibacter locisalis (assembly GCF_042684605.1). Lineage (NCBI taxonomy): Bacteria > Pseudomonadati > Bacteroidota > Cytophagia > Cytophagales > Hymenobacteraceae > Pontibacter > Pontibacter locisalis. Next base: position 131,118 of record NZ_JBHULU010000002.1, read on the forward strand.
CATGCATGAAAAAGATGTCGCCAAAAGGTTCTTTACGCTCCTGTACATCTTCCTGACCAGGCAGTATAAAAATGTAGAGCTTGTGTTTATCCGGCACCACACCGAAGCCAAGGAGGTAAGCGAGGAAGAGTTCTTCAACTCCCGCGAAAGCGGTGGTACAGTGGTGGCGCCATCCCTTAAACTGATGGATAAGATCAGGCGGGAACGCTACGATGAGACCTGGAACGTGTACTGCTGTCAGGCCTCAGACGGCGATGTGTGGTCGAAACAAGATGCCATGGAATGTAAGAACCTGTTGCAGGAGACGATCCTGCCAGAGATCCAGTACATGGCCTACATCGAGATCAGTAACAGGGAAAGGGAGAGTGACTTATGGCAGGCCTACAGAAGAATCAGTAACGATGATGAGTTCTCGATCAGGCATGTGTATGAAGTGTTCGAGATCTGGCCCGTTTTCCAGGGACTTTTCCAGAAGCGGAAAGACATGGTGGAGTCCTGATCATCTGAACCATGATTTAATAACAGGTTTGCAAAAAGGCGGAGCATACCATTTGCCTTGCATGCTGAAAATAAAGGGAGCACACCCATGAACGATAAAGATAAATACAGAGCAATGTTTTGTAATCCGAACTGGGATTATGAAACACTGGAGGCGGCGGATGAGGTGATCAGCAAAATTGGAAGGGAATACCTCAAATTAAAGACTTACCCGAACCAGATCGAGATCGTAACGTCGGAACAGATGCTGGATGCCTATGCCCTGACCGGGTTGCCGACTTCCTATCCGCACTGGAAATTTGGTAAAGATTTCGTGCTCAACCAGAACAATTATACAAAGGGTCGTATGGGCCTTTCCTACGAGCTGGTGATCAACTCCAACCCCTGCATCAGCTATAACATGGAGAATAACTCCACCTGTATGATGTTGCTGGTGATCGCGCACGCCTGCCAGGGCCACAATGCCTTTTTTGCCAACAACTACATGTTCCTGGATTGGACGGATGCTGAGTCTATTGTGGACTACATGGTTTTCGCCCGCAATTTTATTCTTAAATGTGAAGAAGAGTATGGCGAAGAGGAGGTGGAGCGCATATTAGATGCTGCTCATGCCCTGATGAACCATGGCGTTGACAAGTATAAAAAGCCGTCAAAAATATCTGCTAAGGAAGAGAATGAGCGACTGAAGAAACTGACCCTTATCAAAAGAGAGAACTATAACGAAATATGGAGGACCTTACCTAAACTGGAAGAGCTTCCGGAACCGGTGACAGCAGGAGAGGAGTACAAATTCCCGAAAGAGCCGGAAGAAAATGTTCTGTACTTTATAGAGAAGTATGCCCCGGCCCTGCCTGCCTGGAAGAGGGAAATTATTCGTATCGTTCGAAAAGTATCACAGTACTTCTACCCGCAAGGCGCCACCAAGGTGATGAATGAGGGCTTTGCCACTTTTACGCATTACCACATCATCAATAAGATGTTCGACGAAGGATACATCAATGATGGTTTTATGCTGGAATTTATCAAGAGCCACAGCGGTGTGCTGTACCAACCCGAGTATAACAGTAAATTTTATTCAGGCCTGAACCCCTATACCCTGGGCTTTAATATATTTATGGACATTAAGCGCATCTGCCAGAATCCGACGGAGGAAGACAGGCAGTGGTTCCCTGGTCTGATCGGGAAAGACTGGCTAGAGCAGGTCCACTATGTAATGGAGAACTTCCGCGACGACAGCTTTATCCTCCAGTACCTGTCTCCAAAGGTAATCCGCGACATGAAGCTATTTACTATCGTGGATGATGAAGACGATGATGAGTTTGAAATCGGGGCCATCCACAACGAGCGGGGTTACCGGAAAGTACGCGAGCATTTAAGCAACCAGTATGACCGTTCCAATCATGTGCCAAACATACAGGTCACAAAAGTGGATCTCCATAGAACAAGTAAGCTATACCTGACCCATTATATCCAGAAAGACCGCCGCCTGGACTCCGACAGTGCCAAGTCTACCTTGGAGCATATTCGTTATTTGTGGGGTTTCCCGGTAGAGCTTCATTCTAAAAACAAGCTGGGGATTAATGAGAGTACTTTTGAGATGAAGTAGGAGGGGATGTTTTTCTTATACACGCTTTGCTAGCTCTTGATGGGAGCATGCTTTACCGGGTCCAACCACCCCTGCCCCTCCTTATCCAAGGAGGGGAGCAAGCCTTACTTCTTTAGCTGTTTTACGTTTAGCATTCCTAAACAATAATCTTGCTTTCATACTGGTGTAAGAATGGCTTTACATAATAGGAAATACTTAAAAACCAATCGGCAGGAGTTGCGCAGCAGCATGACACCTGCAGAGGCAGAGCTCTGGAGACACCTGAAAGGTGGAAGATTAGGAGAGAGAAAATTCAGGCGCCAACACAGCATAGCTAATTACATCCTTGATTTCTACTGCCCTTCTGAACAGCTAGCCATTGAGTTGGATGGGCAGGTGCACAATAATATAATTGCAGAGTATGCTGATCTGGAACGTGATCAGTATCTTAGAAAGCTAAACATCCGCGTACTCCGTTTTGAAAACAAAGAGGTATTTGATAAGTTGGAAAACGTACTCCAAGAGATTAAGGATAGCTTTAGTAACAAGTAGCTAAAACTACAATTGCTAATCAGTAAGTAAAGCTCCCCTCCTTGGATAAGGAGGGGCAGGGGTGGTTGGACCCGGTATTGCAGAATGACTAACTCTTCGTCTACTTCCTTACCCGCTCTGAAATAAACTCCTGCAGCCCCTGCTCGAACAGCTCTACTTCCTCCTTAGTGTTATAAGGAGCGAGTCCGATTCTTATCCAGCCGCCCATCGGGTTTACGCCCAGCTTATCAGCCATGGTGGAGGCATAAAAGTGGCCGTCGGCAATGCACATGTTATAGCGCTCGGCAAACCAGCTGGTAACCTCGCGGGCATTCACCTGGTTCAGGGTAAAGGCAAAGGTTGGTGTTTTGGGTGTGCCTGCCGGGGCGCGGTAAAGGTTTACCTCAGGTATGCTTCTTAAAAAGCTTTCAATGCGCTCTCCCAGTTGCAGTTCATGTTCCTCAATGTGCTGCATACCGGATACTATACGCTCCCTTCGGGTAGTGCCTTCTCCCTGGCTCTCGATGAAGGCTATCGCCCCGATCAGGCCTGCTATGGCTTCGTGGTTCTGAGTGCCGGTTTCAAGCTTATCGGGTATCTCCTGCGGGGCTGGCTTTAGCTTGTACACAGGTAGCTTCTCAAACAAGGAAGCCGCTATTGCAGCAATTCCTATGTGCGGACCAAAAAACTTGTAGGCGGAGCACAGCAGCACATCGCAGCCGAGTTTCTTAAAGTCCATTGTAAGGTGCGGAACAGCATGAACGGCGTCTATCACCACAATTGCATTTACTTCTTTGGCCCTGGCAATGATACGGGTAATATCTGTTACCGTACCGGTTACGTTCGAGGACATGCCAACCGCTACCAGTCTTGTGTTCTCCGTGATGATCTCTTCCAGCTTGTCCAGCTCCAGGGTGTATGTCTCAGGACTTACTTTTATAAATTTTACACCTGCATCCTTATCATTGGCGAGTGTCACCCAGGGGTCCACGTTAGCGCGGTGGTCCAGTTCGGTTACCACAACTTCATCTGCCCCTGTAATAAACTGCCCTAAGCTTCTGGCAATGGAAAAAGCCAGTGAGGTCATGTTCTGTCCGAAGGCAACCTCTTCCGGCAAGCAGTTGAGCAGGTCTGCCACTGCCGCTCGGCCGTCCAGCAGCAACGCATCCGTTTTTACGCTGGTCGGGAAGGCCCCGTGCAAGTTAGCCATTCCATCCGTGATGTAACCTATCATTCCATCAATAGCCTGCTGTGCCATCTGCGTACCACCAGGACCATCAAAAAAGATGTACGGCTTCTTGTTATCTGTTTCTCTTAATGCTGGGAACGCTGCACGCAACTGCTGTATTGAAAACTGGCTCATGGACTGCTTTTTAAGGTTCATGTTTAGCTAAAAAATCACCGCTATCGCACCTGCTCTGGCGCGACCACTCTCGCTTACGCTAAGCTTTGTAACAGGCAAGATAAAAGATTTTTCCAAACCGAATTAACTTCTCCTGAGAAGCAAAATAAAGATGCGCACTTTAGTAAATGATGTGTAGCATTTTTTTTATATCAGAAAGAACCTTTTTTTGTTTTGTCTCGCATAAGTAATAATGTAGAGCCCTGAGGCACAGGTTGTAGCGATTATGCCTCCGTTTTACCCCTTCTTTCTGAAAAACAACCAGATTCTGCCCATATGAAGACGTATGACGAAAAACACATCAAGAACGTAGCGCTGATAGGCCCTGCAAAAAGCGGCAAGACCACCCTCGCCGAAACCATGCTTTATGAAGCAGGGATCATCAACCGACGTGGCACGGTAGAGGAAAACAGCACGATCTCCGACTACCACGAGGTGGAGCATGAGCGGGGAAGCTCCGTGTATGCAACCAGCCTGCACACCGAATGGCGCGACTACAAGATCAATATCATGGATACGCCCGGTTTAGACGACTTCATTGGCGAAGTGATCTCTTCCATCAGGGTGTGTGACACGGCCGTGCTCTTGCTCAATGCACAAAACGGCGTGGAAGTAGGTACAGAACTGCTTTGGAATTATGTAGACCGGTACCAGAAACCTACCATCCTGGCTGTTAACCAACTGGATTCCGGCAGGGCTAACTTTAAACAGACTATTGAGGAAGCAAAGGCATACTTTGGCTCGGCAGTTACGGTAATGCAGTACCCCCTAAATGCTGGCCTGGGCTTCGACAGCATCATTGACCTGCTGAAGATGGTAATGTATAGGTTTCCGGAAGATGGTGGCAAACCTGAGAAATTACCGATCCCTGACAGCGAAAAGGAGCGAGCCAATGAGCTACACAACGAACTGGTAGAAAAAGCTGCAGAGAATGATGAGGATCTGATGGAGAAGTATTTTGAGAAGGGAACACTTGATGAAGATGAAATGCGGCAGGGTCTTAAGATAGGCATGATGAAACATGAAGTGTTCCCGGTATTCTGCCTCTCCGGGAAGAAAGACATGGGCTCCGGTCGTATGATGGGCTTTATAGATAACGTGGCCCCATCTGCTATTGAAATGCCTGCTGAGCATACCGAAGAAGGGCAGGAGGTACCATGTGATCCAAGTGCGCCTACCCGCCTTTTTATATTTAAAACCTTGGTAGAGCCTCGCCTGGGCCGTTTGTCCTTTTTTAAAGTGATGGCCGGGGAAGTAAACGTGGGCATGGAACTGCAGAATGAAAAAACAGGCACCACAGAGCGGATCGGGCAGCTGTTCATTGCTGATGGCAAGAACCGTAACCCGGTTGATAGCCTGAAAGCAGGTGATATTGGTTGTACCCTAAAGCTAAGAAACACCTATACCCATCACACTTTAAATGGGAAAGGAGCTACAGGTAATATCGAGCCGATCCAATTTCCAGACCCTAAACTACGGATGGCCATTACGGCTGCAAACAAGCAGGACGAGGAGAAGCTGGGAGAGGTACTCCAGGAGATCCATGTAGAGGATCCTACTGTAGAAGTGACGTATGACCAGGAACTGCGGCAACTTATTATCGCCACTCAAGGCGAGTTGCACTTAATGGTAACTAAGTGGCGACTGGAGCATGTGTATAAGATGCAGGTAGAGCTGCAACCGGTAAAGATACCGTACAGGGAAACCATCCAGCGGGCAGTTACCTCCAGCTATCGCCACAAAAAGCAGTCTGGTGGCTCTGGTCAGTTCGGGGAAGTATCCATGAAGGTGGAGCCTTACTACGAAGGCATGCCGCCGCTGAAAGAATATCCAATTCGGGGTACTGAAACCATAGACCTGCCCTGGGGCGGTAAGCTGGTGTTTAACAATTGCATTGTGGGTGGCGTAATAGATGCCCGTTTTCTGCCTTCTATCCTGAAAGGAGTGATGGAAAAAATGGAACAGGGGCCGCTTACAGGTTCTTATGTACGCGATGTGCAGGTGAGCGTGTTTGATGGTAAAATGCACCCCGTAGACAGCAATGACATTTCTTTTAAAATTGCCGGAATGATGGCTTTCAAAGATGCCTTTTTGCAGGCGGAGCCCCAGTTGCTGGAACCTGTGTACGAAGTGGAGGTGTTGGTGCCAACTTCGCTGCTCGGGGATGTAATGACGGAACTGCAGATTCGCAGAGGCATTATCACAACCATGGAAATGGAAAGTGACCACCAGGTGATCAAGGCTAAAGTGCCGCTGGCAGAACTTGACAAGATGCTAGCGTCTTTGCGTAACCTGAGCCAGGGAAGGGCCATCGTACGCAGCCACTTCTCCGAATACGCTCCTGTGCCTGCTGACCTGCAGAAACGTGTTAGCGAAGAGTATGGCAAAACCGAGCTTGCAGAGATGCATTAGAAACATATTAGATTGTTCAAGCCTTCCTCTGTTTTAGGGGAGGGCTTTTTGTTTAATGGGTGTCTATTTTCTCAGTACTAGCTGTAACTGGCTATGTGCTTGATACTCCTTAAACTCGAATTGAGATTTCTGCTTTTCTTGTTAGTCCGTTTCATCCTCAGTCTCAATTGCCTAACGTTTCATTTCTTGCTTTGGCTCCCTCTAGGCCGGGAGGCCTCGTCCTTCGGCATCGCGCGGTGTATCTGAAGCTGCCATCGGCTGCGCCTGCAGGCTGCCCTTTCGGGCACCGCAACAGCTACAAGGCGCTCAACCCAAGGACTGGGATCAGTTCGATAGCTACTGCTATTCCTACTGGCAAGGAAAGAGAAGGAGTAAAGCAGAAAGTCCCCCTTTGAAGGGGGTAGGGGGATGATTTACACCTGCGCTATGAAACTCCTGCCTCCACTTGAGCAGTAGCAGGCTCCCTTCCTGTGGGTAGGGACCCTTGAAAAAGACAAGAGCAGGCGTAAAAGTTGTTTCACAGGCAATCGTAATATTACATAGTATAAGAGACCGTAGCTATACAGGTAGCATTTAATAAGTTAAATAAAAGTTAAAGCTGTAGCTGTCAGACTATTTAGCACAACCTTTTCTGCCTTTTTCGTATACCCTCTTGTTGAAAAGTCTTATAATATATTAGTAACATCCTTTTTTTAATTCTTGCTCTTCGTTCAGCCACCCTCTATCAGGAGGAAAGGGCTGTTATGTTCTTTCTGAATTCTGATTAACGGAACTGTCACAATAAGCTAACGGCACGCTGACCCAAACTGCATATAAATCTTAATCCAATCAAAGTTAAACCACTTCAACCTGTTAAAGTATGACTGTACCATTTAAAACCGGCCTGTGTTATGCCGCCCTGGCAGCCTGCCTGGTGGCAGTACCACTAAGCGATGCAAATGCGCAAAAGCGAAAAGACAAGAAAAAAGATAAGAAGGAAGCCCCTACAGAGGCAGCAACTGCTCCTGCCGATAAAAAGGAGGGACCTAAAAAGTTATCTGAGGTTGTCAAGAAATGTAAGGCCTACCCGGGGCTCTTCACCATGTACCAGGATACAACCAGTGGCACAGCTTACCTGCTGGTTCGTAACGATCAGGTAGACAAGGAGTACATCTACTTCAACCACGTAACGGATGGGGTGCTGGATGCCGGTTATTTTCGGGGTGCCTATGGCGCGAATGGAGTCTTCTCGGTGCGACGCTACTTCGACCGGCTGGAGCTGGTAGGGGAGAACACTTCCTTCTATTTCGATGATAAAAATGCTCTGAAGCGGGCAGAAGCTGCTAACATTAACCGCCCGATCCTGGCCAGTCAGAAAATAGAAGCGGTGAACGACGACAACACTGCCTTCTTGATTAAGGCGGACGATATTTTCCTGGGTGAGGTATTGGGACAGGTAAAACCTTCGCCTAACCCAAACAGCAAGCCCGGCCAGTCGTTTGACCTGGGTAAGCTGAGCAAGGAGAAAACCAAAACAGCGGCTATCCACAATTACCCTGAAAACACCGATATTGTAGTGGAGTACGTTTTCGAGAATCCCTACCCGGTGCGTTATGGGTCTAGTGCCGTAACCGACAGCCGTAACGTGAGCGTGAAAATTCAGCACAGCCTGATTGAGATGCCGAAGAACGACTATAAGCCCCGCCTGGATGATCCGCGCGTAGGCTACTTTACCGACCAGGTAACCGACATGACAAGTCCTGCGGCTACACCTTACCGCGACCTGATCCACCGCTGGCACCTGGTAAAAAAAGATCCTAACGCTGCGCTCTCAGAGCCTGTAGAGCCTATAACCTGGTGGATAGAGAATACAACACCTCATGAATTCCGCCCAACCATAAAAGCGGCCCTGCTGCAGTGGAACAAAGCCTTTGAGAAAGCCGGTTTTAAAAATGCCGTGGTTGTAAAAGAGCAACCCGACGATGCCGACTGGGATGCTAGTGACATGCGCTATAACGTACTTCGCTGGACTTCCTCGCCTATACCTCCTTTTGGTGGCTATGGCCCAAGCTTTGTAAACCCACGCACAGGCCAGATTCTGGGTGCCGACATTATGCTGGAGTATGTGTTCGTAACAAACCGCCTGCAGTCGGGCCGAATCTTCAGTACCGCCGCCCTTGGCCTGGAAGAAGCTGATACAGAACTGGTGGACAACAGGCACTTCTGTAACCTGGGCAGTAAACTGCACCTGAACAATATGTTCGGCGCACAGGTGCTGGATGCCCTGGAAGGATCTTCTGCCATTGAGGTAGATAAAGATGACATGATCAAGCAGTCGCTTTACTACCTGGTGCTGCACGAGGTTGGTCATACACTGGGCCTGAACCATAACATGAAGTCCAGCCAGATGATACACCACAAAGACATTCACAACCGCGCCAAAGCCGAGCAGCTTGGCCTGACCGGCTCGGTAATGGATTATCCTTCCCTTAACCTTAGTGCTGACAAAGAGAAACAGGGACTATACTATACCACCACGCCTGGTCCTTATGACCTGTGGGCGATTGAATACGGCTATGCTCCGGTAGATGAGGGCAAGTTACGTACCATTCTTGCCCGCTCAACCGAACCTGCACTTACCTTCGGTAACGATGCCGACGACATGCGCTCTCCGGGTAAAGGTATAGACCCGCGGGTGATGATTGGTGATATGTCTGGTGACGCAGTGGGCTATGCCATTGAGCGTGTGGAGCTGGTTAAGAAAGCGTATCCTACACTTAAGAAAAAGCTGATCACCGATGATCAGTCTTACCACGAATTGCGAAACGCATACCTAGTGTTAACCGGCGAGCATGCCAACAGCCTTCGCGTAATCAGCCGCTACATTGGTGGAGTTTACGTAGACCGTGCCTTTAACAAGCAGGAGGGAGCTACCCAGCCGTTTACCCCGGTTCCGGCTGCCGAACAGAAGCGTGCTATGAAAGCGATAGCCAATCTGGGCTTTTCTCCGGATGCCTTTAATGTGCCGGATGGTCTTTATGCTTACCTGCAAACGCAGCGCCGTGGCTTCGACCATTTTGGCCGCAACGAGGATCCGCAGATCCATGCCCGCGTGCTCATGATTCACCAGGACCTGCTGAACCAGCTGATGCACAAGAACGTGTGGGAGCGTATTACGAACACGCAGCTTTACGGCAATGATTACAACCTGCACAACTTCGCTACGGACCTTACCGGAGCTATCTTTAAAGCAGACTTAGGTAAATCAGTGAATACGATGCGCCAGAACCTGCAGCAGGAGTATGTGGATCGGTTGGCAGCCATTGTGGAAGGAAAAGAGAGCTATGACCACGTATCAAAATCAGCAGCCTTCAGCCAGCTGAAAGCAATTCAGAGCATGATCCGTAGTAGTGCCAATGCCGGTGATGCCGCTACCCGTGCTCACCGCGATCACCTGAAGTATAAGATCGATATCGCCCTTGAGGCAAAGAAAGGTTAAATTATAACCGACATATAAAAGAAGAACGCTGCTCAGAAGACAGGCAGCGTTCTTTATTTTTATCATCCCCTGTTAAATCTATATCCGGCTCCTATGCTAAAGGAAAAGTTACTGAGGCGGGTATTGGTAAAATTAGTGGTGAGAGACACCTGCTCCCCATCATAACCGGTAGTGCTGAAAGTATAACTTCCAAAGTCAACCTTTCCTACATAGAAATACTGTGCCTGTAGGTCCATAAAAAACTTACTGTTAGCCGGGGTAATAAAACCAGTTTCCAGCACAAACCCTGGCTTAGCATACCTCTTTGCATCCTGCTTTTGTTCACCATACCATACAGGTCCGTTTACAAAATGAAAAGCCGGACCAGCCCCCGCTCTAAAATGCGTTGATTTAACAGGAAGATAACCTAACCCAGCAACTGTAGTCACCTTTGCATTTACGGTTAAGGGTTCGAACAGAGCTGCGTTACCAACAACTTCGCTTTCTCTATGGTTAAAGAGGCCTTTTACTTTGTATTTTTCCTTCACCGGCAGTCTTACTCCCAATTGAATAGCACCCTCGTTTCGGGTAGGGTTCTTCCCACTGCCAAAAAAGCCCGCAGCAGTAGACTCCCACCCAAAACCATCTTTCCGCATCTGCTTTTTAAGGTCCTGGCCTGGCCCAAAGCTTAACGCTGAGAAATGCAGTGTTACTTCCGGCCCTTTTAAAGGAGCATCCTGTTGGGCAAAAGCAGTTTTGCCCATTAACAGCAACAAAATGGGGAGAAGCATTTTCTTCATGCAGTTTAGGATAAGGAGGTACGGTATTGTATACGATTTATCTAAAATACATTATTATTTAAACATGGAAAAGTAAATACCTGTTAAACTTTTGACACACAAAGCCCTCCCCTTTACCTGTTGCTTTGGATAGGCATCCAGATGTCAAAGGTAGTGCCCTTGTTTACAACAGAGTGCGCATCTAAAGTACCTTCCAGGCTTTCTACCAGGTATTTAACCAAAGGCAGGCCAAAACCAAATCCATGCTCACCTCCTGTGCCATCTGTAGAAGCCGATGACTGACCACCTAAGATCGTATCCATTTGTTTCTTCTCCAGCCCGATGCCAGAGTCATTCACCTGTATGTGTAATATCCGGGTATCTTCCTCTTCAATCAGATCCAGGTCCACTGACACCTGCCCGTGAGCAGGCGTAAATTTAATGGCATTTGAGATGAGGTTACCTGTAATCTGCAGCAGTTTGTTCTTAGGGAAAGGAGCTACACTTTCAGGCGGATCAATATTAACCGTAAAGCTGATCTCCTTGTTCTGTGCCTGTGGCTGGTATAGCTTCTCGAGCTTTTCCTTAAACAACTGAAGGTTTAGCTCATACTCCCTCAGTTGTGGCTCCTCTTTTTTACTGGTTTTAAGTTCAGTATTCAGGATCTCGTCCGCAAGCTCCAGCAGGGAGGTCCCGCTCTTATGGATCATGCGTATGAACTCCAGCACCTCCTCAATATTGTTCTTTTCTCCTTTCCGGATCAACAGGTCAGCCAGGCCAATAATGCCGCCAATGGGACCCCTGATATCATGTGCTACCCTTTTCTTCACCTCCCTGGCTTCGTGCAGGTCATGGCTGAGCGAGTTGACGACCTGCAATATCATCAGGCGGTTTACTATTTCATCGGCTATGATTCTCAGGAGCTCCACCTTCTCCGGACTCAGCTCCTTTTCCTGCTGGTCCATAACACACAGGGCACCTAAGTTTTGCCCCGTCTTCGTTTTAAGCGGGATCCCGAAGTAGTACCCCAGCTTAGGTCCATCTGCAACATAAGGCTTGTCTTTAAAACGTTGGTCCAGTTTCAGGTCTTTCACCTCAAACTGCTCCTCCTCCATAATGGTGTACTGGCAAACAGAATCTTCACGCGGCATCTGCTCCAGGGGTAAACCAAAGTTTGAAATGGTCCATTGGGTATAGGAGTCGATCAGGTTCACTAAGGATATATTGGTTCCCGATACACGGGCAGCCAGTTTTACAAGGTCTTTAAAGCTTTCATTTAGGTTGGAGTAATCTAAGTCCAGGTCGCTGAGGGTTATTACGCGGTCAAACTCATCGGCTGGAACAGGCGGCTTCTGGTGCATAAGCTATAGTTAATAATAAAGTGCAACAGTAAAAAGGATATTTACAGGATAGGGTTCAAATTTAAGTAAGTTTATCTGCAAACGTATACATAGTAAATGGCATGTGAACACACTTATTCCTTATGCTTTGCCAATTTGTGCCCAATTGCCTCTGCGAGGAGTAGAGCCTGAAAGGAAAACGAAAGAGCAGCAAAAATTAAGTTGCTGCTCTTTCGTTGGTTATGATTTAGTTCAGAACTGTTTTTAACAAGTACAGCCTGCTATTAACTTAGTCGTAGCTGTTCTTTTTCTTTTCCTGCTTGGCGGCTTTCTTTTCCTTTTCGGTTTTAGCCGGCTTCTTTTTCACGTCTTTCTTAGCGTCTTTAGATTTTGCCATGATTTTAGGGTTAATGGTTTAGCTAAAGGTACATTTTTTTTTGATTTGAACAGAGATGATTTCGGGGACAGCAAAAAACAAAATAAACATTCGCCTAAGTCGCTGGTTCATATATACAACCAACAATTATAAAATTATGAAAAAAATAAGCATTTTTATCTTCGCAGCGCTTCTGTTATCCGGATGCAACAACAGCGAACCCGCTACAGAAAGCTCAGAAGTAGTAACCCAGGATACAGAGGCTATGGCCACAGAGGCACCTATGGAAACTGAGAAGCCAAATATTGTGGCGCTTGCCTCCAACACTCCCTCTTTATCAACTTTAGTGAAAGCCTTACAGGCGGCAGATCTGGCTGGTACTTTGCAGGAAGGCGGTCCTTACACCGTTTTTGCGCCAACCGATGAAGCTTTTGCCGCACTGCCAGCCGGTACCCTGGATAACCTGCTGAAGCCTGAGAACAAGCAGCAGCTCGTGGACATCCTGACCTACCACGTAACCGAAGGAAACGTGATGGCTTCGGATCTATCGGACGGCATGATGGTAAATACGCTGAACGGCAAGGAACTGAAAGTAATGATAAACGGAGATAAAGTTATGATCAACGATGCCACTGTTACGATGCCAAATGTAGAGGCATCAAACGGTGTGGTACATGTGGTCGATAAAGTGATACTGCCGCCAAGTATGTAAGATTAAAAAATACTTTGCACCTGAAGCCAGCCGGACAATAAAACATCTGGCTGGCTTTTTTGTGTCCTGTTCACTTATCCCTGGTTTGCGGTAGCGTTTGTGCGCAGGTAACGGCTCATCTCTTCGCCGATCTGCAGCAGGCTGCTCTTCTCCTCCTCTGTAAAATCATAGGGTAAAGGCTTTGCGATGCCAAGCGTGCCGTACAACTCCCCATCCAGCAGCATCGGAACAGCAATGGAGCCCTCTACTTTTGTCTCTTTTGCTGCAGGCCGTGCCACGCCGGAAGTATCCGTCTGCAGGTTGCACATCTCCACTGGTTTTTTCCGTTCTGCGGCAATGCCGGCCATCCCTTTCCCTACGGGTATCTCCGTCATTTTAGGGAGTAGAAATGGAGGTATGCCCTTCTCTGCCTTTAGCTCCAGCAGCTTTGTTTCCCGGTTATAGGTATGAAGGGTGCCTGTGGAGCAGTCAAAGGTGGCGATGATATCTGTCAGCAGCTCTTTCCAGTTCACCGGAGCCGCTGTGTTTCGGAGGGTGGATAAAATACTTGACGGAGTAGTTTGCATAAGCGTACGTTAAAGGTGGTTTTCCTGGAGAATACGGTAAAATCAGGAAAGGTGTCTGCCTGAAACGAGATTTTTCAGGATTGCGGCTCTGCTAAACCTTTACCCTTGAGAATTCACCACCTGTAGCTGCTCACCAGGAGTGCCACTGAGGAGATGTACCTGTTACTGACTATGCACGTCAGGAGTAATGCACATCAAGTTCTTTCGCCTCAAGGCCCAGCGCAATGCCTCTTCTCAGGATGTTAGCACTGGGGTGTGAGGGATCACGCAGCTCCTTTTCTATGTCACGGATCGTTGTCTTCAGCGAATCGCCTTCGAAGAAGCAGAACCACAGTTCTTTGTCATTTTCCTCCTCACTCTCATCCTCTGCCTGCACCTGCAGCTCAATGTAGCGTAGTCGCTCGATCAGTGCATCCAGGTCTATCTTGTTGTCCAGGTAAAGGTCAAATGCTTCTCTGGCGATGGTGTTGTATTGGGGTTGTTTTGACATAGAGAGATGGTAAAGAATGAGGTGCAAGATATAAAGTATAAAATAATAAGTCTCTGTAACTCCTCCTAAAACGATTTTCATCTTATTTCCAGCACCATCATACTGTGCCCGACTTTCGCTCGCATCATTCCCGGTATAGTTCGCCACCTTGTTACGAACATACAGCATCTTTTGATAATGGTTTACCAAATAGGCTGTGTTAAGGTCATGACAGTCAAAATGTTAACGTATAATTTAAGTAGTGGTGTTGTTTGTTTTGCACCACATAAACTTAAATTTTAAATCGATGGAAGCACCTAATCAACAGGTGAATGGCTTCAAGCCTGAAGACATCACTGCAACCATAAATGCTCTGAAAGAAAACCCGGCCATGGCCAAATTTGAGTGGCGTGTGCGTAACAAATGGATCAACGGAGGGCACAACAGGAGCAACATCCAGGACTTTTACGGCGGTGGGAAAGAAGACACCTCCAGAACCAGGCCTTTTGTTGTGGACAACGGGGAGCCACCTATCCTTTTAGGTAACAACGAAGGTCCTAACCCGGTGGAGTTTATACTGCATGGCCTGGCCGGATGCATGACAACCACAATGGTATTACACGCTGCTGCCCATGGTATACCCATCGACAGTGTAGAAACAAAGCTGTCCGGTGACTGGGACGCCCAGGGTTTCCTTGGTCTTGATCCTACGGTAAGAAATGGCTACAAGCAGATACACATTGACTTCAAAATAGAAGGGGACCTAACAGACTCCCAAAAGGAGCAGCTTATTTCATTTGCCCAGAAGTCTCCTGTATACGATATCGTTACGCATGGTGTACCTGTAAATATAGGCTTACAGGAGCCTGAAGCAGTTGCTTAGTAACAGCGTTCAGCACGATAAAAGTAACCCCCTGCCTTATTATCCCGAGGCAGGGGCAGTGCTGTTAATTTAAGCAGCAAAGATTGCCCCTTCTAGCGCCGCGAGAGGCAGTGCCGTCAGCATAAGCAACTATGTCTGTCATCTCGACGATAGGAGAGATCTTTTTAAGATTACTGCAGTAAAATTTCAGTAGAGACCTCTCTGGACTTGAAATGACATCATTGCGAATGCCTCTTTCTACAAGCCGGAATACCAGATTATTTAAAGTATAAATTCACATAAAAACTACTACCAGAAACTATGAACAAGAAAGTAGCCATAAAAGCAGACGAAGGTGATAAATTCGACTTCGGGGGATTTGGGGTACAGTGGAAGATAGACGGACCAGACACTGGAAAGCGTTTCTCTGTTGTGCATCATCCGCTTGCGCCACGCGCACTTGCTGCCCCGCTGCATTACCATCACAACGAGGACGAGTATTCCTATGTAATTGAGGGGAAGCTGGGGGCAATGCTCGGCGACGATGTGGTGATTGCTGAGCCGGGCACCTGGGTGCTGAAGCCGCGCGGCCAGTGGCATACGTTCTGGAACGCGGGAGATTCGCCCTGCCAGATCATCGAGGTTATCTCACCGGCAGGTTTCGAGAACTTCTTTCGGGAGGTGGCAGCAGCATGGGGGGACATGAGCAAGTTTGCAGAGATAAACAAAAAGTACTCTCTTGACATGGACTTTGACAGCGTGCCCGGCTTATGCGAACGCTTCGGCCTTACCTTCCCGAAACTGGAACCAAAGAGCTAGAAATTAACAGATCGTTTTGCTGGCGGTGAGTTAACCTATGCTGATCATTGCGTTAGTAGCTGATAAGCTACCGTGTAACAAACCAGGTTATGTTAGAAGCTCTCTTTCCTTCAGCCAGTCAAAGATCAGGTGATCAACAGGAGAAGTAAGGTGCTTGTCTTTGTAGCTTAGCCACATGACCTCTTCTATCTCACTGGCCGGAAGTATAGCGCCGGTATAAGCCGCTTCGTAACAGGTCATCTTCACCTGCACGCCCTCTGCGTGGCTGTCGGCCTGCGCCTGGAAAATGCCGGTAAACCTAACGGAGTCTTAGATAAGGTTTATACTTAGCTCTTCCTGTATTTCCCTGTATAATGCCTGAAAGTCTGTTTCGCCGGCTTCCCGCTTTCCGCCTGGTATGTAGTATTTTGTTCTGCCTTTGCTGCGGGTGCTGAGTATCTTGCCGTCCCGGATCTCGATCCAGGCTAGTTTGTCTATTAGTTTCATGGGGTGGTAGGTTTTAGCTTCTGTAGCCGCCTTTGAAGACCTCGTTTACATGCCAGGTGGTGAATTCCGGATTAGGGTAGTAGGCCTTCTTTTGTGGTGGGTTAATGGATTTACCATGGTGCTGCTTTAACCACTCCTGAGCGCCAACACCATTTACTTCGTCGGATACCAGCATTCTCATTTCTTCTGTTACCGTAAAAGCACCCATATCAAACAGCTTGTGGTGTGTGGCACAAAGAGCTAATCCGTTTACCTCCACATCTGGACCGCCAGCCTGGTGCCACATGATATGTGCTGCCTCTAAAGCCAGCAACTGGTGACGCAGCCTCACACTAAAGCCGCATACTGCACACTGGTATTCATAGGCTTTAAGTATACTTTCCCTGAAAAGCGGGTCGCGTTTGCGGCTAGGTTTTTTTATTTGGCTTGCCCGATTAACTGTGATATCTAAGCCAACAGCGTCCAGTATATCCTGGTGTAATGTATCCGGGAAGTTTTGCTCAAGTATAACTTCGGCTATACTTATTAATAGTTTCGGGTCTTGTCTTAACTGTTGTATTATGTACTCCGGGAACTTGCCAGCTAAGTTGTGCTCGCGCAGAAACTTTGAAGTATAATCCTGCTTTGTGTTAATCAGATCAGGCTCGTTTAACTGCCAAAGCCCATCGTTGGGTAGTTTTGTAAACGGGAAGTTCGGGTAGTAGCTTTTTCTGTATGGTCCAAAGTCAATTAGCAGATCCTTCAGCTTAGGCTCTATACTTGTGTAAGGTATAAAACCAGCATTGCCTCTTTGTATTTCTCCTAAAGCCACAAGTATAAGCAAAGGCTTATGCGGTGCACGCGTGCCTTTGCTTTTCCAGGTATTGATGTTCTGGAAGTGGGAGAGGAGATCTTGCGGTGACAGTATTTTATTAACAAGTAAAGAAAAGAGATACTATAAGACCTAAAATTAGCCATTGTTTCTATAAATCCTAATCTATCATATGAGATTTTAATTTATCAGGAGAACTATGACTACGACTTGAATAGTCTGCTGCAGTACGCTTCACTATAAAGTCAAAATTCCTGTAGTAGGACTGAAGTAAGGTAATTTATAGAGATAAGCAGTTAATATAACTCCGCAGGGGTTGAGCCGCATGGCTATCATGAAATTATATTATTAGAGAAGAAATGATTAGCTACTTGTTATAGAAATACAAGTAACTAATCATTTTTAAAAATTATTTATAGAAATGACTGTGTACTTTTTCAATAAAGGCTACTTCTTCCTTATTTAACCTCTTTTCCTTAGTTCCTTCATGTGCCCATAAGTTTCTGTAGGAATTAAAGAACGATATCCATTTTAAAGATTTAGATTTGCTTCCTATACCTTCACCTACATCTATAGCAAAATCTTTTTCAAAGGTTTTAAAGTCACCATTATGTTGTTCTGGGAGCTTATTCCAATATTTTTCAATTATAGTTTTGTAGTCATTTATGTTAAACATTTCTGTCCAATGAACTACTTTTTTTCCTAAACCCTCCTTATAATGTTTTTCCATCTCTTGTTCGGCTCTGTTCTGACATTCACGTTTAATACTGTTAATCTCTAATTCCCAAACATCACCATATATACTCCTCATTTTATCAAGTACAAGAGATTTCATTTTTTTCTCAATATCAACACCTAGTGACCGACCTTTATTCTGAAGCTCCTCATCTTGCCTCTCATTCCAGTCTACAAGCTCTGCAGGATAATAATCAGGATGAGATTTGTTAATTATACTTTGAAAGAATCTTAGCCACTTGACATCGGCTCCTGCACCTAATAAGCTCAATTGTTTTTCTTTTTCATCTTCTGTAATTGTATTTCTCAAATATTCAAGCAAAGAATACAAATAGCTTTTAATGAATTCAAAGCGTTTATCGTTATCAGTATCTTTAGTAATTTTAGTTTTGTCTACTAAATGTCTATTCAAGCTCCCTATAAGACAGATAAAAGCAAATGTACCTCTGTTAGAAAATATGAAGGATTTTTCAGCATAATAGATATCGGAGTATTCTTGCTCTACAAAGTCATAACAAAGAGTTAACAGATGTACAATTTTCTTGCGAGAATTGTACATCTCTTTATTATGATCATGGTTGGATACATTATAAAGTGAGTATTTTATTGCATTATCGGAAAACTGATTACCTTTTGCACTAGGTAAAAGATCACTAGCTGATAATGCTGTTGAAAATGGTTTGAAAGCTAGAACTGCTTTGTCTTCACCAACAGAAATCTTTTCAAACAAAGGGCTTGATTGAGAATTAGCTAGTTGTTTAATAATAGATGATCTTAATGCTTTTATTCTCGAATCTGCTCTATCAGAACTCCAATACAAATCTTCTTCTAAGTCTAATCTTAAACTTGGGCTAACTGCTTTTTGATTTTCATTTATATCCATGAAAATCTTTAATTGCTCACTAGTATCTAAACTGTCGAAAGCAACCACAGGGATTGTGTTAGAGTTCTTATATTTAGAGTTAGCATATCCGTATACCCTGTGTTGGCCATCGATAATATATGCTATACCATAACTATTAGGAATTTTTAATGTCCCAAAACAAGATGATGATGATGAGACTTTTGAGCTTGCTTCGAACTGTGTTTTATGCTTCTTGTTACTGAAATTTATAATTATAGAATTTGGAAAATAACCTCCCTCGTCTATAAATTTTGTTATCCCTGATAGCCTACTGGGTACAAGTAATCTCTGATAAGTGGGAAGTTCAAACTCATTTGCTTTTGTTCTATGCAAAATGAATCCCATTTTAAGTAGTATTGATGGCTCTATTGAGAACATGTAGTATGATTTAGTTCCCATTTCTCCTTTTATTGCAGGTATTTCAATTCTATCTTTACTAATCAATTCGTTTTTAAACACTAAACCTAAAAATTGATAAAATGCAACGCTCTTATAATTTTTAATTAAGCTACTTAAATAGCTATAAGTATTGTTATTATAATGGAATGAATTTGTTGAAATAAATCTCTTCATGTCTTCACTATCTTGATCAATTCTGAGATTTCTTGTAGCAAAAACAAATTTAACCTTCAAGTTTCTTCCAAAGATTTGATGTAACACTTTCTTGAATCCATCTAAACGTAGACCAAGTAGTTCAAACTCATCTTTATAACTAGGTGCTTTCTTTAATTTTTCACTTGATTTACATTCAACAATAAAAGCCGTATCATCATTAATTGCTATTACGTCAATTTGTTTTTTGTCACAGCTGTTGTTACTGAAGTACAAACATAATTTTTCATCAAAGTTCATAGTTCTGTACCCTAGTTCATAGAACTGGCACCAAACATCATCTTCAAATTGTTTAGAATGTGTTTTAGGCTTACGTAATTTTGTTTTGGTTTTTAAAGGCTTTGTATATTCTTCCCATCCTTCTTTTATATAACCATCAACTAAAGAATGGTCTACACTAATAGTTTGATAGCTACTCTTCTTGGCTTTGTAGAGTTTTCCTAAGTATGATAAATCATTTGTTAATTTATTCTCAATCTCTGCAACTTTAGTTTGATCAATAAAAGCCATCTTCGTTTAAGTTTGTATTGTTATAAGTTCGTTAAAATCAGTTCAGAATATTTACCTCGTTTAGCATTTTTACCTCCTATAATACTTGCTCTGTCGACTTCATACATCCTATCCCCATTAGAAAAGATCTCTTTTACAACTTGATGGGCAGCATTTGTTAAAATATAAAATGCACCTCTTACTTTTATTTGTTTAATATAATCTGATAGTCTGTATTGATCTTCTAAAGAAAAGAGTTTCTGGTTATAATGTATAAACCCATTTTGATTATGAGTGACAGTATAGGGTGGATCTAAAAATATAAAGTCATCTTCTTTAACTTTTTGAAGAGTATCTTCAAAATCTTGTTTAATTATTTCTGTATTTTCTAACAATTTATTTACCTCAAATAAATTGTCAAAGTCGAAGTTGAAGCTGTTCCTACGTCCATAGGGAACATTATATTCACCTCTGGAATTAACTCTATATATACCGTTGAACGAAAGTTGATTGAGGAATATAAATTTTGCTGCTTCTTCTATTTTAGAGCTAAAAACTTGGCTTCTTATTTTATAATAAAACTCTTCTGATTTTTCGTAATTTTTTAAGGTTGAAACTGTTTCTTCTACATTATATTTTAGTTGATTGTAAACATTAATTAGTTCAGGGTTGCTGTCAGAAATTACTGCTTTTCTAGGTTTTAAATGAAAAAAAACGGAACCACCTCCTATAAAAGGCTCGTGATAGGTATTATATTTATTTATATCTACTAATTTATCAAGCTCCTTTAAAAACCATCTTTTCCCTCCTGCCCATCTTAAAAAAGGCTTAGCTTTTTCTATTTTATATTCCATTAAGTATTAAAGTATGAATATACCTTTAAGGTTAAATATTTCACCCAATTTAAGGCAAAGTTCATATATATGAAAGTGCCGTTTTTAATTTTCATTAATTTTAAAATAAGAATATTGTCTATAGCTTTAATTCCTCTGGAATTGATACTTTAAACACAGTTAAAATATGTAAGACCTACGACCACTCTGTATCTTATCTCCACATTTTCCAAATCTGTCGCACGAAATAATCAATATAATAAGTTCTGCTATTAGATATAATTAGATTCAATTCTTCAAAACCTTCTGTGCAAAGAATTTTGGTATATTTATTGAAAAGCCTGATGTTCTCATCACCAACCTCGACGGTTTTAAAGCAACCACAGCCTAAAACTAGAAAAAAACTATGCAGTTTAAAAGTAGACTTTCTGCTCTAAGTTCTGCTAATCTGGAAACTAAAGCAACCTTTCTACCTACCGCCAATAACTCACTAACTACCTTCCTAAACCTCCTACCACTATCTACGTTCTTTACCTATTAATCCAAATTAAAATAAGATAAAGCGAATGGGGCAGAAAACCATGATCGATGCCATTGAACAGCAGGAATGGCTTAAAACAGCAGGAGACGCTATACAGCCTGCGGTTGTAAATGCTTTTAAAGCAGGCGGAGAGGCCGGTAAGCAGGTTAAAGATATGCTGCACGGCACCTGGCTTGGCCATCCCCTGCATCCGGCTATCACAGATGTTCCCATTGGATCATGGACGACTGCCGCGGTGCTGGATACTATGGAATTAATGGGTAAGAAAAAGTACAAGCCAGGTGCCGATGCCGCTGTGGCAGTTGGCCTGGTGGGGGCAGTAGGTGCAGCAATAACAGGCATAACAGACTGGACCGGCACGACGAAGGAAAGGCGTAAACTCGGGCTGATGCATGGCATGCTGAATGCCGGTGCTGCAGCCCTTTATGTTACCTCGCTGGTGCTCCGCCGGCGCAAAAAGACCCGTGGAACTGCCATTGGCCTGTCTATGCTCGGCTATGGGGTGGTAAGTTTTGGTGCTTACCTGGGTGGGCACCTGGTGTTTGGCAAGCAGGTAGGCGTTGATCATACGGCTACGGCTGCAACTTATCCCGAAGGCTTTGTCTCTGTTTTACCGGAAAACGAGTTAGCCGAAAACACCATGCGCTGTGTTAAAGCCGGAGAGGTTCCGGTGCTGCTTGCCCGGAAGAACGGGGAGATATTCGCCCTCGCGAATACCTGCTCGCACCTCGGTGGGCCGCTTTCGGAAGGCCACCTGCATGAAGACGGTCATGTGCACTGTCCGTGGCACGGGTCTGTTTTCGATCTCAGAGATGGCAGCGTGGTACACGGTCCGGCAACGGAGCCGCAGCCCCGGTTTGAAGTGCGGGTAAAAAATGGTCAGATTGAGGTTCGGACCCCGAAAAAGGAAACCAGGTAAAGGATAGAAATAGCAGGGGCAAGGCAATAGCAAAGCAAGTCAGGAACCAAACAATCTTGTGGATCAATCAGTTAGTATAAGTACAAGCTGCTGGCTTGATTTTCTTATTATGTAATAAAACTTATGCGCCTATGATTCCCATGACTCCCAACACTGTCCTCGCTTTGTTACTGGTAGGTTCAGTGGCTTATTTCGCCATTGAACTGGCAATGGATCAGTGAAGCTCCCGAGACTTCGGTTAAGTATTGCCAAAGGCTGTTAAACAGGCTTTGCATAGGAGCTATACTGCTCATTAACGTGAGTTCAGTATACTAAACCCTGCTGATCTTACAGCCCATTCTAAGGTCAAACTCTGCCTCCGAGGTTATGCCCGTCATGGCGATGGCTCTCAGGGAAAGCTCCGCGCAGGCATGGGCGTCAGAGGCAGCGCGGTGGTGCAGGAAATCGATACGGTGCATGTTACAGAGCGTCTTCAGGTCGTACTTATTCATGCCTTTCCAGATGTTTTTTGAAAACCTGAGGCTGCAGGAATAACGTGCTTCGGGTAGCGGGATACTATAGGTGGCGAGCGTTTTACGCAGCACGCTCATGTCAAAGCTGGCATTGTGAGCAATGAGTAACTGCCCCTCCAGGTATGGCTTTATGACCGGCCACAGCTCCCGAAAATCCGGCTGGTCTTTTACATCGGCAGGCCGGATACCGTGCACCGCCACATTAAAAGGATTGAAGTGCGGGTAATACAAAGGCTTGATGAGCCAGGAACGGGTTTCCACAATTTTCCTATCCCGAACCACTGTCAGGCCAATCTCACAAGGGCTGTCTCGCTGTGGCGTGGCTGTCTCGAAATCTAAAGCGATAAAATCCATGGCCAAATTTAAGTATTAAAACTCTTACTCCCGCCACCAGTTCTGCTGAGGTGCCTTTTTATGGAGAATAACTGGTTCCCCGATCCGGGGTGTCGCCACATCCACACCTAATTCCCTGGCTTTCGCAGTAGCCCGCTCGATAGGCTCCGTCCAGGGGTGGAGGGCCAGCGCAAAAGTGCCCCAGTGGATAGGCAGCAGCAGTTTACCTTTCAGGTCGAGGTGTGCCTGCACCGATTGCTCGGGCATCATGTGTATGGTGGGCCACAGCTCGTTGTATTGACCATTCTCCATCAGGGTAACATCAAAAGGGCCGTATTTTTCCCCAATCTCCTTAAAACCTTCGAAATAGCCTGAGTCGCCGCTGAAGAAGATCTTATCCTCTTTGCCCTGTATTACCCAGGAGGTCCAGAGGGTTTGCATTCTATCCGAAAAGCTACGACCGGAGAAATGCCGTGATGGCGTAGCTGCAAAGGTGAGCCCCTTAAAATTGGCCTCGTGCCACCAGTCCATCTCCGTTATTTTCGAAGCTGGCACCCCCCAGCGCTCCAGGTGAGCACCTACGCCGAGCGGCACAAAAAAGTGGGAGGTCTTCTTTGCCAGTTCTTTTACAGAGCCATAGTCCAGGTGGTCGTAATGGTCGTGCGAGATCAGAACGGCATCTATCTTAGGCAACGCCTCAGCGGTAACAGGCAGTTCAGAGAACCGCTTTGGTCCCATAAAACTGATTGGAGAGGCCCTTTCACCCATCATGGGGTCCAGTAGCAGGCGCTTTCCGTCTATTTCTACCATAAAAGCAGAATGGCCGAGCCAGGTAATTACCGTGGCGGTATCCTGGGTGGCGGTAAGTTTACCCGCATCCAGTTTCCGGACAGGGATCTTGTAGTCCGGCGTCAGGTTTTCCGTGTTGCCGAACAGCCGGGAAGTGATCGCTTTCACAGTACCTTTAAAGCCCAGGTCCAGGTTGGTCTCCACGGGGTTCTGGAACTCTCCGTGCCAGTAATTCGGTGACTGCAGTATCTTTTCCCGGCGCGTTCCTTCTGCTTCAGCGCCGAACTGGGGGGAGAGTTGTATTAACGAACAACCTGCTACCATAACCACCAGCACTACCAGGGTGAGCACATACAGGAAAATTCTAAAGGGTTTCTTCATGCCGGAAAATTGAACGAGCACCTGCTCTTCTTTTATGAGATGCCAACATAACAATACCCCTTAAGGTTTTCAAACCTGTGGCCTGAAATTCGTAAACGGGAGGAGGTGTTTTAGCTTTTTCTATTGTATGCCCAATGTTGTTGACATTTTGCTGCTCCTGATCATCATTTCCAGTGCTGTTGCCGGGGCAAGGCGGGGGTTTATTTTCGGTATGCTGGACCTGGTAAGGTGGGTGGGGAGTTTGCTCATCGGCCTGCGCTTTTACCCTTATGTTGCTAACCTCCTGGAAAAGCTGGTGGACTGGGACGAGCTGTGGTTGCTGCCGTTTTCCTTTTTTATAGTGGTGCTGCTGGCCAGTATGCTGCTGCACGTGCTGGAGTCGTTGCTGCTGGAACGCCTGTCACCTGACATCCATGCGCGGCAACTGAACCAGGTAATGGGTATGGTACCGGGCCTTTTGAATGGCGCGATAGCGGTAGCCATTGTTGCCGTTTTACTCTTGGCTGTTCCTTTGCCCAACGGCCTTGATGCAAGCGTGCACCAGAGTTCGGTGGCCAATCGTTTTGCGGCCTATGCCTATCGTGCAGAGGCGGTGTTAACACCTGTGTTCGAGGATGCGGTGCAGCGTTCCTTAAACACGCTCACCATTGAGCCGGGGGCTGAGAAGATAATAGAGCTGCCCTACACCGTAGAGGAGCCTGTTCCGCAACCCGAGCTGGAGGCAAGGATGCTGGAGCTGCTTAACCAGGAGCGGATTACCAACGGACTAAAGCCGCTGAAGCCTGATACGGCCCTGAGGACCGTTGCCCGGGAGCATAGTGCGGATATGTTCAGGCGGGGTTACTTTTCCCACTACTCCCCTGAAGGGAAAGATGCCTCGGAAAGAATAAGAGAAGCAGGTATCCGGTACATTGCGGCCGGCGAGAACCTGGCACTGGCCCCCACGCTAACCATTGCCCATGAGGGTTTAATGGACTCGCCCGGGCACAGGGCCAATATTTTGCAGCGGAACTATGGCAGGGTAGGGATTGGGGTGATGAAAGGAGGCCCGGGTAAGCTGATGATCACCCAGAACTTCAGGAACTGAAGGTTGTTCAAAAGTACTCTATTTCCCTTTCCACGATATACTTTGCTTCCCCATCTTCGTACTCTATTTTCCTGATCCAGTTCTTTTTCCTGTCATATTCATACTTGTTGGTCGTCTGGTTTATTCGCTTTCCCTGCGGGCTGTAGGTTCTTGCCTGCACTTCATTTCCCATCTTATCATAGGTATAAATGGTGCTGTCCTGCAGCGTACCTTCTGAGTCATAGGTTTCGAGCCCCACCAGGTTATTTTTCTTATCAAACCTGTAGATGGTCCTGAAGTTGAAGGTACTGTCCTCGTAAAATGTTCTCTCTGCAACAGTATTCTCTTCTTCGTTATAGGTATAGATGTTTCTTCTGCCCCAGAAAAGGTCTCTGTCTGCTTCTATCTCCTTCACATTCCCTTTTTCATCGTAGCGGATCTCTCTTTTGTACTTCAGGCTGTCGTTGTAATCATAGGCATACTGCTCCGTCAGGTTTCCTGCTTCATCGTATTTGTTTACCTCTTTTTCTACAAGGTCACCATAAAAATAGTACGCACGTCCTGTCTCTTTCCCTTTGTCGTTATACTCGTAGACCCATTTATTCACCAGAGTACCGTCAGAGTCGTATTGCCTCTCCTCCAGCAGATTGCCCTCCTGATCATAAAGCATAACCGTTTCCGGCCTCGATTGGGTATCTGCCTTTTTCCCTTTTGTGACCTTCCCGTTCTCTATATCCGCGCTGTAGGTGGTAGTTTTTACAGTCCTTACTTTACCTCTGAAGTTAGACTCCGGTAATAAGTTTTCCTCGAAAGCGAACTTAGAAGAGCCGCAGCCATAAAGGATGACCAGCAGGATCAAAGCAAATTTTAGTTTCTGTTTCATGTGTCTTTCCTGGGTTGATGATCGCATTGCAGGAGAGGGTGGATAGGCAGACAGGCTGGTGCTGCTATAGTTTTAACGTGATTTTTCTTTTATACGGTGTCCGGGCGATTTAAAGATGCTTTACCACTTCATCTTCAGCTATCTTCTACTTTTGCATAGAACCCAAACAGCTCTTTCGAGCCTCAATAAAAAAAACAGATTTTTTTTCAGGAGCGGGCAACGGTTCTGAGTTCGGTCTGGTCTTACAGTCAAAATAAACCTATGAAATTCATTACCATGAAACCAAATCAATTCTTGCTGATGGCCGGGTTAGGCCTGGCCACTTTAACATTTTCTTCCTGCGAAAAGGAGCAGGTTCTGCCTGCTACGCCTGGGAAACCTACTACAGGTACACCAACTACCACAACTCCGCCACCTGTTACTACTCCGCCTGTTACCACCAACAGCCTGGTAAAGCAGTTTGATACGGATGTATTTAAGTACGATGCGCGAAACAGGGTAGTGGAGGTAAGCTATACTTATCAGGCAGACCTGGGTTATGCAGTGGTTTACGAAGGCAGCAAAGTAGCAAGGCTAAACTATAAAAACGGGGACTATGCGCTTTATACCTATGAAGGTGATAAAGTTGTAAAAGCTGTGGTTCACGCTCCTGATAACAAGGTGAAGTTCGATTACACCCTGGCCTACACTGGCGACAGAGTTGTAAAGCTAACGACAATCACTTTCGTGGATATACCTTCCAAGCGAGGTCACCTGAGCATCATTGACTACAAGTACGATACTAAAGGAAACCTGGCGGAGCAGGTGCTGGTGTGGTCGCCTAGTAACAGCCCGGATGACATGCGAGGCCCTACTGTTATCAAGTGGGGAGATTACGACAACAATCCTAATCCGATGCCTTTTACACTGCATAACCTGTACATCCCGGGAGTGAAGGTTTCCACCAATAATCCTGGATTTAGAGATTTGTATGGTAAGGAGCTTTATGCCTACACATACCATGATTCCGGCATGCCGAAAGAGCGTACGCTGAGGTTAGAAAGAGAACCGGGGTTACAGCCTTATACTGTAAAGTATACCTACTAACAGCCTGTAGCACTTCTTTCCGGTTAGTGTAATAAAAGAGAGCCACTGTACCAGGCGAGGTACAGTGGCTCTCTTTTTTCCGGAAAAAACGGTCATATTCCTAATTGAACAGATATAATTCGACTCCCTCGGTTCGTTACCCGTATAGAAAGTATAATCAATCTTTTCGAATAAATAGTACAATCAAAATGTTAATCTTCTGGACGTTATTAATAGGGGTCTTGCTGGGATACGTGTATGGCCACTATATAAAGCCCAACCGCAAGCTGCACAAAGCCATACAGGAAGCACGTCGTGCCTGCGCTGTTTTACAGGAAGACGGAAACAAAGGCGTTTACCGTACCATCATAACAGATCATAACCAAACCTCAGAGCTTGTAGCAGAAGTGAGGGAGCTGGCCGTTACCAAGGCAGGGCAGGTAAAGGTGGAGTACATCAGTGCTTACTACAAGAACCCGGAATTCCGCACAAAGAAAGGGGAGGCCCTGCTGCGCGAGGTGCGTGAGCTGCTGGGGGAGTACCTGCCCCTGAGTGAAATAGAATGGTACGAGAATTCGGAGCGCGATGAGCGCATTCACAGGCAACTGAGTAAATTAGACAACCTCGAAAAACATCAATTCGGAGAATAAACCATGGAAAACACCAACATCTCGATTACCGAAGATAAGGAGCTGATACAGAAAAGAGCCCAGGACTTGTCGCAGACCATTGATCCGGAGAAACCAGAAACCCTTACCAATTTTGGCGTAGACACGCAGCGCAAGCTGGGCTATTACTCCAACGAGCTCCTGACAAAGGTAAAGGCGAAGGATTCAGGTGATGCCGGTACTGCTATTAACGAGCTGCTGGCGCAGATCAACATGGTAAAAATAGACGAGGAGGAGAAGCGTGGCTTCCTTTCGCGGCTGCCATTCGGTAAAAAACTGCAGGACCGCTCTAAGCGGATCGCCAGCCAGTATAACTCTATAGCTGAAAACGTGGATGATGTGGTCGTGAAGCTGGAGAAAACAAGGCAGAGCATTCTTAAAGATTCCACCAGCCTGGATGTGATGTTCAAGCAGGCAGTGGAGTATATCCACGAGGTGCGCGCTGTGATTGCCGCAGGTAGGATGAAGATAGAGGAACTGGAAAACGATACAATTCCGAAGTTACAGACCGAGGCCGAGCGCAGCAACCAGGACGAACTGGCGGTTCAGCGACTCAGTGACATGATAGCCTTTAAAGAGCGGCTTGAAAAAAAGGTACATGACCTGACGCTGTCGCACACCATCGCCACCCAGTCAATGCCCCAGATCCGGATGATACAGAACACGAATGAAGTACTGGCTCAGAAGATACAGGACTCCATCGTAACCGTAATTCCGGTATGGCGCCAGCAGGTGGCCATCGCCCTGGGGCTGGAGAAGCAGCGGAAGGCACTGGACATTCAGAAAAAAGTGACCGACACCACCAATGAGATGCTGCTGAAGAACTCGCAACTCCTGAAGACGAACGTAGTGAACGCAGCCAAAGAGAATGAGCGCGGCATTGTAGACGTGGACACCCTCAAGAAAGTGAACCGTGACATGGTAGAAACGCTGGATGCTGTGCTGAAGATATCGGAAGAGGGAGCCCGTAAGCGTGAAGAAGCCGTGAAAGAACTGGCAGAGGTACAGGAGGAGCTGAGCAACAAAATTCTCAGCACCTTCGGTAAATCAAAGCAAATTGAGTCTTAGAAAACATGGCTGAAGATAAAGAAAGAACTACTGTACACCGAAACCTGCTGACACAGGAACAGGAGGAGCTTCTGGATCTGTATCTTCAGAAGCTGGATAAGTTTTACGATGAGCAGAAAAACTCCGTGAAAGTACAGGTGGAAATTGAAACGGCACACCTTAAAAAGGTTCTTGGTAAATGATCAGGTTTCTAAAACACCTCTTCGGGCTAAAAGGGGTAACGGGTAACAGAACGGTGGTTGGAAGTCCGGAAAGTATAGACACCAGGGACCTGCCTTACATTCAGGATTCCCAGAAGCGGCTGACGGCCCTGCTGGAGCTCTATAACCGCTATAAAACCACGCCGCATGCGCAGAAGATCTATAGCGTTTATGAAAAGACTAAACGCATCCACGCGTATTTGATAGCCCGGAACAAGGCGCATGAACTGGAGCTTTTTCATCTGCAGCACACGGATCATTTCCTGAATACCTTCACTATCATCATAAATGCGCATCAGCACCGTAACCCGCAGGTAAGTCAATACAGACAGCCACGTTCATGGGCTTCGTCACCACCTCCACCTCCACCACCATCTCCAAGACCAGCAACGAGGCCCGAGGTTATCGGCAGAACCCTGGTGTTTGGTCCTTTCCGGAGTGAGAGCAAAGAGGTGAAGGCAGTACAGATGCAGCAGAGTCGGGAAACAGGTCAGCGCATTTTTGTAGAGACGAAGCATGCTAAAACTAATATTGCCAGACTCACGGTACCTGAAGTTGCCATTGACACTTATTCCAAAATAGTCTACCTGAAAGAGGACGTATCAGACGGACTTACTACTAGTGAAATTGGCTATACTTCCACTACCGAAGAAAAAGAAGCTTTTGTGAATTATGTGGCTGCTCGATTGGGAATAGAAGAGGTGTCTTATGTTGGTAACACCATGACCAGCCTCCATAACCACGATAGCTCCAATCCGGCAGAAATGGTTCCTGTTATCCATTGGAATGGCTGCCCTTATGCTCTCCTTTTAGAAGAGGACCGCCTTTTCCCGGTAAAAACCTTTGGGAAGAGCCGGTGAGTTTTGAAGCTTCTAGATAATACATAATGAAAAAGCCCTGATCACGCTATGCGATCAGGGCTTTTTTTTAAACAAGTCTGTCAGCTGTAAATATCTCCTGGTAAATGTTAATGTAGACCAGAAACCGGATACTCCCTACTAAAGCTAAAGCACCGCAAGATCTGCACAGTAAGAGAGGTTCTGCCTTTATACCTTTGTGATGTTCACTAAAGGCAGCAGTTGTATGATCAGGGAAGCATTGCACTACATTACACACCACTCCAATGAGGATATTTCGGTGTAAAGGCTTACCCGGATAAGTGATTATTTACCATTTCACCTGCATCGAATACTGAAGAAACTGTAACGACACAACTGGTAGCATAAAAGTAAAAAAAAGAACTAAAGTAACTGTAAATCAATAGATCGAAACATATTTTAAATAAAAAACTATGGAACCTGAAGTAAAAACTCTCGAAACTAAACAGCAGGAGCAGAATAAGGAAATTGTGCAACAATATGCAGACGCTTTCAATGATGGTGACCTGGATGCTTTGGTGGCGCTTTTCGCACCCGATGCAGAGATACAAGGTGTTTTTGGGAAAGCTCAGATGGAGAGGGCTCTTGAAGTATGGCGGCAGCTTGTAACAGGCCTGGGAATGCAACTAACTATAGAAGGCATGATAGCAGAAGGTGATGTTGTCGCTGTCAGGTATACAGAGAGAGGAACCTTTACAGGTCCTTTTATGGGACATGAGCCAACTGGTAAATCCTATGAAGTTGCAGCTATGGAGTGGTTTTTAATCAGGGATGGGAAAATTCAACAAAGGTGGGGCGCAAGAGATCACGCTTCCCAGGCTCGCCAGATTGGATTACCCTTAAATTAATTGACAAAAAAGTTGACGAAGGTTTTATCCTTAGCTGTAGCTATGATAGCTACCACTGACTAATCTTGCCGTTACTTGCCTGACTTACTTTCCGATGCAGAACTTAGTAAAAATATTATCGAGCAAATCGTCTGTTGTGATTTCGCCTGTGATCTCACCTAAGCTGTAGAGTGCTCTGCGAATATCAGCAGCTACAAGGTCTCCGCTCATACCCAGGCCGAGTCCGTTGAGCACATCATCCAGGGCAGCGTAGGTTTTGTTCAGGCTGTCTACGTGGCGCAGGTTGGTGACAATGGTCTGACTCTGTGTATTCAGTTTACCCAGATTCACTTTCTCAACAAGTGCATTTTTCAAGTCCTCAAGGTTAGCACCCTCGGCGGCTGAGATCTGCACCAGGTTTTCTATGCTTGCAAAGGCAGCCAGCTTCTCCGGCGCTGCCTGGTCAATCTTATTGGCTACAGCTACTATAGGGAGTTTCTTAGGATTCAGCCTGTCCAGCTCCGCCTGCACTTCCCCGGCGGTTACTTCTGTGATGTCGAACAGGTAGATGATCAGGGAGGACTGACTCAACTTCTGCATGGTACGCTCCACGCCAATGGCTTCTACCTTGTCCGTAGTTTCGCGGAGTCCGGCGGTGTCAATAAAGCGAAAGGTAACACCTTCGATATTTATTTCATCTTCAATAAAATCACGCGTTGTACCCGGTACATCCGACACTATCGCTTTTTCCTCGTTCAGGAGCTTGTTGAGCAGCGTAGATTTACCGGCATTAGGTTTACCTACAATCACGGTGGGCACACCATTCTTGATCACGTTACCCAGTTCAAAAGATTTTAACAGCTCCCGGATAATTTGCTGTATGTTCAGTATGAGTGTACGCAACTGGTCACGGTCCGCAAATTCTACATCTTCCTCTCCGAAGTCTAGCTCCAGTTCTATCATGGAGGCAAAGTGCACCAGCTCTGCCCGCAGCCGCTTGATCTCCTGCGAAAAGCCGCCGCGCATTTGCTTCATGGCTACCTCATGCGAGAGAGCTGAGTCGGAAGAGATAAGGTCAGCTACAGCTTCGGCCTGCGCCAGGTCAAACTGGCCGTTCAGGAAAGCCCGCTTTGTGAATTCACCTGCATTGGCCAGGCGAGCGCCATGCTTTAACAGGAGCTTTACGATCTGCTGCACGATAAAGTCGGAGCCATGGCAGGAGATCTCCACCACATTCTCTTTGGTGTAGGAGTGAGGTCCTACAAACAGCGATACCAGCACCTCATCCAGTATTTTACCTTCATCCCGGATAGTACCAAAGTGAATGGTATGGCTTGCCTGTTTAGTCAGGTCTTTGCCTTTGAACACTTCGTTTGTGATGGTTATAGCCTCTGGCCCGGAGAGCCTGATAACAGCAATAGCTCCCACACCCGGAGCGGTGGCTACGGCTACTATGGTATCGTTGGATGTAGTAAGGTTGATCAAAACAAGTATATATTGTGCGTAAGCAAAATTACGCATTTATTATCAGAATCAGGATTTTCGGGATGAGGAATGATGGATAGGATTTTCTGCAGCACCGGGTCCAACCACCCCTACCCCTCCTTCCCAAGGAGGGGAGTCTGCTACTGCTTAATCTGAAGCATGAGTTTCATTGCGCTGGTGTAATCATCCCCTACTCACTCCCGAATCCAGTTCGGGATCTGCGACTTCCAAGGGGGACATTATCCTTACACCTTTACTTGCCTTGCCAATTGTAGAAGCCTTATCTATCGAACTGATCCCAACCTTTGGGTTGAGCGCCTTGTGAGATTCCGGTGCCGTAAGGCATTGCGACCGTAAGGGTAGCAAAGGAAGGGAACACAGTGCGATGCCCGAAGGTGAGTCCCCGCGGACTTGGAGCGCACCAAAGCCAAAGGTGAAACAGTAGGCAAGTTAGACTGCGGGTGAATGGAGGCTATAAAGAATAGCAGAGAATAAGACTGAAGATGCAACAGCTGTTGGATAGGATAGCGGCTCACTTTCTTTTAATTATTGCCAAAAAGTAACCCAATTACTTCGCCTGTTTCTCGTACTCCTGGAAATTCATCGATTTATGGTGATCCTCTCCGAAGTAGCGTAAGATCTTCGCAAAGTTTCTGGCATCAAAGTATCCCGGAACAGGAGCCAGCATATTCATTTTCTCGTCAAGGTAAACAGTGGTTGGGTAGCTCATCTGGCCCTGCAGGAGGGCTACTGCCAGTTCATGCGATCTGTATTCTGACTTAAAGGTATACGTTTGGCCATTAAGGGTGATAGGCTCCTTGCCTTCGGCATCGAGTTTAACAGGATAATAGTGTTCATTGATAAGAGCAGCTACTTTGGGATCAGTGAAAGTATCCTTATCCATTTTCTTACACCAGCCGCACCAGTCGGTATACACATCGATTACCACTTTTCGCGGTTCCTTTT
This sequence comes from Pontibacter locisalis, assembly GCF_042684605.1. Taxonomy (NCBI): domain Bacteria; kingdom Pseudomonadati; phylum Bacteroidota; class Cytophagia; order Cytophagales; family Hymenobacteraceae; genus Pontibacter; species Pontibacter locisalis. The sequence continues at coordinate 164,377 of NZ_JBHULU010000002.1, forward strand.
TCATTCGTTCAGCAGCCTGTTCTATGGTCAGCCACTTGATCTTTTCTGCCGGTTTCGGTAATTCTGCAGGTGCTTGCGAAGAAGCCTCTGCCGCGCCTGTTACTGCCGCTGTTGTAGTCTGCTCAGTAGCTATTTCGGTAGAGGCTGCAGGGGGCGTACTTCTATTACAGGAAGCCAGAAGGGTCAAAGCAATTATGGGAACTATGACTAATGTTTTCATTTGATATTTTATGTTAAGCAGGAGTGTGTCTTCTGTGGGTGCCTGGGCTAGTGCTGTACAGGCTGCACTTGCTTTCGTTTTATGAGCAAACCCCGTGCCGGTGAAAAGAGGAAAGCCAACGTAAATTCAATACCTGTCACAGTGGCGATTGCCCCGGCTATTGATCCATCAATCCAGACAGCCAGGTAATAGCCTGCAAAAGATGCCAGTATACCTAGTAAAACAGAAAGTACCAGCATTGTTTTAAAATTGTCGGTGAGCAGGTAAGCCGTGGCAGGAGGGGCCACCAGAAGCGCAACAACCAGTATGGCTCCTACAGATTCGAAAGAGGCTACTGTTGTAAGGGATACGGCCGTCATGAGCATGTAATACCAAAGCGTTGTAGAAACTCCGATGGCAGCGGCATAGGCAGGATCGAAAGCTGTCAGGAACAGTTCTTTATAACCAAAGATGATAAAGAGCAAGATAAGTATGGCAACTGCTCCGATTGTCCAGACGGTGCGGGGACCCATGCTTAGGCCTCCCTCCGTTATCCACAGATCAAGCGGTACGTAAGCTATTTCACCATAAAGCACGCAATCCTGGTCCAGGTCTACCTGTCCGGCAAACACGGAGATAAGTATAATGCCAATGGCAAAAAGCCAGGTAAAGGTTACACCAATGGCGGCATCAGACTGCACCCGCGCATAACGGTGAAAGAACTCGATCAGGAACGTGGTCAGCACACCTAGTAATCCTGCTCCAATGAGCATAGGTATGGATTCGCGGGAGCCGGTAAAGAGAAATGCAATAACAATACCTGGCAGTACAGCATGGGAGATAGCGTCTCCTACCATGGCCATGCGCCGCAGAATCAGGTAACAACCTAACAAGCTGCAGCAGGCTGCCACAAGTGATCCGGTAAGTATGATCCAAAACGCGTTCATGTTATCTTCTATTATTGTTATAGCCCCTTGGCTATGGTATCTTAGAGCTGTGCGGATCCAGCACAGGGTAATTTAACTCAATCATCAGTCGCTGCTCCAGTTCCGGTGTAATGATATGCTCAATGGTTTCCGCGTCTTCGTGTACATGGTCGGAGGCTAAGTGCAGATACTGCGTTAGATACAACTCCCACAGGCGATGAAGCCTAACAACCCTACGGCCTCTGCTTACACCCTCCATGGTCATGGACCATCCTTCCGGCTGCCGCTCCAGGTAACCCTGGCGCCTGAGCTTATGTAACCCGATTTTAGCTGTCTTTGCCGGGATGGCGCGGCGTGCTAACAACTCTTTTATAGGGCGTGGCCTGTAGAAGTCCTGGTCGGGTTCGCCAAGCTGGTACATCAGTTTCAGCAGGTTTTCTTCCAGAATAAGTGTTTTATTTGTTCTCTGCCGCAGGAGACGCGCCACCCATCCTTTCTTCGGCGCAAAGGCAAAGGAAAGGATGGCTATCATTGAGATGATGAGCACGATCCAGGGACCGGTTGGCATGGCAGGAGCAGTGTAAGAAACAAAAGCGCCTGCAACACCTGAAAAAGCTCCCATCAGGGCAGCCAAGACCAGCATCAGGCCCAGCCTATCCGTCCAGAAGCGTGCGGCAGCGGCAGGTGTAATCAGCATAGCGGCCATCAGCACAACCCCTACTGCCTGAATACCAACCACTACCGCAAGAACGGTAAGGGTAGTCAGGAGCAGTTCAAGCCCCCGTACCGGAAAGCCAATAGTCCGTGCAAATGTTTCATCAAAGCACAGCAGTTTAAGCTCTTTATAGAAAAGGACTGTAGCAATAAGTAGTAAAACTGCCACTACACCAAAAGCGATCAAATCATCTCCTACCAGCGATGCAGCCTTGCCAAAAAGGAACTTGTCCAGTCCGCTTTGTGCCGCATTTCCTGAATGCTGAATGGCAGTGAGCAGAAGTATCCCGACGCCAAAGAACACAGACAGCACAAGCCCTATAGCAGTGTCTTCCTTTATGCGGGACCGGGAGGTAATAAAATCAATAGCGATGAGTGAAAGCCAACCTGTAATGAATGCCCCTATCAGTAGGATAAGTGGATTTTTAGTGCCTGAAAGTATAAAAGCAAGGCATACGCCTGGTAAAACAGCGTGCGCCACGGCATCTCCTACCAATGCCCGTTTCCGGAGTAGCGTAAAACAGCCAACTACGGCAGAACTGCTGGCCAGCAGTACGGATCCAAGCGTAACGTAACGCACGTTAGCATCAGCAAAAGAAAAGAATTCAAAAAACTCATTCATATTCCGCTCCCTTTACCTGACTTCTCTCGATGGAAACTCCTGCTTCCTGAGCAGGTCTCCCACTTTGCTGAGCACAGTTAACTTTCCGCCATAGGTGTGCTCAAGCAGCTCCTGCGTCAATACCTTCTCTGTTGGGCCAGAGGCTACCAGGCGCATGTTGAGTAATACCACCCAATCAAAATACTCTGCGGCAGACTGTAGGTCGTGGTGCACCACAATTACTGTTTTGCCCTGTTCCCGCATTGTGCGAAGCAGCTCTATGATAGCTGTTTCCGTGGCAATGTCAACGCCGGCAAAGGGTTCATCCATAAAGTACAGATCTGCGTTTTGGGCAAGTGCCCTGGCCAGGAACACCCGTTGCTGCTGTCCCCCGGAAAGCTGGGATATTTGCCGATTGGCAAAAGACTGCATACCCACTTTCTCGAGTGCCTCCATGGCGGCATCTTTGTCTGCCTTGCGAGGTCTTTTAAAAAGACCAAGGTTACCATAGCGCCCCATCAGCACTACATCAAACACAGATGCTGGAAAGTCCCAGTCTACGGATTCGCGTTGCGGGACGTAGCTGATGCGCTTTCGTATTTCATCTATCGGTTTATTGAATATGCGTACGTAGCCACTGCCTGAAGGCAACAGGTTCATCATAGCCTTGATCAGTGTAGATTTACCTGCTCCGTTTGGCCCAATAACACCTACCAGTGCACCGGCAGGTATTGTTAAATCCACGCCCCACAGCACTGGTTTACGGTCATAACTAACCGTTAAATCATGCACTTCTACTACCGGATTATCTACTTGTAGTATCATAGCTTATCTTAAAGAGGATACCATACTGTTTACATTGTGGCGCACCATTCCGCTGTAGGTACCTTCGGGTGTGCCTTCTTCGCCAAGAGCATCAGAATAAAGGGTGCCGCCCACCTGTACCTGGTGGCCCTTCTGTTCACTGCCAATCACCACTGCCTCAATGGATTTAGGCGAAACAGACGATTCTACAAACACAGCTTTTATCTTGTTTGTAACGATAAAATTAACAAGAGAGGCAACGTCCTGAAGTCCGAACTCCGACACTGTGGAGATACCCTGCAGGCCTCTTACCTGAATGTTATAAGCATCCCCGAAGTAACCAAAGGCATCGTGAGCTGTGATGAGGATGCGTTGTTTCTCCGGGATAGATGAAATCTCCTGGCCCACCCAACTATCCAGCTCATCCAGCTTTTTGAGGTAAGCTTCTGTATTCTGCTGATATACCTTCGCATTGGCAGGGTCTTTCTGCTGTAGTTCCTGGCTCAGGTGCTTTACCACTTGCTGCCAAAGCTGCACATCAAACCATACGTGCGGGTCATGGCTATCCTGGAATTGGGGAGAGCGGCGCAGCTGCCCTTCAGGAATTCCGGCTGTAGCTGCTACTACTGTTTTCTGGCGTGCAAGCTTCTCTAGTACTTCACCCATTTTTCCTTCCAGGTGCAGGCCGTTGTACACGATCACATCGGCATCTGTCAGCTTCTTAAGATCACCCTGTGTTGCTTTGTATAGGTGGGGGTCAACACCGCTGCCCATGATCGACTCCACATCTGCCGCATCACCAATAATATTTTCGACGGCATCCTTTAAAATGCTGGTAGTGGTGACCACCTGCATGCGTGTGCCCGGCTGAATTTCGCCTTTGCTCTGTGTTTGAGAGCAGGCAGAGGTGAACAGCCCTAACAGCAACAGAAAGCAGGCTATGTATAAGTTGAATTTCATAAGGGTCACTAGTAGTCTAAGCTGATAAGAAGATGTTTTTAGACACCTCACTGGATATGAGCAGGTTCTTTTTTTCTTCCAGCGTAATCTCAAAGGAATTGTCGTAGGGGATCTTGTCAATTATCCGGATACTGGACCCCAATGAAATACCCATTTTATCCAGGTACTGCAGGAAGAGAGGTTGAGAATCGTTTACACCTACAACCAGACCAGATTCATTGATCTCCATCTCTGCCAGGAGCCGCTGCTTTTTCGGTTTCATTTCACCTGTTTCTGACGGAATCGGATCACCATGGGGATCGAATTTCGGGTAACCCAGAAATTCATCCAGACGCCTGGTGAGCAGACTGGAGGAGATATGTTCCAGCTCTTCGGCTACTTCGTGTACCTGGTCCCAATTAAATCTGAGCTTCTCTACCAGGAACGTTTCCCAAAGGCGGTGTTTCCGGATGATCTGCAGAGCTACCCGCTCACCGGCAGGTGTCAGTGACACGCCTTTATACCTTACATAGTTTACAATGTCTTTCGCGCTCAGTTTGCGGAGCATGTCCGTAACAGAAGCAGCTTTTGTTTCTAAGGCATCGGCAATGGCATTGGTGTTAACTTCCTGGTTACCATTATCCGATAGCTTATAAATTGCTTTTATGTAATTTTCCTCAGCGAAACTATACACCTCTATTCAGTTATGAATTATGAGCTATAATTTATGAATGAGATTCTTCGCTTGAGAATCACATAAATAGGTCATAACTCATAATTCGTCATTCATACCTCATTAAACTACCAGCGGATAAGCGCGGACGCCCATGTAAAGCCGCTGCCAAAGGCTGCCAGACACACAAGATCCCCTTCTTTGATGCGGCCTTCTTCTACTGCCTCACTTAAAGCAATAGGCACAGAAGCAGCTGTGGTATTACCATACTTATGGATGTTGCTCATGACCTTCTCAGCAGGAAGCCCCATTTTCTGCTGGATGTAAGACGTGATGCGAAGGTTGGCCTGGTGTGGTATCAGCATGTCGATATCTTCAGGTTTGTAGCCATTCTTATTCAGGGCCTCGTCTATCACCTCCGGAAACCGGGTTACAGCATGTTTAAATACCATATTGCCGTTCATGTGGGGATAGATAGAACCTTCATCAATCATCTCATGGGTCAGGCGGTTCTTTTTGTTGCTTCCCGGGTCGAGTACGGCCAGCTCTTCGGCAAACTCACCATCGGCATGCATGTGCGTGGAAAGAATTCCCCTGTCGCTGCTATCAGAAGGGGTGAGTACTACCGCACCGGCTCCGTCACCGAAAATAACTGAAACCCCGCGTCCACGGGTACTAAAGTCAAGTCCGCTGGAGTGTATCTCTGAGCCAACCACCAGAATGTTGTTGTACATTCCTGTTTTAATAAATTGGTCCGCCACGGAAAGGGCATAGATAAAGCCGGAGCACTGGTTACGTACATCCAGGGCCGGTATTTCTCTCAGGCCAAGTTCACGCTGTAAAAGCACCCCGGAGCCAGGGAATACATAGTCCGGGCTAAGTGTGGCAAATACAATCATGTCCAGGTCCGATGCTTCCAGTCCAGCCATCTGCAAAGCTTTACGGGCAGCATTGGCACCCATGTTAGCCGTCGTGTCTACTCCTTCAGTAAAGTACCGACGCTCAACAATGCCAGTTCTCTCACGGATCCATTCATCCGTAGTGTCCATTAGTTTTTCGAGGTCTTTATTCGAAACAACATTATCTGGCACGTAATGGCCAACACCAGCTATTTTAGAATTACGCATAGAAAAAGATCTTATTAATTACAAATATACTAATTTTTGAGAAATTTAGATTCGTCTAAAAATATTTTAAATCATTTGTGTCTATTGATTCATCTGATGGAAAACCTGGAGTAGCTTATCTTCTTCCGTTCTCCAAAAAATATTTTCGGGTGTGCTTGAAGTATAAAACAGGGTTTGCCTTAAAGTTGTTGTCAGGTCCTGTTCATCTATGTTGTTAAAGTCAACGGAGATACCTGCCTGATGATGCTTTACTATACTATGCCACAACGGGTTTTGCTGCACCAGAATAGGGAGCGCATGAGCCATGTATTCGTATAGCTTGGTGGGTATGCAACGGAAGGTGCTGTCGTTTGGCTGGTAGGGTAAAAGACCTACATTGCTTCCGTTGATTTCTTCTATGATCTGCTCGTGAGGAACAAGTTTATCTCCTCCAACTAAACGGATGTAGCCTTTCTCTTTGATCCGTTGCTTAATTTCATGTAGCGTTCCTTTATTGGCACAATAGCCTATGATCGTGAAGGTGGTTGTATTGTTGACCTGGAAAAGCTTTTCTGCCAGAGCAATCGCCTCGAAAATGCCATATTCTTCGCCTATAGTGCCTGAATAAAGCAGGCGAAGTGGCTTTTCTTTAATCATTACCGGAGTGGCGGGGGAGGTGTAGGAAACAGATGGCTTGTACTTGTTCTCCAGAACAGTATACCTGTTCTCCAGGAATAGCAGTTCGTCAGCATAGCTTCTTTCAGCTAAAAGGAAATGATGGATTTTTGGGCTTATCCACTTTTCAATGCTCCTCACACCTAAGGCCAGTGCCTGTTTTAGCAGGGGAGGGTAGTTGTTTTGCTTGAGAAGGTTCAAAGCATAGTTTTCCTGTACATCATAGATAAGTTTTACCTTATGCTTCCGCCTGTAGGCGTAACAGGGGAGGAGGAGTTCATGTGTGCAGGCAATCAAAACATCAGGTTTAATTTCTTCTAAAAGGCGGTAGAACCTGAGTTGTGCCTTTACCCTGCCCATACTTAACCGTTTGAAAGAGAAAAACGGCTGAAACGACAGGTTACCCGGTGAAGCGGCAGGCAAAGGTGCCTTAAAGCCACAGACGTAAACGTGCGTATCCTTGAGCTTGCTTAACGACAGGCCCAGTTTTTCATACATGCGGGTGTCATTTATAGGCTTTAGAAGGGAAGCTATTAGAATTCTCTTTTCAGACATCCGTTAAATTTAATACTTTTACGAATCATTTTTACTTAACATTATTCTGACATGGCGCTAAGAGAAATAATTGAGCAGGCCTGGGAAAACCGAGAACTATTAAAAGAAAGCAATACAGTAGAAGCCATACGTGCTGTAATTGATGAGCTTGATAAAGGAATCATCCGGGTGGCAGAGCCTAACGGAGACGATTGGCAGGTGAATGAGTGGGTGAAGAAGGCGGTGCTGATGTACTTCCCGATCCAGTCGATGAAGACGATCGAAATTGGCCCGTTTGAGTTCCATGATAAGATAGCGCTGAAGCGCAACTATGAGCAACTAGGTGTGCGGGTTGTACCTCATGCGGTGGCACGATATGGCTCTTTCTTGGCGAAGGGTGTGGTTATGATGCCATCTTATGTGAACATCGGAGCTTATGTAGACTCCGGTACCATGGTGGATACCTGGGCAACAGTAGGTAGTTGTGCACAGGTAGGCAAGAATGTGCACCTTAGCGGTGGCGTTGGTCTTGGTGGTGTGTTAGAACCTATTCAGGCGGCTCCGGTTATTATCGAGGATGGTGCCTTTATTGGTTCCAGAAGCATCCTGGTAGAAGGTTGCCGCATTGGCAAGGAAGCTGTAATAGGTGCTGGTGTGACGATAACTGGTAGCTCTAAGATATTTGATGTAACAAGCAGCGAGGAGAAGATCTACAAAGGATATGTACCTCCACTTTCAGTAGTTATCCCGGGTTCATATACTAAGAAGTTTCCGGCAGGCGAGTTCCAGGTGCCATGTGCCCTGATTATTGGTCAGCGTAAGGAAAGCACTGACCTGAAGACTTCGTTAAACGATGCACTTCGCGATAACGCGGTAGCAGTTTAAGGGTAGCGTATCAAACGTATCAAAATAGTAACAGAAAAGCCTTTGCAAATAGCAGAGGCTTTTCTGTTACTATCCTTAATTGCTACCTGGAATGAATGGCTAAGCGATTCCCTTCTGTATCCAGGAACAAACCCATGTAACCTATTTCCTCTGTGATTAACTTCTTTGCCTGAAGCACCCTTCCTCCGGCAGATTCTACTTTAGCCAGCTCAGTGGCCAGGTCACCGGATGGAGAAGAAAAGTATACCAGTATACCATTCACGGAAGGTTTATAAAATTCTTCATTTTTTACGAGAGAACCTGAAGCTCCTGTCCCATCTTCCTTGAAAGGAAACCAAGCCATTTCTTCGTCTCCAAACACATGGTGCTCTAATTCATAACCAAATACTTGATTATAAAAAGTAATGGCGCGTTGCATGTCTTTCACTGGAATCTCAAACCAGCTGACAGCATTATTTTTATCACCCATAGTTTTACATTTACTTGTCCTTGTACAAAGTACAAAACAAAAACGACAGGCAAACTTACCTGTCGTTTTTGTTTTGTATAATATAGGTGTACTTACTTCTTGAACCTGTCAGCCACAATCAGTTCTTTGGTGCCGTGGGTCCAGGAGTAGAAACCATTGCCTGATTTAACACCCTTATGGCCCGCCTGTACCATGTTTACCAACAAAGGACATGGTGCATATTTTGGATTGCCGAAGCCTTCGTAAAGAACATTGAGGATTGAAAGGCATACATCCAGACCTATAAAGTCAGCTAACTGCAGTGGTCCCATCGGGTGCGCCATTCCTAACTTCATGATAGTGTCAATCTCCTCCACGCCGGCAACGCCCTCATAAAGACTGTAGATAGCCTCATTGATCATTGGCATCAGGATGCGGTTTGCAACAAAGCCAGGGTAATCGTTACATTCCGTAGGTACTTTACCCAGCTGCAATGAAATATCCATGATCTCCCTTGTTACCTCATCAGAAGTGGAGTAGCCACGGATGATCTCTACCAGTTTCATTACGGGCACCGGGTTCATGAAGTGCATGCCAATTACCTTATCCGGACGGTCTGTGACAGAGGCAATTTTGGTTATAGAAATTGAGGATGTGTTAGATGCAAGGATAGCCTCAGGTTTTGTGAAGTTACTCAGGTCGCGGAAGATTTTTAGTTTCAGGTCAACATTCTCTGTCGCCGCCTCAACTACTAAATCTGCTTCTTTCACCCCCTCCTGCATACTGGTGTGGGTAGTGATATTTTTCAGCGTGCGTTCTTTCTGCTCTTCTGTAAGGTTGCCTTTGGCTATAATCCTGTCAAGATTTTTAGTAATAGTGGCAAGTGCCTTTTGTAGGGCTTCTTCAGATATATCTATCAATGAAACAGGGAAGCCATTCTGTGCAAATACGTGGGCAATGCCATTGCCCATTGTACCAGAACCAATAACCGCTACTTTCTTCATAGGTCGAGTAATAAAAAGTTAATTGATGTATACAAAGCTAGCATAAATATGTTTTATGGCAGGGCCCTTTATGGAAGGTGTTAGAAGATTTCAATTTATGCGTTTATGAAATATAGGATAAAACTGCCAGGTGGAGTAGATATAGTATTAAATTTTATAAGCAGGATTAAGTGTGTGTAACTTTTAATAAAGTTTTGTAAATGACTGTTTATTAGGTCTTTTTATGCTTTATTATGCGTGGTTTGAACAGTTTGTATGTATATATTTAATCTGATATCAAACAAATAATGCTATTATGTAAATCTTTTAAAATACTTGCGCGTAAAAGCAACAAACAAAAAAATACAAAAGTCTTAAGTTGTAACATTGAGTACACTTTGAAGAACTGTTACACCACAAAAAGATATTTGTATATGTGAAACTGAAAAAAGAATTTGATTAACTGAAAAAAGAATTTGATTATAAACTATGGGAAATTTGCTGTATATAATTGCGGTCGTGCTGATAATTTTCTGGCTGATCGGCTTTTTAGGTTTTCCGGACGCAGTAGGTGGAATAATTCATGTGCTGCTTGTTTTGGCCGTAATAGCTGTGCTGTTACGCCTGATACGACGGGCTTAACCTGTTATTAATTATTACGTTATAATCATTATAAGTAAAACTGGAACATACTAAACAAACAAAACTATGGGAAATTTATTGTATATAATAGCAGTGGTATTAGTTATCTTTTGGCTCATCGGTTTCTTAGGATTCCCTGATGCTGTAGGTGGGTTAATCCACATATTATTAGTAATCGCAATCATTGTTGTGTTGCTACGACTCATACGTGGCTGATGCATAATAAATAAGATACACGAATTGTAAAACAAAAGAGGTTGCCAGAATTCTGGCAACCTCTTTTGTTTTGTTGAATGGAATTACTTAACGGCGAAAAGGAATGTTGAAGCCGGCTCGTATTACAGGATTAGAATAGGGTGATTCTAAATCATTGAAGTTATACAACACCAGAAAATCAAAAGAAGCTCTTTCACCCATCCGCTGACGATATCCTAAGCCTGCCATTGGCATACTTACTGTTTTCCTGAAGTTCTCAAGCTGACCGTTTAAGCCAATTCTTAAGTCTTCTATATTTAATACCTCTAACTCAGAATGAACCAGTATTGCTCCATTGTTGATAAGTCCGGGAAGTACTTCGTGTTGAGCAAAAGCCCGCCCTCCGTAGTTCTGCAGCGTGCGGCCGCCACTTCGTATAAAGTGGTAAACTACGCCGGTACCAACACTAAATTTATCTGTTACCCGATAACCAATAATAGGTAACAAGGATATATTAGTGAATGTGCCAAACTGCAAACCAAAGCTGCCACCAAAGTAAAGGCGATCAACGAAAGTGGTTCTTTCTTCTTCCTGTGCCTGCACAATTTCCGGCTTAACCTGCACTTCAGGCTGTTGCTGTGTGCGTTCCTGCTTTGGCTTGTTCTGCTCTACCGGCGCAGGAGGTCCTGTAGGGAGGGCAGGCTTCCGTTGTGTAGTATCAGGAACCTGTGCCATGGCAGGCACAGCAATAAGCAGCAGTAATGAAACAATAAGTAGTCCGGCTATTCGGAAAAGTGGTGTCATGAATGATTGATATCTGTTTTACAAGAGGTTAAACCAGGGCAGTGGCATACATTTTCTTACGAAGCTCTTTGATCGTGTCATCAGACAAGTACTCTTCGTAAGTCATGCGCTTATCAATGATGCCGTTTGGCGTTAGCTCTATAATACGGTTTGCAATCGTGTCCACGAACTGTAAGTCATGGGACGAGAAAAGAATTGTGCCATCAAAATCCTGTAGCGAGTTGTTCAGTGCTGTGATCGACTCCAGGTCCAGGTGATTGGTTGGCTCGTCAAAAACAAGCACATTACCAGACTGAAGCATCATTCTAGAGAACATACAACGTACTTTCTCGCCACCGGATAATACATTTGCTTTCTTAAGAGACTCCTCTCCCGAGAACAACATACGGCCCAGGAAGCCACGGATAAAGCTCTCGTCCTTTTCTACTGAGAACTGGCGTAGCCAATCCACCAGGTTCAGGTCAGTATCAAAGAATTCCTGGTTATCTTTTGGAAAGAAAGAAGAAGTAATGGTAGTACCCCATTTAAAGTCTCCGCTATCAGCTTTTTCCTCATCAAACAAGATCTTGAAGAAAGTGGAAGCGGCAATGTCATTACGCCCGATCACAGCGATTTTATCTCCCTTGTCCACCATAAAGGTGATGTCAGTAAAGATGGGCTGTCCGTCGATGGACTTACTCAGTTTTTCTACGTTCAGTATCTGGTTTCCGGCCTCACGTTCTGGTTTGAAAGCGATGTACGGATATTTACGTGAAGAAGGCTGAATGTCTTCTACTGTTAGTTTTTCCAACAATTTAGCACGCGACGTTGCCTGCTTGGATTTGGAGGCGTTGGCGCTGAAACGACGGATGAACTCCTCCAGTTCTTTACGTTTGTCTTCGGTCTTCTTGTTGGCATCTGCACGCTGTTTCAAAGCCAACTGGCTGGACTGATACCAGAATCCATAGTTACCCGCAAACATCTTTATCTTTCCAAAATCAATGTCTGCCACGTGCGTACAAACTGCATCCAGGAAGTGACGGTCGTGTGACACAACTATCACAGTATTTGCAAAATTATCCAGGAAGTTCTCCAGCCACATGATTGATTCTGCATCCAGGTGGTTGGTAGGCTCATCCAGTAACAGGATATCCGGATTACCGAAAAGTGCCTGGGCAAGTAGTACACGTACTTTTTCGCTACCACTCAAGTCTTTCATAAGGGAGTGGTGCAGGTCTTCACTAATGCCAAGTCCGCTCAGGAGTTCAGCTGCTTCATACTCTGCGTTCCAGCCTTCCATATCGGCAAATTCGCCCTCTAGTTCAGCTGCACGAATACCATCCTCCTCGTTAAAGTCTGGTTTAGCATAGATCGCATCCTTCTCCTCCATAATGCTCCACAGGCGTTTATGGCCCATTATCACCGTTTGAAGGGCAGGAAATTCATCGTACTCAAAGTGGTTCTGCTTTAATACTGCCAAACGCGCGTTGGCAGGGATTTCCACAGAACCTGTATTAGGATCGATTTCGCCTGATAATATTTTTAGAAAAGTAGATTTGCCAGCACCGTTGGCACCAATAAGGCCATAACAGTTGCCGGGAACAAACTTTATTGTTACGTCTTCAAATAATGTGCGCTTACCATAAGCTAAGCTGACATTGTTGGTACTGATCATAAAGAGTTATGTATGGGAGTTAAATTTAATCTTGCTGCAAAACTACAAAATAAAAATCGGGAATGGCGCAAACAGCGTTAACGCAGCAGTGAAAAACAAAAATCGGTTAGTTAGTAATTGTTTTAAAACCAGTCCTTTCTATAAAGGGGGTTAAAAATTTATACCGCAAACCACAACGCCACTTGTCTTTCTTTAGTATATAGTTTTAATAATATACAAAGCTACGCAGGAAGTGTAGGCATGCATCTTTTATTTTGCTATTCCTTAACCAAATGCGGAGCTAAACTGTTCATTTTAAAATCATTAATTGAGCAATATAACAAGATAAAACATGGCATCCTCTAACGTAACATATCAGAAGGTATCAATCAAATATGGAATAATGGTAGGCATCGTACATATGATTTATTTCATGCTGATGTGGGCACTTGGTCTGACCGATGTAGTAGAACTATCTTTTTTCAGTGGGATCTTTCTGATAATTGGAATAGTGATGGCTATAAAAAGCTTCAAACGTGCTAAGAACGGTGTTATAGCCTACTTCCAGGGCTTAGGAATAGGTGCTACTGTAGGTGCAGTGTCTTCAGCTTTACTTGCTTTATTTCTGGTAGTTTTCGTAAATGTTCTGGAAACGGATTATCTGGAATCTTTACAGGCTAGCGCTCTCTTCCCGGAAAGCTTATCAATCCTGTCACTTTTTGTGCTCACAATAGTGTACGGTACAGTTCCCGGTCTATTAGTTGCCTTTATTGCTATGCAGTGGTTCAAGAACCCGGATCATACAATGTCTGAGCGTGTATAGAACACGTATAATAAGCGTTTACTCTAGTTCACTTTTAGATTAAGTTATGGAAAGAGTAGGTATTAAATACGGAGTGCTTACAGCTGCAGGCCTTATTGGTTACTTCGTGATAATGATGCTCCTGGGGCTGACAGACGTTATTGAATTGAGGTTCCTTAACGGTGTAATAATGGCGATTGGCGTTACCTTAGCTATAAGAGCTTATAAAATCAGTGTAAATGGGCAGATTGCCTACCTGCAGGGTTTTGGAGTGGGTACTATTACCGCAGTAGTGGCAACTACGCTCTTTGCCGCTCTTATGGTGCTTTACATCAAGATCGCAGGAGAGGGTTTAGTGAGTACTTTGTCTACTCAGCGTTACCTGGGAGAGCGTGTAATGTCTACACCAGGAGTGGTGGTATTTATTGTTTTGATGCTGGAAGGAGTTATCTCTGGTGTGATGATTTCCTTTATTGCCATGCAATGGTTTAAACGTGATGAGCATAAGGTGCCAAACAGTCCCTGAAACATTGTAGCGCTATAACATAAAAGAGGAAAGCCCACTAATTAGTGGGCTTTCCTCTTTTATGTTATAGAAGGTTTATTTTACAATGTGGTCTGGTCGCTGTATAATCTGAACTACTACCTCATGGAAGTCGCCTTCTTTATCTTTTAGTTTAAAAATGACCATCGGGTTGTCGGCGTCGTGTACAGATTTTATGTCTACCACTTGTTCACCTTCCTCTAGCTTATCTTCTAATTGAGGAGTTAGATCCTTGAACGCTTTGGCAAAGTCTACCTCTAGTTTACTTGGGTTATAATATGTTGTTATCATGCTAATACAATTTTGAAAACCTGACTTGCACTTTGGGCTTTCCGGTTACACTAATAAAAATACTATTTCAGGATGCTTAATAGTTTATACCATTTATATGTTATAGAGTTTCATATAAACAATTATATATCTAACTTATTTATATATTACGGTAAGATATTAGAAAAGTAATAAAAATACATCTTGTAATAGGTAGTTGATTATTAGAAAAGTATAAAATTTTTTAAGTTTGGCTTAACCAAGTCTTCTTTTTTTCGTTCAAACAACAAATTCCCCTTAGTAAGTTGGATGTAGAGGAGCCAGTAAATTTTTGGACATGAAAAAACACATACTTTCCGTTTTCGCACTGTTATTAATAGTAACAGTTTCTAATGCACAGCGCATGAAAGTAACAGATGAGCCTTTAGATAAGGTTGTTTTATCTGTAAACTTAAATGGAGCAACGATGGCTAATCTTGAATTGCAGAAAGAGCTGAAACTGGATGAAGAGCAATTTAAGCAGGTACAGCTTTTAAATGAAAAAAGATATCAGCAGATACAGGAGGCAGATCTGGAATTTAAGGATAACGCTATTCAACGATCTAAAGCCATTTATTCAATCAACTTAGAAATAGATAAGGCTTTGAGCCTGATGCTGCAACCAGAACAGCTACGCGTTTACCTGGAGCTAGAAGGGCGAGAGAACAACCGTTTTGCTACAGAGCAGGAAGAATAGGGAAAATAGTATCGGCATAACAACAGCAAAGCCCGATTTATTCGGGCTTTGCTGTTGTTATAGGTTCAAAAAAGGAGATTTCTGATACTTTACCCGTAGAGTTTAAACGGACCTCTAATCGGTTCGCTTCAGAAAATTTGCCTCTTTCGGTACATTGGGTGCCAGGTTCAATGTAATAATGGTATATCTTCTGGTTCTTTTCCAGCAGGCTTTCATTGTCTGGCTTTCCTAATAGGTTGCGCACAACATATTCTTTCTTTCCATACAATTCGCGGCGAATATTTTCAAACTCACCTACCAGCTTTTGTCTTTCCCCTTTGCAGGCGTTCCGGTCGTTTTTCCAGGTTTCACTATCAAAGTCTTTCAAACTGTCTGGCACTCCGCATGCAGAAAGTAGCAGAAGCAACAATAAATTGAATGGTAGCAGTCGTTTTAACATATGATAAGAATTTTGCTACAAAGTTGCAGCATGAAACGTAAGTATACAACCCACTCCTAAATTATATGGGCATTTATTTAGTGATAAATGGTGCAAAGTTCTGAGAATATTTCGGATAGTAGCTATTCTATGCTTTTCTTTGGCAGTTGGTATCCTCATAATCTGCGCAATTCGCATTGTTTCAAATCTTGCGGAACAATTTTTACTGCTTTACCTGTTGGTTTTATTGATTACATAACCAGAAGCTAAAAGAAGAATCTATGTTAAGAATCGTTCTCACCTCATTGACAATCGGACTTTTGTCATTTACTTCACCTGAACCTAATCTTACTTCTAAAAACACAGATGCCCTGGTGGTGGATGCCGGAGCTGTAGCAGCTAATATTTCTGTCTTAACCTTTGTTGAGAAAAAGCAGGCCTTCGAAGAGCATATGGAGCACATTTATGATAGAGCTGATCTTAGAAGAAAAGGGCTTTCTAAAGAGGTGTTTCGCAACGCTTTAGTAGGTTATCATAATTTCAAGCTAAACAAGACGGGAGCTCCATCAAAGCCAATCTTAACGGTGGTTGATTTCACTAAATCAAGTAGCGAGAAGCGCATGTGGATTATTGATCTGCAGGCAAAGAAGGTGTTGTTTAATACTTTGGTTGCCCACGGCAGAAATACTGGTCAGGATATGGCTACAAAATTTTCCAATACTCCGAATTCTTACATGAGCAGTATCGGGTTCTACCTTACAGATGCCACATATTATGGGAAGCACGGTCTTTCTTTGAAATTGTCTGGAATGGATGGAAAGTTTAATTCAAATGCAATGGCACGTGCCATTGTTGTACATGGCGCTGATTATGTAAGTGAAGCTTTTGTGAAGCAGAACGGCAGATTAGGCAGAAGCCTTGGATGCCCTTCTGTACCAAAAGAGATCTCAAAGGATGTGATAGAAACTATTAAGAATAAGACGGTGATGTACATTCATGGAAATGAATCCTCTTACTCATCCGATTACCTTAATCAGGAGAGTGCAATAGAAACTTATGCCATGCAGGAACTTGGTGATATCATCAAGGCTTAATCAAACAAGATTTTAAAAGTAAAGCCCCGGCAGAATTGTATCTCTGCCGGGGCTTTACTTTTAACACTTGCTTCTAATTCCTTTTGTTAAACTGATTTATCTTCGGCAACATTTATAACCAACCATAGAGGTTAACGCTCCAGACCCTATAGCTTAGTTCCTGTCGTTTTTACATCCAACCCTGTAGAAGGTATGGAAGGGAAACTTTTATAGGTATAATATCACCTTTTTTCACAGCTTAACCAGAGCAAATAATCGTAAAAGCTCAAGGGTAGCGATTGGATTACCTTTTTTAGCTTTTTCCGTGAAATAAAACGATTGAATGAGAGGTGTTATTAAATTTATTATTGCACTGCTAATAGCAGCAGTTTCCCTGGTTACCTACTGGTGCAATACCGATAAGAATGAGTTTACAGGCGAAGAACAGCATGTTGACATGACTGTTGAGCAGGAAATAGCCTTGGGTTTACAGGCTGCTCCGGAAATGGCACAGCAATATGGTGGTCTTCACCAGGACAGAGAGGCTGCGGCACATGTAAAGGCTTTAGGACAGAAGCTTGTTCAGAGTACACGTGTTAGTGAGACTCCTTACGAGTTTGACTTTCACTTACTGGCTGATGAGAATACAGTGAATGCTTTTGCCTTACCTGGTGGGCAGATTTTTATTACGGCTGGTTTGCTAAGGCAATTGGAAACAGAGGGACAATTGGCAGGAGTACTTGCTCATGAAATTGGACATGTGGTGGCAAGGCACTCAGCCGAGCAATTGGCTAAAGCAAAGCTTACACAAGGTTTAACGGGAGCAGCGGCCATAGCCACTTACGATCCAGACAACCCGGCAAGCCGATCAGGAGCTGTTGCGGCGGCTATGGTAGCAAAGCTTCTTAACATGAGCTATGGCCGTGACGATGAATTGGAGTCTGACGGGCTAGCTGTGCAATTAACAGGTAATACAGGCTACGACCCGCGTGCCATGATGGAAGTAATGAGAATACTTGAGAAAGCAAGTGGAGGGGCACGTGGGCCAGAATTTATGCAAACACATCCTAACCCAGGTAACAGAGTTGCAGAGATTCAGCAAGCAATCGCTGAAGAATACCCACAAGGGCTTCCTGCTGATTTGATCCCATAACTTGCTTTATAAATATATTGCTTTACACAACTTTAAATCGAAGTGACTGTATAAGAATAAGTGCAACATTTAAATTGTTACACCTTGCTTCCCCTATGCATTACATTGGTAATGTGACAAATACTCAAGTGTTTACTTTACTATGAAAACATAAAAAATCATGGCAACTAAAAATCAAAACCAAAACCAGAATCAGAACCAGGATAAAAAAGGAGATATGAAGTCAGGCACTTCATCTGCTTCTGCAAAAACAAACGCAGGTAAGAGTACAACTGGTAAGAGCAGTAGCTCTTCTAGTTCTTCTTCTTCTAAATCATCAGGTTCATCTGGATCTTCAAAATCTAACAAATAGATACTGAAGAAAATTTAACCGTTATGTACGGAAAGGGAAACTAACTTCATCTAAGGAGTTAGTTTCCCTTTTTATAGACCAATCGCCACAAAATTTCCGTACAGAGGCAAAAGATTATAGTCACCCATGGAAAAAGAAACAGCGCAGCGACACTTGCTTTTTGTTATAAACCCTATTGCCGGAGATGTTGAGAAGGAGGAACTGGAAGAGGAAATCAAAGAGAAGTGTAACCAGCATAACACTACCTTTGACATTTATAAAACTACAGGAGAAGATGACCAAAAAGAAATCAAAACACTGCTTGAAAAAACAACCTATGATGGCGTTTTTGCAATAGGTGGCGACGGTACTGTTAATATTGTAGGCACACTACTAATCGGAACAAAAACTCCTCTTGGTATCATTCCATTGGGGTCTGGTAATGGCTTATCAAAAGACTTGAATATTCCTCAGGATACGGAAGAGGCACTGAATTTAATTCATCGGTATGTTATCCGGAATATAGACACCATCACACTTAACGGTGTGCCCTCCATTCACTTAAGTGATTTGGGCTTTAATGCTTTGGTAGTAAAACGCTTTTGTGAAGGGAGTTCCAGAGGACCAGGGAGCTATGCCTGGATTGCCATGCAGGAGTACCTGGGGTATGTGCCAAAATTTTATAAGATTGAAACTGACACAGAGAACTTCGAGGGAGAAGCCTTTATGGTTACGATTGCCAACGCTAATGCTTTCGGGACAAATGCAAATATTAACCCTAATGGTATCTTGAACGATGGCCGGTTTGAGATATGCCTGATAGAACCTTTCCCAAAGGCTGCAGGGATAGGAATTCTGTACAAGCTCTACACAGATAGTATTGACGAATCAGTCTTTACGCGCAGGATCAGTTGCAAGAAGGCCGTTATATATAATATAGATCATGAACTGTTGCACATAGATGGGGAGCCCATTGAATTAGAGGACCCTATAAAAGTGGAGATGCACCCTAAAAGCCTGAAAGTTATTTTGCCGTTACCAGAGGATATAGAATAGCAGGTAATTGACTACTTCACAGTATCAAATTATAACTTCAGGTATCAGGCTATTTGTCGTTGGGGTGCCAGCACACTTTCAAGCTTCTTACGGAATACGACCTGGGCATCTGCCGATTCCTCTGATACTATACGCGCCTCCATCCACACCTCCCCGTTATCATAGTAGTTTAAGACAAAGAAGCCCAGACTTTCTAAAGTAAATGTGGCTCTGCCGCCTTTCTTCACGAACGCAGTCTTGCTTCCGGAACCACTTACAATGTAGTGATTTTGCTGTACTTCGAAGTGCTGCAAATTATGGTCATGGCCTGCCACATAGATGATGTTGCTGTACCTATGGAATATACGGAGCAGTCTTTTGCGCATCTTTTTATATTTACGATGTGCCATATCCTCGTGTGCACCGAAAAGCTTACGGTAAAACGGATACAATGAGCCAAAGATGGGCAATGGTATGTAAAACCGTTTATGGGCTGCTGTAAGCGGGAAGATATGTTGCTTGATGGTGAACCTCCCTCCATGCAGGGCGTTGCTGTACAGTGGGTGATGTGCCGCAATAACGATACGCTGATGCCGGTTATCACGGAGCACCTTGTGCAGAGCTGTAAAAAAGTCTTCTATTGTATCATAAGGACAGCCATATTTTGCCCCCAGTGGTTTTTCCCCGCGTTGTACCCACCACTGTGTATTTATCACTACCAGCAGAAGGCCTTCTGCCAGCTGAACAGTAGAGGGACCAGGGCAGCCATCCGGAGGGAGATAACTTTGCGCATCTTTTGTTCTGGTAAGCACATAGTTTTGCTGACGCAGCATTTGTCTATAACCACCTTTCCCGCCCTTTAACCAATCATGGTTACCGCTCAGAAATATACCCTTGCCAGGGTAGCTTTTTATTGAATCCAGTAACAGGTTCAGGCGGTCCTCTGCCATTTTCCGGTGGCGGTTCCCTTCCTCCGGGAGGCCTATAGGGTAGAGGTTATCTCCCAGAAATAGTATCGTGCCGGCTTCTCCTGTCTTTTCCTGCCATTGGTGAAGCAACTTTAGCACAGGGTCTGTTCCGTCAGTTGCAATGGCTCCCACGTCGCCAAAGGCGGCAACAGAATGTACCAGCATGGCTTCCGGTGATGGTGCGCTGTGTTGCCAGCCAATGTCAGATAACCTATAAAAAGGTTTTCTCTTATATTTCCTTTCCTGCCAATAGCTGAACAAAAGGAAGGCCAGGAACAAGACTGGAAGTATGATCAGGAAATATATTAGCATATGGTGCTTGAGGTTGTGCGTTTAGAAGTTTGGTGGCGTCAGGTTTTTAAAGTGGCCGTTTAGCCTCACCCTTTCCTTCAGTCGTTCAGTTTCCAACACAATGGGTACAATCTGCAGTAGATGTTGGAGAATAGCTTCCTGCCGTTCGGCTTCCGTTTCTATTTGTAAAAGCGTATACTCCTGCTCCGTGTTCAGCCCAAGATGGTGAGCAACATCATAACTAGTAAAGTTGTCTGGCAGGTCAAGGTAAAAGGTCTCTAACCCAAGTGATTCATACAATTTTTTGAGGTGCTCTTTTATCTTGATCTTTGTAATTACATCTTCCTCATAGCTGTTCTCAATAAGTTCTACTTCACCTCCAGCATATAACCTTCCGGGTGCCATCTTATCAAAATGCAGTACTTTAAAAACTTCTAGTCCTTTTGTGCGGATGTCCATTTCACCGTTACCATACTTTTTCTCCACCTCCAGTATTTCTATCTCTGTGCCGTACGTGCCTACACCGTTTTTTATGAAGGAAGGTATACCAAACGTCTTTTCCTGCTCAAGGCAGTCGATCACAAGTTGTTTATAGCGCGGCTCAAAAATATGTAGATTTAGCTTCTCACCCGGGAACACAACAATACTTAAGGGGAATAAGGGAAGGTATTTTGCCATATAGGTTATTTAGTACTTATCAATATTCTTTACGGGCATAGATAAAGCAGTGTTGGTACAAAAAAATCTAACAAACTAATTACCTTTGCCACCTCGAATTCAGGAGTGCAGAAATGAACAAAAAAAGATTGGGGTTAAGACAGGTTAAACTGCTGTTTGTAAAGCTGGTGCTTAGCCTTTTCCTACTTAGTGTGGCGTGGGTGTTACTTTACAGATGGGTTGCGCCTCCTGCTACCCTGCACATGTTGCAAAGAAGGGCAGAAGCCGGTGCAGCAGATAAGGAAGATCCTTATATCAACTATACCTTTGTATCACTGGAGGAGATGTCGGACCAGTTACCTTTAGCTGTCGTGGCATCAGAAGATCAGCTCTTCCTGCAGCATCACGGCTTTGATTTTGATGCTATCATGGATGCTTTTCAGCGTAACCGGAAAGGAGGTAACATCAGAGGTGGGAGTACTATTTCGCAGCAGGTAGCTAAAAATGTTTTCCTGTGGCACGGTCGTAGCTATTTGCGCAAAGCAGTGGAAGCCTATTTTACGTTTCTGATAGAGGTGCTCTGGGGTAAGGAGCGAATCATTGAAGTATACCTGAATATTGCGGAGATGGGAGACGGCGTGTTTGGAGTAGAGGCGGCTTCTCAAAAATATTTTAAGAAACCCGCAAAGGATGTGGGCCGGCAGCAGGCTGCTTTACTCGCTGCAGTACTGCCCAACCCTATTAAATTTTCTGTCAGTAACCCCTCTGGCTACACTCGTACCCGTCGTTCCCGTATAGCCCGTGCTATGGGACGTTTGGGAGGAACTACATATATTAAGGACATACTTCCAGAAAAAGATGATGAAAAGAAATAGGCTTTTAATATCCCTTGCCTGCTGTAGTTTATTATCTGCATGCAACCAGGAAAGTGCAAGTGTGCATACCAGGCAACATAATGAACAGCACAACGCCGCAGTTGCCGAGGGGCAGGTAAAGCAGGTGCTGAAGCAGCAGAGCGAATGCTGGAGCAAAGGTGATCTGGAATGCTATATGCAAGGGTACTGGAAGTCAGACTCTTTGTTGTTCATCGGCTCACGTGGCCTGACCTATGGCTGGCAACAGACACTGGACAACTATAAAATGGGCTACCCGGATGCATCTGCTATGGGGGAGTTAACATTTAACCTGAAAGAGATACGACCACTCTCCCCGGAGACGATGCTGGTAGTAGGAAAATGGCACCTGGAGCGCGAAGCTGCCAAGGGAAACTTGGAAGGGCATTTCTCAGTTATCTTCAAGCAGTTTACAGATGGCTGGAAGATTGTAGCTGACCATTCAAGCTAGTATACTCTTCAATGTTGACTATCTATTTTTATCCCACTTCTCATATATACCCTCATCAAGATCATGACTAAAGGTTTTTGATAATTTTAAGTTATCACCTTTTTTTATATCAAAGTATGTATAAGAATAGGCAAGGCTACCACTATTATTGGACTTGGGTAGTAAGACATAAACAAAGTATCTTCCTGGCTCAATTTTTTCAACCATTCTGGAGCCAATTGCACCATATTCTATGGTTTTATAAGTTTCAGAATTATTATCATAAACATTACCAAGATATATATCAGGAGACTTACTTACATCAAAGTCCCTTCCTGCAGCTTCCCAAACATGTATTATTGCTGTAGTTCGCTCTGTAGAGATACTTCCCGTTGACGATGCTTCCTGTTTGCTTACTTCTATAGTTAAACGTGTTTCAGGTATAACTTCAGGTTCATCATCTTTGCATGAGGTAAAGATAATAAGGAAAAGGATAGGGAGTAAAAATGACTTTCTCATAAGGACAAGAGGTAATGGTAACGCTTTAAAATACAATAAAATGTTATAATAATTTCTTATACTTATGATTGTTTCAAATTGTTTATAGTTATTTATTAATTTTTTGAATGTGTAACATCAATTAATCAGACTATATATAAATATAATAAGTAGTATCCTATTTATCTCCTGCTTCGTCTACTTTTGCTTCTTTTTCCACTTCTTTAACTTCATCTGTAAAGATAAACCCACAGTCAGCGGCATGTTTGGCAGCGGCTGTGGTGTCATTTACTAACAACATTTCTACCTCACCGTCCGCCTGAAGCTCATCTGCTATTTTTTCTACCTTCTTGGTGTGCTTATTTATTTTTACATCGCGAATATAGACTGCTAGTATGCGACCAGGATGGTTCTTAACTACCTCACTGTAGATAGCGGCATCGGCTTGTCCACTGTCACCGATAAGTATAAAGTTTAGCCTTGGATAGGTGATCAGGATATTTTGGATCTCCTTATACTTATGGCTCATGTGATCGGAATGTCCTAGCTTGTTTTCGTCTATGCCAAAGTCACGGAGCAGCAGCGGGCCCTGAGGAATGTCATTCAGTTCAAGAAAGTGATAAAGTAAATCATAGTTATTCCATGGGCTGCTGGAGACATAGAAAAAAGGATTATTACGCTTACCGTTGTGCCCCAACTGCAGGGAGCGGTAAAACTGTGAGACTCCATGAAAAGGAATTCTGGAATGAGCGTTGTTCAATAAGACGTTTCTGCCTGTCTGAAGCAAACTTGTGGCCCCGGTCCGCACGATGGTGTCGTCTATGTCTGAAATGATGCCGTATTCTGCATCAGGTGGCGGTACCAGCACATGTGCCGTTGCTTTAATTCCCGGTTCAAAGGTCTTAACCGGTGCTTCTATCAATTCAACTTCTATGGTATGCCAAATATCTTCCAGTTGCAGGGGAGTATGAGGTTCCAGGTTGATAACAAAATACCCTTCCACATCAGTTGTTATCTCATGCTTATGCCCCTGAAGGGTTAGCTGTATGCGTGCATTTGGAATCTCATCACTTTCAAAGCGCCGGTACATGTTGAGCAGGTTCTCCCAGGTAGTGTCAGTTTCTTCTGATTCTCTGATTCCTTTATCCACCAGCACCCGCCCCTTTACATATAATCGGTTAGGAGTTCCGTAGCTACGGTACATAACAACATGCAGCGGCTTGTTTAAGCCTAACTTATCTTTCAGTTTGAATGTCAGGAAGTCAATTTTTTCTTCTGCTTTGAGTATGGTTTTAGCAGTTTTGTTCTTCAGGTTTTTCATAGTTTATAAAAAAGGCCTGCTATTTATACAGCAGGCCTTTTATTAAAGATTCAATATTATAGATTTAGCGCCGTCTTTAGCCTGTTAAAATCGGTGTCGGGGGCGGAGGCAGTGCTACAGTTTTTCTGTTGCGCCAACTGCTGTATATTCTGAATACGGTTATCCGGGTTCGGGTGTGTGCTTAGGAACTCAGGTGGAGCCCCCTGCTGCGACTCCTGCTCCATTTTTACGAAGAAACCGGCTGCTCCATCGCAGGCATAGTAATTTGTGCCTCCAAGGTAAGAAACCGAAGCCTCATCGGCTTCTGTTTCTGCAGAACGGCTAAACCGAAGCCCTGCCAGTGTGCCTGCTAACTGCCCTGTAATCTGTTGCAATGTGCCAGGATCATTACCAAGAGCTACAGATAAAAGAATGGCAATGCCATAGTCCCGCTGCAACTGCTTTACACTGTGCCGTAGATCAGCATGTGCTATTTCGTGGGCCAGCACCCCGGCAAAATGATCCTCGTCCTGTAAAAACTTTATCAGACCGGTAAATACATAGATATGCCCCCCAGGGGTGGCAAAGGCATTTAAGGTGTTATCATCTTTGATGATTTTTACCGTCCACGGAAACTCTGTTTTATACTTTACATTTCCTGAGTTAAGCACCCGGTTCACAATGCGGTCAAGGTTCTGATATGCCTGCTGTACATTGGCGTTGCTGCTGCTGCGCTCCAGCAGTTTACCCTGTGCCCGGTAAGTGGAGTCTACTTCCTCTGATACCTGCTGGCCCAGCTTTATGTCGTCCTGAATCGAAAAAATGACACCATCGTTTTCTTCGCAGCTGCTTAAAAACAGGAGACCAACCAAAGAAAGAACCCATACGGGTATATAAGCTAATTTATTCATAGTAAAAGTGTGAGTTTCTAGTGCAACGCCGAATTCGTTAAAATATTTAGAGCGTGAGTCAAAGTAAGCAAATAAAAGGCCGAAATGCTGTTGCACCTGTGCTTTACGCAGAAGGATACATTTTGTGTTACAAATGGGTTTGAGAACCGGCGGGAAATGTGTGCAAAATGAAAGAGCCCTTGAACGGGTTCAAGGGCTCTTCACTAAAGTGTAGTATGTACTTATTTTACGGACGAGCTTCCGATTGGGTTGCCATCTGTATCAAGCTCTACAACCTCATAATTCAGGTTTTGTAGCTTAGGAAGAACAGTTTTCTTGTCGCCTACCACTACAATGTGCATATTGCCAACAGGCAGGTGCTTAGCTGCTAGCGCATCAATATCCTGCTTCGTGATCTTGTTCAGAATATCTGTCTGCTTCTTCACAAAGTCCTTGCTCAGGTTATACTCTATTATACGACCTAAGAAGCCGGCTTCCTGACCAGGTGTCTCATACTTACGAGCATCAGATTGGCCGATTGAGCTCTTCATGAACTTCACCTCATCTTCTGTTATGCCATTCTTAGAGAAGTTGTTCAACTCTTTCATGAACTCCACAACAGACTCTGCAGAAGCATCGGCACGCACACCGGCAGAAGCCGTAAACGGACCAGCATACTCACCACCGCCAAAGTAAGAACGGGCGCCATATGTATAACCTTTGTCCTCTCGAAGGTTCAGGTTGATACGGCTGTTAAAAGCACCACCTAAAGCATAGTTCATCAACCCGGCCTTGTAATACTCTCCAGTTGCATCGTAAGGCAGAGCTACGTAACCAATTCTGATTTCTGACTGCGCTGCATCCGGCTTATCAACGAAATAGATACGGGTTTTTTCAACAACTGGCGCTTTTGTATCAGCAGCCAGCTTTACGTCCTTCTTCTTCCAGTTCTTCAGGAAGTTAAGTTTACCTATAATCTCTTTCTCGGTGATGTCACCTACAACAACAAGGTTGGCAACAGAAGGAGAGTAGTTGTTCTGATAGAACTTCTTCACATCCTCTAGCGTGATATTATTCACAGTTTCTGCTGTTCCTGAAGAAGGCATGGCTGAGATATGATCTGCACCGTAAAGAAGCTTATTGTAAACGTTGTTAGCGATAGCAGTAGGCTGAGTGGCCTGGTTTGCTATACCCTCTAACTGCTGCTTTTTCAAACGGTCAAAATCATCCTGGTTGAACTTAGGTCTGAACAGACGCTCTTCTACCAGGCTCAGCGTTTTATCAAGGTTCTTCTTAAGTGACTGTACATAAACTACAGTCTCATCAGAACCAGAGTAAATTCCGATAGAGCTTCCCAGCTTATTAAGCTCATTGGTAAACTCTTCTGAAGTATAGTTTTCAGTATCCTCATTCAGCATAGAAGCTGTAAGGGAGCTGATACCTGCTTTGCTCATGTCGTTGGCAGAAAGTCTGTGACCTCCTTTGATGGAAATCTGAAGCGTTACTGTCGGAATTTCATCAGACTTGGCACCAATTACTTTCAGGCCGTTCTTGAACTTAGTGGTATAGTAGTTAGGAACCTGTACAACCGGGTTTGCACCAGCTGCAGGACGCTTGCTACGGTCAAAGGTATCTACTGCCTTCGTATACTTCAGGCCGCTGTACTCATCCGGACCAGCTACATAACCATCGGTAGCGATAGTGTAGTCGTCAGCCTTTGCAACCATATCAGACTTGCCTTTAGGCACAACGCTAAGAATAACAGCGTTTTTATCTTTGATGTACTGGTTGTAAACGCGCATTACATCCTCTTTTGTAACAGCGTTAATACGCTTTATCTCTTCCTGGATGTAATTAGGGTTGTTACGGAAAGTCTCATAAGCTGCAAGCTGGGATACTTTACCACTAACGCTGGCCATTCTGTTGATCAGGCCGCTTTCAGCCTGTGCCTTGAAGCGCACCAGGTCATCCTCGGTTATGCCACGCTTTTCGAAATCAGAGATGGACTTACGAACAAGATCTTCCATGTCTGAAAGCTTGTTGTTAGGGAAAGTAACTACCGTGATGCCAAATTCACCGGCAAGCTCTGATGTAGAGTTGAAAGTAGAAGCCTGCATTGCCTTCTGCTCTTTTACAAAGTTTTTGTAGAAGATAGAGTTTTTGCCCTGGCCAAGAACCTCTGCCAGTACATCCAGCGCAGCCTCATCTTTATGACCTGCTTCCGGAGTAGGGAACGTCATGCGAAGCATCGGGAAACGGATGTTGTCTTCGTAAGAAACGTAGCGGTCTTTGTTCAGCTTAGGAACCATTGGTTTCATGTCCTGAACGGCTGGGCCTGCAGGGATTGAACCAAAGTACTGCTCAACAAGCTTAACTACTTCTTCTGGCTTCACATCGCCACCTACCGTTACAGTCGCGTTGTTAGGACCATACCAGCGTAGAAAGAAGTTCTTCAGGTCGTTTACATCCACACGGTTCAGGTCTTCCAGATAACCGATGGTTGTCCAGGAATATGGGTGACCGTAAGGGTAAAGGTTCTTGGAGGTCATTTCATAAACAAGGCCATAAGGACGGTTGTCGTAGTTCTGGCCACGCTCGTTCTTTACTGTCTCGCGCTGTACCTCAAATTTCTTCTGTGTTACTGCATCTAGCAGAAAGCCCATGCGGTCAGCCTCCAGCCATAGGGCTGTTGCAAGCTGGTTGCTAGGAACTGTTTCAAAGTAGTTCGTTCTGTCACGGTTCGTAGTACCATTCAGCGTACCACCAGATTCAGAAACGATCTTGAAGTGCTCCTCATCGGCTACGTTGTCAGAGCCCTGGAACATCATGTGCTCAAAGAAGTGAGCAAACCCAGATTTGCCTACTTCTTCACGTGCTGAACCTACGTGGTAGGTAACATCCACATGTACCACCGGGTCAGAGTGGTCTTCGTGTACGATAAGCGTAAGGCCGTTAGCCAGCTTATACTTTGCATAAGGGATTACCAGCTCACTTCCTTGCTTGGTTACCTTTTCCACGAGTTTTGTCTGAGCTTCTGCTGCACCTACAACGCTAGCTGTAAGCACAATGCTCATACCGATGTGTTTAATCATTTTGATTTAATTAAGGTAGAGTTATATCAACCAACAATATAACACTAGATAATAAAGTTCAAAAATAATATAGACGAATCCCTATTTTGTTTCTCTTAAAACCTGTTTTGCAAACATAACCGAAACAGTAAAGGTGAGCAGCGCTATTACCAGCATAGCTGTTGTTAGCAGAAAAGCCATGCCTGCTGTTTCAGTAGCTGCACTTTCCTGGTTCTGCTGCATCATTGCCAGTAGCTTTATAAAGTAGGTGGCGGAGCGCCATGCTAAAAGAGCTGTAAGTAGACCAGCCTCAATAGCGCCAAGCATAAAACCCCAGCGTTTTCCCCGGTTTAGGAAGTGCCCTGCTGTCAAACCCATTAGACCGCCAACTGCCCCGGTTATCAAAGCTGTCTTAGCTTGTTCACCGGCGAGGTCCACTGCAACGGCTCCACACGCCAGCAAGAAGAAACCAAAAAAGGCATATAAATAAGATATGTTTTTGTGCATAATTATGAAAGGACTTTAGATAATATGAGCAATGGCAAATATAGCGGAGAATAAACTAAATAGCCTGTCTGGCAGGTATAAAGTAGAGGTTAATTGCACAACTTTTGCCTGTTTTGGCAGTATTAGTGCAGGGGTACATAAACTAGCAGCCTCATACCAATGGCAAAGAAAAACGAACTGCACGAACTGTATGCAGACCCAAGCATGTCTGCTGAATGGGCAGGGCTTCGCTATACTTCAGATGATAAACCAGGTTTTACAAGAAAGGGGGCTGGTAAAGGTTTCTATTATCTGAACCACAATGGGGAAAAAGTAGAGGACGAGAAGACGCTGGAGCGAATAAAGTCATTGGTCATTCCGCCCGCCTGGACCGAGGTCTGGATCTCTAAATCTCCGAAGGGACACTTGCAGGCAACGGGCCGCGATACGAAAGGACGGAAGCAATACATCTATCACCCTGACTGGCAAAAGGCACGCAACCTGACCAAATTTGGACGTATGATCTCTTTTGGCAAGGCTCTTCCCAAGCTTCGGGAGCAAATTCAGAAAGACATTACCTCCAGAAAACTGGGCAGACGGAAAGTTACCGCACTGGTGCTGTCTATTATGGATAATGCCCTGATCCGGATAGGCAACCGCCACTACGCTAAATCGAATAAGTCCTATGGCCTTACCACACTTCGTGATAAGCATGTTGAATTCAATGGCAGCAGTGTTAAATTCTCTTTTAAAGGAAAGAAGGGGGTAGAGCAGGAGGTTGACCTGAAGGATCGCCGCCTGGCCAAGTTGGTGAAGCAATGCCGTGATATTCCGGGCTATGATTTGTTTCAGTATTACGATGAGAACGGAGAGCGGCAAACACTGGAGTCAGGAGATGTGAATGAGTATTTGAAAGAAGCCACTGAGTATGATTTTACGGCTAAGGATTTCCGGACATGGGGCGGCACGGTACGTATGGTGGAATGCCTTGAGAATGTACTGGAAGAAAATCCGGATTTGGAAAAGGAAAAGAGTATAAAGGAAGCCGTTAAGGAAGTGGCAAAAGGCCTGGGAAATACACCAACTGTGTGCAGCAAGTACTACATTCACCCGGAAGTAGTGAATATGTTCCGTGAAGACAGGCTCTTAAAATACCTGAAGAAGCATGATGCCTCCAGCCCCAACAATGAGCACCTTTCCGGAATGGAAGAGTTTGTGCTGAAGATGCTGCAGCGGGTGGCAAAGGAAAAGAAAGGATAAAGCTTAACCCGGTGCATTGTCCAGCGACTGCCACAGGTATTTGCTGGCGATGGTGCGGTAAGGGCGCCAGGCCTCGCCTATTTCCAGCATACGTGCGCGCAGTAGCTTGCCTGTCTCTTCGATGCCATAGTGGCGCTTCATGGCATTTTGTATGCCCAGATCATCCACCGGAAGAATATCCGGCCTCTCCAGGGCAAACATGAGCAGCATCTCCACCGTCCATCTGCCTACTCCTTTTATTTGCGTCAGGTGTTGGATCAGCTCTTCATCGGGCATGGCACCTATTTTGGTATGCTCCAAGTTTCCTGCTGCTGCAAATGAGGCTACATTGCGTACATACCCGATTTTCTGAATCGATAGTCCCGCGCTGCGTAAAAGCTCATCCTGCGCTTCCATTACCAGTTGAGGGTGTGGGTAGCTATTCGGGAACAGCTCTGTGAATCTTTTGAATATGGTAGCAGCTGCTTTAGTACTTAGCTGCTGAGATACAATGGAGCTAAGCAGTTTAAAGTAAAGGTCCTCTGATTTAGAGGAGCGAAGTGGGTTTCCATTCTGTATAATGAACGCCATTATTGGGTCTTTGCCAAGTATGGCCATTATTTCTACTGAAGGGAATTGCGGGTGCTGCGTCATAGTTTTGAATGGGACAGGTTCTAAGTTTAAAGTGTTCCACGCTCCATTCAGCTAAGTATGGAGCGTGGAATAAGATGCAAAGTTTATACGCTCACTTCCTGTTTGCTTAGCGTTTTGAGTGTTTTTAAAGTATGCTGCAGCATTTCTTCTGATATATCCAGATGGGTCACAAAACGTACCATCTGCGGACCAAAACTTACTGCTTTAATACCCTCTTTAGCCAATGCTTCTACAAAGGCAGCATCCGTATACCTGTCATTAAGCCTGAAGATGACAATGTTGGTCTCTACTGAGAAAACATCCTCCACATAATCCTGTTGCAACAGCACCTGCTCTATTTCTCTTGCCTTCCGATGGTCTTCCTGTAGCCGCTCCACGTTATTATCTAGTGCATAAATACATGCTGCAGCCAGATAACCAGCCTGACGCATACCGCCACCCAACACTTTTCTCACTCTTCTGGATCGTTTGATGAACTCTTTACTGCCCAGCAAGACAGAGCCTACTGGGGCTCCTAATCCCTTTGAAAGGCAAACGGAGATGCTGTCGAAATAGGAGCCATAAGCTTTTGCATCATCCCCGGAAGCAACAAGTGCATTGAAAACACGGGCACCATCCAGGTGAAGTGCCAGGCTGTGACGCTGACAAACCTCTGCAATAGCGGCAATCTCTTCTAAAGTATAGTAGTTGCCGCCACCTCTGTTGCAGGTGTTTTCCAATGCTACCAGTTTTGTTTCTGGAAAGTGCACATTGTCCAGCGGCCGAACGTGCGCTTCCACTTGTGCAGGTGTCATTTTGCCTCGTACACCATGAACAAGAGCCATGGAGGCGCCGGAGTTAAAAGAGATGCCACCGCCTTCATACTGGTAGATATGCGCCGATACGTCACAAATAACCTCTGTTAAGGGCTGCGTGTGCACTTTGATAGCGATCTGGTTAGTCATAGTGCCGGATGGGCAGAAGAGGCCTGCTTCCATGCCAAACATAGCGGCAGCCTTCTCTTCAAGTACATTTATTGTCGGATCCTCTCCATATACATCGTCGCCAACAGGGGCTGCAAACATAGCCTGAAGCATTTCAGGAGTTGGTTTTGTAACGGTATCGGATCGTAAGTCTGTTATCAGCATAGTAATTAGATTCTGGAAATACTTTACTTTGTAAAAATAATAACTTAGTTTTGCCGTTCAAATTAAATATTGCAACGATGGGAGTTACTAGATTAAAAAGAAAAGACCGTAAGAATAAAGCAAGAGCTAATAACAAGGTGGCAAGAATTAAGCAATTGTTAATGACGCCTGTTATTAAGAACGTTGACATGGATGAGCTTCGTGCTCAATTCGGTGAAGCTCCAAAGAACAATAAAGAGAACACTGAAGCGTCAGCTGAGCAGAAAGAAGAGACTTCTGCTGAGTAATTACGGGTAAGTAAGCCCATCTGCCTGCCGCTGCTATTTCAGCAAATGGCGGCGGCTTACTCAATAAGATCTCAAAGTGTGTTTGCTACGCAAGCACACTTTTTTTATGCCCTTTTACCTAATTCAATCACCTGCAGGTCGCGAACCTGTGCATCTTCTATAGCAAAACGTACCATCGTCCTGATTTTATGAAAACCATGCTTTCCCGCTGCTCCTGGGTTAATGTGGAGTAAATTATCCAGGCTCTTGTCCGTCATAATTTTCAGGATGTGCGAGTGACCCGTTATGTAAAGCTGTGGCGGGTTTTCCTTTATAGTCTGGCGCACATCAGGATGATATTTTCCGGGGTAACCGCCAATGTGGGTCATCATTACATCCAGGCCGTTGGCATCAAAGCGGAGCACCTTAGGGTGTACCTGTCGTATGTCCGCTCCGTCAATGTTACCATATACGCCTCTTAGTGGGGCAATCTCATTTAGGCTGTCCGATACCTGCAGCGTACCGAAGTCGCCTGCATGCCAGATCTCATCCCGATCGGAGAGCAGGCGAAGTATCTGGTCATCCAGGTAAGAATGGGTATCTGATAGTAGACCTATTTTCATGTTGTAGCTTACGCTCCCCAGGTCTCAGGGGATTTTCTCCAGTCTGCTAAGGTTTCCAGGGCAGATTCAGGGATATAGCCATTTTCTAGTGCAGCCTCAGTTAATGCGTTGTAATCGCTCAGGCAATGAAGCGGGATGCCTGCTTTTTTAAAATTTTCCTCGGCCACAGCAAAACCATAGGTGAATATGGCGGCCATGCCAATTACTTCGGCACCTGCGGCTTTAACAGCCTCTGCCGCTTTCAGGGAGCTACCACCTGTAGAGATCAGATCTTCGATCAGCACTACCTTCTGGCCCTCCAGCAGGCGGCCTTCGATCTGGTTACCCATGCCGTGCTTCTTAGGTTCAGGACGTACGTACAGGAAAGGCATTTCAAGGTAGTCTGCCACCAAAGCACCCTGCGCGATTCCCGCAGTCGCAACACCGGCTATAGCTTCTGCTTCAGAATAGTGATTTCTTATCAATTCAGCTAACTGCTGCTTAATGTAACTGCGTATGAAGGGGAAGGAAAGTGTTACGCGGTTATCGCAATAGATGGGAGAGTTCCAGCCACTGCTCCACTTGAACGGTTGCTCGGGTCTTAACTTTACAGCCTCTGTTTCCAGCAGGAACGAGGCTACCTGATGTGCTGTGTTTATTGAATCCATAGCCCGAATTTACGTAAATATTATTCCTTTTTAAGTTACGGGTTTTGATTAACCTGATTTATTTAACTATTTGTGTAAATTTCGATTTGTATCTGAAGTAACGAGCCACATGAACGTTTTTATTAACGATATCCCCCTGATCATAAAGAAAGCTGCCGAAAAGGTGTATAAGCATGAGTATGACCTTATTATAAAGGCAACTGATCATTTCACCTCTAAAGATCTGATCGGTGATGTGCTGATAAAGGAGGCGGATGCGATGTTGATTGACAGGTTGGTGCGGCTTATGGAGGTAAAGAAGCTTAAAAAGCTTCGCTCCCTTACGCTTGTTACCGATAAGAAGCAGAAGCTGATTGACCACCTCAAGGATCAGTTTAAAATAGTTAAGGCTGCCGGTGGTCTGGTACTCAAAGAGGGGAAAATACTGATGATTTATCGCCTCGGTGTTTGGGACCTGCCGAAAGGAAAACTGGATAAGAAAGAAAAAGTAAGGGATGGGGCTGTTCGTGAGGTAGAGGAGGAATGTAATATTCAGGTAGAGGTAGTTGAAAAGCTTCCCAAAACCTGGCACTCATACGCTTACAAGGGTAAGAAGATCCTGAAGAAAACGAGCTGGTACCTAATGAACTGCACAGATGACAGCTTAATGAAGCCGCAGGCAGAAGAGTTCATAGAAGAAGTACGCTGGATGACACCGGAAGAAGTGATCCAGGTGCTACCAAAGGCTTACACCTCCATCGCTTTTATAGTGAGGCACTATCTGCAATCTCAGAAAACCGGAAAGGTATAAATTCATCCACATTCCCTCCGAACCGGTGAATCTCCCGGATGATGGAGGAGCTAATGGCGGCCAGGTGTGGTGCTGTGATAAGGAAAACGCTCTCCAGGTCGTGGTTCACATGGCGGTTTGCCTGGGCTATGGTATTCTCATACTCAAAGTCAGTGGTGTTTCGCAGGCCTCTTAAAAGAAACTGTGCACCTACTTCGCGGGCAAACTCAGCGGTGAGGCCTTTAAAAGTCTGTACCTGTATGTTTGGCTGATCCTCAAAAAGACCCTTCATTACCTCAAACATCTTATCAACCGGTATATAGCGCTGCTTACTGCTGTTGTTACCAATTGCCACAATCACCTCATCAAACAGCTTTGACCCCCGCATTACTACATCATAATGTCCGTTTGTAAAAGGGTCGAAGGATCCGGGAAATAAGGCGATTCGTTTCATGGTTATTTTTGGGTGCATACGTGGATAAAGACTACCCTACTCACAAAGGTGAAGGCTGTAAAGCTCAAAATAGCGGTGCTCAAACAGGTCGTGGAATTTATAACTGTATTCAAGATCAGAAGGTTTTTTCCCGAACTTCACCTGCCGTATGTACTTCTGTAAAGTACTGAATAATGTGGAGTCGTGCGTGATGTCACCCCAGACAGTTATGGATTCCTGCTCCGGGTTTAGTTTCTGTTCCTGCATCACAAAAATGATATAGTATATGAAATCCTCCGGGCTCAGGTAATGAAAGGTGTTGCAGAACTCTAGGCCACTCTGGCTGACTATAAGTACGGTAACATAATTTCGTTCCACGAATGCACAAATCTGCCGGCTCTCATTTCGGCCCACCTGGTGCAAAATACTGCGTATAAGCGAACTGGTAAGGTGCACCAGTTGTACAGACTGCTCCGGAAATACCTCTTTCACCGCATCATGTATGGCCACATCAACAGAGAAAATATTTACTGCCTCCAATCCACTGTGGTTGTGGGACAGCACAACATCATGCTGCGGGTTGACCTGACTGTGAAGGCGCAGGTAGTCTTCTTTGTGTGCTTCGTCATAGAGAGTCTCAGGTACTAACGTGAAATGGGTGTTGCTAACGGAGACGCGAATATTTTTCCAGTTCTTTACCTGGAAGAGGGGATTGTCAGCGGCTATAAGTTGTAGCTGTTCTGCTACCTGCACGGGGGTAAATACCGTCAGAAGTTCAAAATCCTCCAGCACCACAAATTTATTCCGGTTCAGATCAACCACAGCCGCCCTTACAGATTTATGCCCCAGTGAAAGGTACAGATTACAGTTACTGGCCTGTGAGAGGTCGAAAGCTTCGTCCTGTATCTTGTGAGAGAGACGGAAGTGTGTGTGTGTAGTGTTCAAAGTATGATGCGGCTTAAGCTAAGGGTTTTAATCCCGTGTGCTATGCAAGTATAAAAAAAATATGGCAAACGACAGCGATGCCTCAGGCACCGATAAAATAATGATCCTGCCCCAGCAGGTCGTCCAGCGATATAAGGTACTGCAACGTTCGGTGCTTGTCTTTTAAAGGAAGTGCAATAATCTCCTTCATGCTCAGCCATTGGACCTGCTCTATTAACTGCTGGTCAGAGGCTGCTTCAGGATCTGTACCGGTTGTTATGTTTCCTTTCGTCGGCTTAACCTCAAAGAAGAATTCAACGGCGTGCAAAGGCTCCTGGATAAACTCATTCACAAAAAGAAACCTTCCTACTTCTACCTCTAATCCTGTTTCTTCCAGCATCTCCCTTTTCAGGCACTCATACATGCTTTCACCGAAGGATAAACCACCACCCGGAGGCGCCCAAAAAGCATTGTTATTCAGGGTGTGGCCGTGACGAACCAAAAGCAGCTTTTCATCTTTTATACACACCCCGCAAACACGTATGCGTAATTTTTCAGCATAAGCGGATGCCTTCGGATTAAGTTCTGTCATGTTTGGCTACGAGTTTGATTGATCGTAAATTTACAGAATGATCCAGACATTTAACCCTGATTTTAAACAGGACATACGCGAAAAGCTCGGCCGGCAGGAATTCATGGAGCTCATTGGCTTTAACGTGACTAAAGTAGAAGTGGGCAGAGTAGAAGGTGAACTTATACTTGAGCAGAAGCATAAGCAACATAAAGGCTTTGCCCACGGCGGTGTAATAGCCACCCTTGCAGATATTGTAGCCGGTTTTGCTGCGGTTAGTCTTGTACCTAAAGATCACCACGTGGTTACTGCTGAGATAAAAGTGTCATATTTCCATCCGGGTGTTGGGGACAGGCTGATTGCCAAAGGCTATGTGATCAAACAGGGTCGTAAACTGAACTTTTGTGAGGCAGAGGTCTTTGTAGTGAAGGGAGATGCAGAGCCTTTACTCATTGCGAAAGCCTCTACTAGCATGGCGACCATTACTCCCGAGGATATTGCAAGGAGAATGCAGGAGCGTTAGAGAATCTCTTTTCCCGTTTATAATTCTTAATTCATCATTCCTAATTACAAAAGATGCGTCCGGTAGAAGCGTTAAAAAATAGTTTTCCTTTTGAACCGACTGAAGACCAGGCGCGTCTGTTTGCCAAGCTGGATGAGTTTATCCTTTCTAAACAAGAGGAGCGCCAGGTATTCCTCCTGAAAGGGTATGCCGGTACAGGTAAGACCACAGTGGTAACATCGCTTGTTAAAATCTTAAATAAGTTCGGGTATAAGTATGTGCTGCTTGCTCCAACTGGCCGTGCAGCCAAGGTAATGTCAAGTTACAGCAACAAGCCTGCCCATACCATCCATAAAAAAATCTACCGTCAAACTGCAAATCCCTATTCCGAGGGACTTGCTTTTACCCGGATGCCTAACAAGTCAGACAATACTATTTATATTGTAGATGAGTCATCTATGATATCTGATGAAAGTGGTTTTGGGGAGAATGGGCTGTTGCAGGACTTGCTTCAGTACGTTTTTGATAAGAAGAACAACAAACTGCTTTTGATCGGAGACACGGCTCAGTTGCCGCCGGTGGGGCAGGCGCTGAGTCCTTCTCTGGATGCGGAGTACCTGAAGCAAAACTTCCGGTGCCATGTGCAGCAGTTAGAGCTGAAGCAGGTTATGCGCCAGGCTGAGAGCTCCGGAATTCTGATGAACGCTACCCAGCTACGGGACCAGATGAAGCAGGAAAACATGGAGATAAAGCTCTTTACCAAGGGCTGGCGCGATATCTATAGAATGACCGGTGAAAAACTGGAGGATGGGCTGCGGTATGCCTATGATAAGTATGGCATTGAGAACACCATCGTGATCTGTCGTTCTAACAAAATGGCTAACCTCTACAACCAGCACGTTCGAAGGCAAATCTTTTTTGCAGAAGATGAGATAGGAGTGGGTGATTACCTCATGATCGTCCGCAATAATTACTTCTGGTTACCTAAGGATTCTGACATTGGTTTTATGGCAAACGGTGATTTTGTAGAGATCACCAAGATTATCCGGGATGAGGAGATGTATGGCTTCCGATTTGCCGATGTGCGTGTACGCTTTGTAGATTATCCGGATGCACAGGAGGAAGAGGTGAAAATTATGCTGGATACATTGTATACAGATGCACCAGCCTTGCCTGCTGATCAGAATAAAAAGCTCTACGAGGAAGTGCTGAAGGATTATATGGATATTCCGAATAAGCGCGAGAGAAACAAGGAGTTAAAGAAAAGCCCATACCTGAACGCGTTGCAGGTGAAATTTGCCTATGCTTTAACCTGCCATAAAGCGCAGGGTGGTCAGTGGAAAGCAGTTTTTGTAGATCAGGGTTTTTTGAAAGACGACATGGTGAACGAAGAGTTTGCCCGGTGGCTCTATACAGCCCTCACCCGATCGTCGGAGGAGTTGTATTTGCTGAACTTTAACCAGCAATTGTTAGTAACCTGACAAAATAATATCTTAAATTGAGTGTTTTAACTTAAAATCTGCATCGTTTTTGATGTAACTTAAGTATAACGGATATCAAAAACCCTTTTAATCCTTTACAAAATGAAAAAAGTACTTCTATCGTTTGCATTTGCCGCGTTCGTAGCTGGTGGTGCTGTGGCACAGGAGCAACCTAAAACTAAAGCAGCAGCTCCACAGGAACAAGCTGTAAACGGACCTGCCCTTACTTTCGAGGAAACGGAGTATAACTTCGGCGATATCACACAAGGTGATGTTGTAGAGCATACTTTCAAATTTAAGAACACAGGTACACAGCCACTGGTGATTGAGCGCGTGGATGTGACATGCGGATGTACTACACCGGCTTGGTCTAAAGAGCCTATCATGCCGGGAAAAACTGGCTTCGTAACGGCTAAATTTAACAGCGCCGGTAAACTGGGGCAACAGAAGAAGGCTATAACTGTACACTCAAATGCCGCTGATGGCGCGAAGTATGTGTACATCGTAACGAACATTAAAGAAAAATCAGGAGCTAGTGCTAAGAACTAATTAGCTGGCTACCTTCTATAAAAAGCGAGAGGCTTCCAATTTTGGAAGCCTCTCGCTTTTTATAGAAGTATTATCTCGGTTGCTTAGGAAACTATAGTGCTTTAAAGATAGCGTAGAAAAGGGCTCCCCAGCCAACAATCATCAATGTGCCACCAATAGGCGTAATAGCTCCTAACCAGGTAATGCCGGTAACACAGAGCGTGTAAAGTGAACCGGAGAAAATAAATATACCTAAAAAGAAGCACCAGGCAGCAACCTGAAGGGCTGGTTGCTCAATCCTGAAGAGTAGCAGGCCTACAGCCAGCAGAGCCAGGGTATGATACATCTGGTATTTCACAGCTGTTTCAAAGGTGTCTGTTCGGCCACTTGCTTGTAGTAAAGGTGCAAGGGCATGTGCACCAAAGGCGCCTATGGCTACAGTTAGGCCACCTAAAACAGAGGCAATCAGAAGTATGGCTTTTTGAGTCATGTACAAGAGTGGTAAATCCTAAAAATATTACTCTTCTCCTTCCAGAGCCTCAATAACCTGTTCTTCAAACTCTTTCTGGCTGTCATACTGCGTGAACTCCAGCGTTTTCCCCTGTGCCTTCAGTTCCTGCACCACATCCAGGGCTACTTCAAGTGGTTCTATTTCTTTCCCGTTCAGGTCAGCATCCCAGTTGGCTCCAACCAACAGTGCATCCGAATACATACCAACACACCAGTTCTCAAGGAACTCTACAACAGAGATAGCCTCTGGCTGGTAGCCGGCCCAGTCGTCTTCGGCACAGGCAGCGGCACCTTTCTCTTCAGACCAGAAAAGAATCACTTCCGTATCCTCAAACTCAGCCGAACTGGAGGTAGCCCAGGTATCGTCATACGTTAAGCCCCAGACTTTATCTGTTTCTACTATGTTTTTAACAAAGGAACGATAGTTTTTTTCAATGTCTGCTGCACTTGTTGCCATAATGATCCGGTTTTGTTGTTTGTTGCTTTATTACAAAGGTATACTTTTCATTCAAAGAAAAGGTAAGGTTTCTATAGTTTACTGATGCCGTTGATGATTTTAACATCAGTCTTTTTCCAGTTGTTTGTACAGATTCGGGTAATCTGAAATCAAGCCATCTACACCTAAACGCCTTAATTTCTGCATTTCCTCTAGGCTATTTACTGTCCAGGGAATCACTTTTATTCCTTTGTTATGTGCAGCCTGTAAGAGCGCAGGGGTGATAAGTTCGTAGTCAGGACTGTAGACAGTAGGAGTGAAACCAAGTTCCTGCAAGTTCTGCTCCAAGCTGTTTTTGTTTTCTACAAGCAGGGAAGTTCTTACCTGCGGATACTTTTGATGAAGCACCTGTAGGGTACGTACATCAAAAGACTGAATGATCACATAGGGGAGAATGTTCTTCACCTCTAAAACCGCCATCAATCTATCAATGAACTCTTCAGGTTCCGGATGAAAAAGGCCATCCCCGGCCGGAGTAGATTTTGTTTCGATGTTGTAAAAGACCTGGGGCAGGTTGTGCTTCTTTAAATAAGCTTGTGATGAGTCGACAACCTCTTCCAAAAGGGGCTTATGTGTCTGCATCAGCTTTTGCTCCGGGAACCGGTCGTAATATTTTGAGCCTACATCAAACTTCTTAATCTCCTCATAAGGCAACTGGTATAGGACATACTTTTCAACATCCTCTTCAGGCACTTCTTTACCAGAGGGAAGTAGTTCATGTGCCGGATTGATAAACGGGTCATGGGATAGAAGCACTTTACCGTCTTTACTTACATGAGCATCCATCTCAAGGGTTGTTACTCCTAATTCAAGTGCCTTCAGCATGGCAGGAACCGTGTTCTCCGGCAAGAGACCGCGCGCGCCTCTGTGTCCTTCCAGGTCAAAACCCGGAAGTGGCGGGTAAGTAGCTGCGAAGGAGGGTATAGGAGTCATAGTTTTAGTGGAACAAGCGGAACAACTTAGAAGCAGCAGAAGAAAGAAGGTGCGGAACCCAGGCATTATTTATCATAATTCCTGCTGCCGAAGATGCCGCTACCTACCCTGATCATGGTACTACCTTCCTCAAGAGCTAGTTTCCAATCGGAAGTCATACCCATGGATATCTCTCTGAAGTCGTCGTTGGCAAAGAAGAAGGTTTCTTTCAGGTTGTGAAAACATTCGCGCAGGTAACGGAACTCCTGGCGCAGTTTTCCCTCGTCTTCAGTGTTGGTGGCTATGCCCATTACACCGGTTATCCGGATGTAGCTCATGTTCCTGTAATCCTCAGACTGCAGTAACGCCACCGCTTCCTCATAGCTCATCCCGAACTTGGTCTCTTCGTCGGCAATGGAAATCTGGAGCAGGCAGTTGATGGGCAAAGTCCTGTTCACCATTTCTGCACGCTTGTTAATTTCCTTAAGTAACTTGAGGCTGTCTACAGATTCTATGGTGTCAATAAACTCTGCGATATACTTAACCTTGTTTGTTTGCAGGTGCCCTATCAGGTGCCAAGCGATGTCGTGTGGTAGCAGAGCATACTTATCTACCAGTTCCTGTACTTTATTTTCACCAAAAATCCGGTGGCCTGCATCATAGGCCTCTTTTATTACCTCAACAGGATGCGTTTTACTAACTGCAACCAAGCGGCAGGGAGTATTCTTTAATTGTTTGTCAAAGTATAAAATGTTGTCTTTGATGCTCATAGTTTATGATAGTTTGTAAGCTGTCTTTGTTGTTTAATCAGTCTTCCAGCACATTCGTGATGAAAGTGTTTTTCAGAAGCATCCAGATCATGAGTAGCAATAATGCCCACTTCAGGTACACCTGATAGTAGTCGCGGGTATCACGGAATCTCTTTTCTGATACCTCCGTTTTTTCTAACCTGTTAATCTTCTGAAATACCTCCTGTAAAGCACTTTTGCTGTCTGCCCTGAAAAACTGACCTTCTC
The DNA here is from genome assembly GCF_042684605.1 of Pontibacter locisalis. Classification (NCBI taxonomy): domain Bacteria; kingdom Pseudomonadati; phylum Bacteroidota; class Cytophagia; order Cytophagales; family Hymenobacteraceae; genus Pontibacter; species Pontibacter locisalis. Next base: position 205,682 of record NZ_JBHULU010000002.1, read on the forward strand.
CAATCTGGGCAATTTTACGAAGGCTTCTCTCATCCATCTCGGCTTCCACGTACAGCGTTTTACCTGATTCATCGACATCGTATGCGACCTGCCCATCTTTACCAATTCCTATGGTATAAAGTTTTATGCCGTAAGCATAAGCCAGTTGTGCTGCTAACTCAGGGTCCAGGCTGCCGGCAGTGTTTTCACCGTCGCTTATTAAAATAATCACTTTACTTTTAGCCTCTGACTCACGCATCCGGTTTATTGCAACAGCCAGGGCACTTCCGATGGCGGTGCCATCGTTTGAAATCATCTTGAAGCCAATTGAATTTATACTTTCACGAAGTAACTGGTAATCTGTGGTGAGCGGTGCCAGGGAGTAAGCGTCACCTGCAAAAACTACCAATCCGATTCTATCCTGAACCCGGCCCTGTATAAAATCCTTTGCCACTTCTTTTGCGGCGGCAAGCCGGTTGGGGGTAATATCTGTTAACTCCATAGAGCCGGAGACGTCCAGCGCCAGCACAATATCTATTCCCTCCGCTGTTTGCTCTATCTGCTCGTTTACCCGCTGAGGCCTTGCCAAAGCCACCAGGATCAGCATCATGAACAGGATAAAAATTATTCGGGGGATGAAGCGTAACAGGCTAGTCCACTGCCATCGCACTTTATCCTCAAACATGGCCAGGTCGAGCTTGTTTTTGATATTTAAAGCAAGTAGCCACCTCATCAAAAACAAGATGAGCACCAGGGGCAGGGCATACAGCACAATGGGATATACCCAATCAAAGGAGCGAAGCGTGCTGTAGCTGAACCACTCAAGGCTTAGCCAGTCCCAGAAATCATCGGGTAGCTTTAGCATTATTTATAATTTCTCTTTGGGTTTTATAACGAGCCTTGGCAAATCGGCGGAGCATGCTCAAGGCTTTGTTCGTTTCAGGGTCAGCTTCTGCTGCGGCAGTACCATAAATAGCTCTGTCGCAAAGGCGAAGGGCTGTATTCACGCTTTCATCATCATTGTAGTACTCTACAATTTCTTTTGTTGTAAAGGAGTTAATGGCGCTCCGCTCAAGCTTTGTCAGGTAGTTTTTCCAAAGCGATACTGCTTTCTCCAAACTCTGAGAAGAGCCGGACTTAATAAAGCGATCGAGATGAGAATTGTACCGGGAGGCAAAGTACAGGTGGTCTTTACGGAGGCGGTACAGTTTATATTTTCGTTTGATGGTTTGCCCAAAAATAAACCACACAAGGCTCAGGAACACAGTAATGGCTACGATCCAGAGGAGCAACATTGGCCAATTAAACCTTTGCTCCACAGTAGTAAGTTTTGTATTTGCTTTTACAGATAGGGGTTCTACCACCTGCTCAACAAGCTGCTTCAGCACAACCTTGTCCGCTTCGGCATAAACCTCTAGTGTGTCTTCAGCGTGAAGCAAATAAACAGGTAGGGCCAACTGCTGTTCCGGTTGGGTCTCAAAGGTACGCAAGGTGTAAACAGCGCTGTCGGTACTGATACCAGCCTTAGTGTAGGTAGGAAAGAAGCTCTTGCTTACAAACTCAAAGGGAGCGAAGTTATAGTTGGCATCGGGCAAAACCACCTCCTGTGCTGCTGCATGGTGGTGCACCAAAGTGTATTGCAGCAGTTGCCCGATTTTTACTGTATCCTGATCGAAAGTGCCCACAGGCTTAGGGACCTGTTGCCCCCAGACCAGCCCCTGTACAAGCGTCAGAAGTATAATCAAAGTAATCTTATGCACCTCTTTTAGTTGACCTGTTTCTAAGCCTGAATAAATTTACCAGCTGAGGCACATAGTCCTCATTGGTCTGTATGGCCAAATAATTAGCCTGGTATTTCTGGCAGATCCGCACTACCTTTTCCTGGTTCTCGGCATACTGCGCGAAGTACCTTTTCTGGAATTCTTTGCCAGAGGTATTTACCCATAAGGTTTTACCACTCTCTTTATCCAGCACGGGCACAATACCAAGCGCAGGCATCTTTTGCTCCCGTACATCCAGCAGTTGCATTACAATAAGGTCGTGGCGCTTTGCCAGCATGGCCAGTTCCTTTTCATAATTTACATCAATAAAATCAGAGATTAGCAGGATAATGCTTCGCCTTTTGATGATATCCATAGTAAGCCTAATACCTGCAGCCAGGTTAGTTTTGGCGGACTTAGGCGATAACTCATTCAATTCTTTTATGATAGTATAAGCCTGTTGGATACCTTTGGCCGGTTTGATGTATTTTTCTTTTTGATCTGATATACATATGATACCAATCTGACTTTGCTGCCGAGCTGCCGACAAGGCCAACACACCACAAATTTCTTTGCCAACATCAATTTTCTGTTGTAAGCCTGTGCCAATACTTTGGGAAGCACTAACATCAAGCATCAGGAAAACAGACTGCTCTTTCTCCTCGCGATATGTTTTTACAAATGTGCCATGACCTTTGGCTGACACGTTCCAGTCTATAGAACGCACATCATCACCATACTGGTATGAGCGCACGTCGTCGAATTCCAGTCCTGTTCCCTTAAAAACAGAATGGAAATCGCCTTGCATTTGCGTGGTAATAGCCTTGCGAATGCGGATCTCATACTTGCGTAGCTTTTGAACAAGCTCTTTCATGGTTCAGGGCTGAAGCGTCAGATTTTAAAATTATGATATATTATCGTAATTTTCAGCTGTGAAAAGACTTTTCTATATACTTTTTTGCCTTGTCCTGCTAGGTTGCGGCAACCAAGGTTCCGATAAACCAGAAGGCCTGGTGCCCCAGGATAAAATGATACAGATTCTGGCTGATATTCATATAGCTGAATCACAGATAGAAACTAAGGTGATTTACCCGGATACAGCACTTATGACCTTTAATTATTGGCAAAAGGAAATATTGGAGAAGCATGGAGTGGAGGAGGAGAGATTTCGGGACACGTACCGTTATTACCAGGACAACCTGAAGGAAATGGATGTTCTCTATGAGATCATCATTGATACGCTGAGTGTGCGCGAAACTAAAATGAGGGCTGCCGCCGGTAATAACGACAGTCTTCCGGTAGAGGAGGAGCTTCCGGCGGGGCTTGAACGGGGGTATTAAAATCGCTTGTTCTGTAGCCCATAATCGGTAACAGGGTTCTACATTAGTTTGCTGCCGTTCGGTACTTTACCTGCTGGCTGTGCCAGGATAATATCTCCGTCCTCATCAGCAAAGCCTGTTACCAGTACCTCTGACATAAATTTACCAATCTGTTTTTTGCCCAGATTCGTTACACAAAGCACTTGCTTTCCCACAAGCTCTTCTTTGGTATAATGCTTTGTTATCTGTGCGCTAGATTTTTTAATACCCAACGGCCCAAGGTCTAATGTAAGCTTATAAGCGGGCTTGCGTGCTTCCGGGAAATCTTCAGCTTCTACAATTGTTCCTACTCTTATATCTGTCTGTTCAAACTGTTGCCAGGTAATTGTTTCCACTGTTTCTGAGGGTGCGTACATGAGGTAAAGTTTAGATTAAAGTGATTTAATTAGTGACTATGAACCAAGGAATCTCCATGTACCCCTTCATAAAATATATACTCACTGCATCGCCTTTATTGATCTGCTCATAAAACTCCTTTGTTACAGAAACCTCATCGGCTTCTTTTTGAGATCCCCAGGGAGTTAGTTCAATGTAATAAGAAGTAGATTTACCAGAGCTGATTCTTTTGTTTAAGACCTTCGAACTGTAAATTTCAGGAGTTGACGAATCGTTAAGGCAATTTATGACTATAGCTGTCCCGTAACTGTAGGCAAAGATAGTTAATGAAATACCCGCAACAGCCAGAAAACCTTTAGCGGATTTAAAATCAAACTCTTTGCTTCCAACAATAAGTACGACAATAAATGTGACTGAAATCAAAGCAGCTAAAAGCCAGACATTGTCATGGTTGAAGATGTTGAAGTCCAGCAAGGCTCTTAAACTAACTGCCATGCTCGGAGAAAAAATACCCCAGAAGACAGTAGGGTAAGCACTGTTTTTCTTCTCGTCGAAACGAATAAGGCCACCAGAGGTTTTCGCAATGATTATGGCAATGACTGGCACTACAACAGAAGCCACAATGGCATATTCATAAGGTGAAGGCCAAAACAGAGTCCAGGCTCCTACTAAGCCACCAATCCAACTCAGGACTTTTGCTGTCTTGCGTGCTTTTTTCAGTTTCTCCTCTCTTTGCTCATAAGTCCAGCCTAGCTCTTCGTTGTTAAGGATCTCCTGTTCCTCTTGCTCCATATTCTGTAAATTTAGGTCAGGATAGGAAGAAGATAGCCACTCCAGTATCTCATCAGTCTTACCTAAATAGGCAGAAATTTTGATTCTCTTCTTTCCTGGAACGGCAGACTCAATAAAGATATAGTTGTTGTCAACCCTATAGCCTTTTATTTCATCCAGCATGAGTTGCCGGTTCGTCAATGTAGTTTTAACAAAGACTCTGTCTTTGTCAATTACGAATCTCCCTTTGATAGTATCCAATACTCCCACGATCAGTAGGGCAAGCATTCCAAGCGAAACAGGCGTAAGTATCCAGTAAATACTTAAAGGCAGCTCTGTGCCAGGAATAAAAGGCATTACTAAAAGACCACTGAAAAGGGCGATAAGTAACGGAGCAACAATGTAAGTGAATATTGCCCAACCTTTTGCTGTTTTATATACTTTCATTTGATAGATGTAATGTGTTCTGGATTCAAGCTACTAATGTACTTGTGTAGGACTTTAATATTACACTGTAAGCTGTAGCTACTCTACCTTTGCTATACTTAGTTTCCATTTTTCAGTGGTGTCAAAATGCCTCATCCCTGAAATATAATGACCTGTGTAGGCAACACCAGCAGAAGGAAGGATTAACAGAAAAGCAGGAGGGTAAAGAGCAATTGTGCCAACAAGATAACCCACTGCTACAAAATAATAACCTGTGCCAGCCACTAATCCACCACCAATTTTTCTAAGGGCGCTTCCTTTAAGTTTACCTTTAATAGATGCGATTTCTCCTAAGGCAACTGTATCCGTTGAAGTAGCAATAACAGAGTCACCAATTAAAGAATAATCAGACAGGTACATTTTCCTGCCATCGGCCATTTTTACTTTTATCGGTTTGTTGCCCTTTATCTTGAGCTCCACCGGATATGATGCTCCGTTCTTGCTTAGTAGGAGCACGGGGTTAATATTGTTGCTACTTTGTGCAGTACAGCAGAAATAGGAGAAGACAAGCAGGACGAACAGAAGTTGTTTCATAGGTTAATCTGATATCAATTTTTAAGCTTGCAATTGGTTATAGGATGTGTTTCTCCTGCTATCTGTACTGCTCTTATAGTTTAACTGCTTTCTCATTAGCAGTAACTCCCTCTCTATTTCAATTTACTAAATATAACATAATAAAAATGTTTTAACGGCTCCTTTACAGTGCTTCAGAAACTTATATTTTTTGCACTCCGTAATCCTATGCAAGACCTGTACTTGGTACAGGTTGCCACTTTGTTGTGAATAATCAAGAAACTATGAAAAAGGAATCCGGAGCTAGCTTACCTGTTTGGGTAGAAAACGTGACTTTGCCCACCACCCATAAATTAGACAATAATTTGACCTGCGATGTGTGTGTGGTTGGTGGTGGTATTGCAGGCCTCACTACAGCCTATTTACTGGCTAAAGAAGGACAACGTGTGATTGTGTTAGAGGCCAAAGCCATCGGAGGTGGCGAAACAAGCCGTACTACAGCACACTTATCCAATGCCCTTGATGACAGGTATACCAATCTGATTAAGAACTTTGGTAAAGACGGAGCAAGACTTGCCTGTAAAAGCCATGGCAGGGCAATTGAGCTCATAGAGGAAATAGCGAAGGAAGAGAACATCGACTGTGATTACCATAAAGTAACAGGCTATCTTTTTGCGAATAACAGAGAGCAGGGGGAGGAGCTGATGCGTGAGTTGGAGGCTGTGCAACAGATTGGTTGGCTTGATGTGGTAATGCGTAAGGAGTGTCCTCTTGATACACTGACAGCTTTACCTTGCCTTGAGTTTCCTTCCCAGGCACACTTCCATGTGATGAAGTATCTGGCCGGGCTTACAAAGGCTATTGTAGAGAAAGGTGGACAAATTTATACAGACACGAAGGCTGTAGAATTTAAATCCGGCCCGGTAGTAACGGTAAAAGCTGAAAATGGCCATACAGTTTCCGCTAATCATTTAGTGGTAGCTACTAATTCCCCTGTAAATGATAAAGTTACAATTCATACAAAGCAGGCTCCTTACAGAACTTACGTAGTGGCGCTGGCTGTACCAAAAGGTGCTGTGCCTGATGCACTGTTCTGGGATCTGGATGAACCGTATCATTACATCCGTTTACTGGGTGCTGCGGCCCGAGGCTCTGATAAGGACCTGTTGATTATTGGAGGTGCAGACCATAAAACAGGGCAGGAGACTCAAACTGCTAACCACTTATTTGAATTGGAGCGTTGGGCAAGACTAAAATTCCCGATGGCTGAGGAGGTGGAGTACCGTTGGTCCGGACAGGTATTTGAGCCTGTAGATGGTTTAGCTTACATTGGTCGTAATCCGGGGGATACAGATAATGTTTATATCGCTACCGGAGATTCTGGCCACGGTATGACGCATGGTACTATTGCCGGTATGCTCATCACCGACCTAATCATGGGACGAAAAAATGAATGGGCAAACCTTTACGATCCGGGAAGAATAAACTTTAAATCTGCCGGTGAGTTTTTAAAGGAAAATCTCAATGTGGCCGCTCAATACAAGGACTACGTTACACCTGGTGAGGTAGAAGATAAAATGCATGTGATGCCTGGTACAGGTGCCATTATGCGAAAAGGAACTGAAAAAGTAGCCGTTTACTGCGATCAGGACGGTGTACGTCATGAGTGTTCTGCAGTTTGTACGCACCTGGGTTGTATAGTTAGCTGGAACAGCGTAGAAAGCTCCTGGGATTGCCCATGCCACGGATCACGTTTTGATCCTTTTGGAAGAGTGGTCACAGGGCCTGCCATAAAGGATCTCGATAAGATAAAGAAAGGTTGAAGACAAAAGACCCCGGTAGTTTCATCTACCGGGGTCTTTTGTCTTCAACTCTTCTTTACCTGTACGCCTGTAAGCCTGAAAGACGCTTAGAAATATGAGCAGCCCAAACCTCTTCCTCGTTTCTGTTCAGGCCATGACTGCTGTCCTTGTCAAACAATGCCTGCTCTTCTTTCCATTCTTTGAAAGCGTTTTTTACAGCTACATTTAGATTTTCCTGAAGATTTGTACAACTTGCCCCCAGGCTGTTTAGCTTTTTCCTGAGTTGCCTGGCGTGCACTTCAGTCAGGTCAAAGTGTAATTGCTCGTGCTTCAGTAGCTTCTCGGACTTCTTATTTCTGGACCACGATTGTTGGGGTAAGAAAACACACTTAACATCATAGGACACTTTGTTGCTGCTGCACCTGGCATCCACGGCCAGGTTGGCTGCTGTTAAAGCATGATGTCCGTTGGTTTCATCCGGCCTGCCTTTAAAGTCCTCCCAGGTAAGCCTTCTGTCAGCTGACCAGGAAACTTTTTCGACAATGACTGCCTCAGTGTTGCTTACAGTGGGTGCTGCCTTCGGTAACGGTGAGGTAGCTGGCGCTAGGATAGGTGCAACAACGCCCATCCAAAGCGACATGGCTAGGGTAAACGTAAACATTTTGACTTGGCTAAAAGTTAAAAAGTGTTCGTATCAAAGCAACGCGACCTGAAAATTTTTAGTGCCAGCTATAGTGCAATTTTTTTGTACCTGCTGCTTAAGTCTCTGAAACGCAGGAACAAAAGTATTGCGGCTACGGATAATCCTACCAAAAGGCCTGTCCATACTCCGCTTACACCAAGTCCGGCTTTGAAACAAAGCAGGTATCCTACCGGCAGCCCAACCACCCAATAAGCAATCAGTGAAATGAGTCCAGGTATGCGTACATCTTCCAGTCCCCGCAAAGCCCCCAGACCTACCACCTGCACGCCATCAGAAATCTGAAAAAGCGCTGCTATAATGAGAAGGGTAGAGGCAATCTGTATTACTTCAGGATCATCAATGTAGAGCATCGGGATCAGTTTGTTGCCAAAAACCATAAGTAAGCCGCTGCCTATCATAAAAAGTATACCCATGGCAAAGCTGCTGTTACCTGCTACCCGCATTGCTCTGAAGTTGCCTAACCCTTTTTGATTCCCTACCCGGATAGTAGCAGCTGCTGCAATACCACTGGCCATCATATAGGTAACAGAAGCAACATTTATAGCAATCTGGTGCGCTGCCAGCTCTTTGGCCCCCATCCAGCCAATCATTACTGCTGAAAAGCTGAAGGCTCCCATCTCAAAGATCATCTGTCCTGAGATGGGCAAACCTAATTTAAAAATATGATACATGTGCAGTACCGATAGGTGCCGAAGCTTCAGAAACCTTCTTAAAATCTCAAATCTCTTGGCGAATAGTACATAGCTTGCCATCATGATAGCCATGACAATTCTGGAGATGAGGGTTGCCCAACCTGCTCCTACCAAGCCCATCGGCTCAAAGCCAAACTTTCCAAAAATGAGGATATAGTTCAGCACAATGTTCAGGCTGTTTGCCACAACTGAAATGTACATAGCCTGCTTCGTGAGCGAAAGGCCTTCTGCAAACTGGCGGAAAGCCTGAAAAACCATCAGCGGCACCATAGACAGGAAAAGGATATTGAGGTAAGGTATAGCCAGTTCCACTACTTTCGGTGGCTGATCTAATAAAGTAATGTATGGGGAGAAAAAGTACCCGGCTATGAAAAGGAGAACTCCCAGAATCACATTTGAAATTAAACCATTCAGCAGCAGCAAAGAAATACGGGTATAGTTACGCCTTCCTTCTGCCGCCGCTATAAGGGGAGTGATGCTGTAAGAAACACCAAGCCCGAAGACCAATGTGATGGTAAAGATGCTGTTTCCCAAGGATGCTGCAGCAAGAGGCAGCGTACCAATCTGCCCCACCATCAGGCTGTCGAAAACACTTACCATTATGTGCCCCAGCTGGCTCAGTACAACAGGATAAGCCAGTGTGAAATTTTTGGAGAAGTGTTCTTTATACTCTGCAGTGTTCATTGCGCGTGCCCTTAAGAGCCCGCAAAATTAGTTCTTTTCTTTTGAAGCAGCAGTGCTTTTTCAAATTTAGTGATTACAGAAATAATGTGTTAATACCTGCCCTCCACGTTTTCCATATACTTTTGTCCAGATCCTGTATTAAGCAAAAGGATCTCATCTTCTGGAGAAACTGTTCCCTTATCCACGAGTTTACGGGCAGCCATCCAGATAGCAGCACCTTCGGGAGCAACAAACAATCCCTCTGACTTTCCTAACTCCCTTATTCCCTCAAGCATTTCATCTTCGGTTATGCTTATAGCTGTGCCGCCTGATTCGTGAAGTACTTTAAGCATCATGTGCTCACCAAGCGGCCGTGGTACAGCCAGGCCATTGGCAATAGTGGGTTTACCGTTATAATTTTTCGCATTAGCTTGCATTCCATAGAAGGTATCAACAAGCGGTTTGCAATTGGCAGCCTGTACGGCAATCATGCGGGGCAGCTTTATATCTGCAGGCAACCATCCAATTTCCTGCATTTCTTTAAATGCCTTCCATATTCCTATCAGTCCAGTGCCTCCCCCAGCAGGGTATAAGATGACAGCCGGTACGTTCCAGTCAAGCTGCTCTGCTATCTCGTAGCCCATTGTTTTTTTCCCCTCCAGGCGATAAGGCTCCTTAAGAGTAGAAACGTCCAGAAGGCTTCCATCTACGTTCAACTCTTTTGCCTTAGCGGCACAATCATTTATCAGTCCATCTACTAAATGTACCTCTGCACCATACCAGTAGCACTCTTCCCGAAAAGCCTTTGGCGTGTGGCGCGGCATCACGACCACTGCACGCATGCCAGCCCGGGCACAGTAAGCAGCCATGGCAACACCTGCATTTCCGGCAGTAGGAATAATGCAGCCCTCCACTCCGAACTCCTTTGCTTTTGATATGGCCATACTTAATCCTCTGGCTTTAAAGGAACCTGTCGGATTCTGGCCTTCATCCTTCAGCAGTAACTGCTGAAGGTTGTACTTTCTGGCCAGGTTATCTAACTGGAGCAAGGGTGTGAATCCTTCGCCAAGGGTGACAATATTTTCATCTGCCAGTACGGGCAACATTTCGCGGTAGCGCCACATCGTGCCCTGCCGGTTAAGCAGGTCCTTTTTACTGAAAGGTTCATCTATATTGTACTGAGACTCCAGCGGCAATTGGCAGCAGGATGATACTAGCTGTGGCTTAAACGCATTATGTGTTTCGCCACAACCGGAGCAGGTTAAGTGGCTAAGGTGACTATGGGTTTGTGTGATGGTTTGCATAGTAAATTCTAAAATCTTTACTACGTCAAAAAACCACATTTGCTATGCAGAAACAAAATACAGAAAAGGAAAGGGCTATTCCATTTTGGAATACTGCTTCTTTATAAATTTTATGAAATTCTTGTAAAGCAAGTCATTTTCTGTGCCTTTGCGCTGTATAAAATGGAACGTGCGTCCTACTTTTAATCCCTGGATAGGAACTTCAAGTAATTCGCCGGAGGCAAGCTCCTTTAAAACGGCGGGCCTGGGCAGGAAAGAGAGGCAGGTATCAGCCCTGACAAAGTTTTTGAGCGCTTCGGTGCCTCCTAGTCTGATCTTTACCGGCAGGTCAGTTAAACTGATCTGTTTTCGCTTTAAGGCCTCTTCGAGTACCGCCAATGTGCCCGAGCCATACTCCCGTAAAGCCAGCGGAATGCTGTAAAGGTCCTTCGGGTCGAGTTTTTCCCTGCGCAGCGGACTCTGCGAAGAACAAACAGCAATAACTTCGTCGGTTAAGAAAGGGGTGTAAGTTACATTGCTTACCTTGTTAATACCTTCAATAATACCCAAGTCAATTTCGTGTTCGAGTAACGCTTTCTGTATGTTCTCGCTGTTGCGGTTTATAAGGGTTATCTGAACATTAGCGTTTTGCTGAAGATACACAGAAAGCACGGGCGGCAGAATGTACAGGGAAATTGTGGTGCTGGAGCCAATTGCCATCCTTACCTGTGGAGAAAAGTCGGTGCTCAGGGATTTAAAATCCTCGTAAAGTTCGTGCTGTAGTTGTCGTGCCACCTGTAGTTTCTGGTAAAGCACTTTTCCGGCAGGGGTAAGACTCACACTGTTTCCATGGCGCTCGAAAAGCCCCACCTTATAGTATTCTTCAAGCGCCTTTATATGCTTGCTAATCGCAGACTGGCTGATAAACAGGCTTTGGCTGGCTTTGGTAAAGCTTAGCAATCTGGCAACTTCCAGAAAAATTACGTGACGGTGAGACAACATTTCTGATTACCCGGTGGTGTATGCAGCTGTTAATTTAGTAAAAAGAGCCATCTTTTCTTAAATAACCTCCATACCCCACCATCGTACCTATTTATAGACACTTGCAAGGGTTGCAGGTATGATAGGCTGATAAATTATAAACGAACAAAAGATATGGCAGATAATAAAGATAAACAAAACCAGAGCGGGAAAAAGCCTGATCGTGATGCGAATGCTACTCCAATGCCAGATGAATATTCAAACACCGCCAACCATAAAGGTGCTGTAGATCTAGGCACAGACGGAACAAAGGCAACCGCTAGTCAGCAGCAGGGGCAGGGCTCCTGGAGTAAAAAGAGCGACAAGAACCGTGAAGGTAGCGATAAAGAAAATTCGGGCGGAGGTCAGGGTGGTAAGAACCAGACAGGTAAGTAAGCTTATCCAGATCTAAGCTGATATACAAGAGCCTCTTAACCTAGCTTGTTAAGAGGCTCTTGTATTATGTACAGTACCGGAACTATCAGGTAGTTTATTTATTAAAGTGATAAAGAAAAGTAACGATTCCGGTGAAAGCTGGTTTTTTGTTGTCTTTTATCTCCATTGTTACTTCTATTTGGGCTTTTGTAATGCCCCGAAGATCCTTTAGAGAAAGCACTTTAGCTTTTAATCGTACCGCTCCGTTCACGATAACAGGTTGGTTGAACCTTAGCTCTTCGATGCCATAGTTTACCTGCATTTTCAGGTTCTCTATAGTTACAATTTGTGCCCATAGGTAAGGAAGCAACGAAACAGTTAAATAACCATGTGCGATGGTGTTACCAAAGGGAGATTCGTTCTTTGCCCGCTCCTGGTCCAGGTGAATCCACTGGTAGTCTAGTGTAGCATCTGCGAATTTGTTTATCTGCTCCTGGGTGATGGTATGATAGTCAGAAATGCCTAACTCTTTTCCTTCGTATTCAGCAAATTCTTCAAAGGTGTTAATGGTCAGTTTACTCATGTATGTTAGGTTTGTGTCGTGTCAAAGTATTATTAATCGCTATAGTAACAGGTAAGGCGATTAGTTTGCCGATTCCGCATTCCTCTGCCTTAACGATCGCCAGTGTTCCTTGGTTATTTCAAAACGAAGCTCACCATTTTCCTCCAGCCCTTTATACTCCCAGCCCGCCTTCAGGTAAAATATTTCTGCTCTTGTACCCGGGTCAGTTGATAGGTAGAGCCAGTCTGCTCCGTTTTCAAAACTCCAGTCCAGCATCAATTGGTGTAGTGTAGCTCCAACACCCTTATGCTCGTGATCAGGATGTACAAACAGGGCCCAGATATTTTTACTGGCTAAGTCTACAATAGCAAACCCTAACGTATCCCCTTCTTCCTCACACATCCAGCCGCACCCTCCGCTATTCAGTATGTTCAGGTAATGCTCCTCTGTAACTGCACCTGTGTTTACAAGCACATTTTCTTTCACAGCCAACCGGACCTCCATCATAGCGTCCCAGTCTGCAGGTGTTGCTTTTCTGAAATTCATGAACAATTTATAAAAGATACAAGACCAACTATTGAATCTATATGAAACAGGTTACAACAGAAGGGTACAAAATAAGGAAGAAAAATACGAAAACTAATCCGTATTCACCCTGTGGGCAGCATGAAATGAATGACTTTTGCTTATTTAACCAGTTTCACTTTTAACTTGTGGATCTGTGGAAGGTGATGATCGAAATGATCCTGTAGAAAGGAAAGCGTTTGAGAGACGTTAAGAGGACCAACATAGGGATGCTTAAAGAGGCACTTGTCCATCAGACTTTCCGGTATGTCAGTTAGAACATCTTCCAGCTTAAACCTTACCTCATCCCATTGATGCCGCAGCTTAGAAAAGGAAGAAGATTCCGGAACATTGGCAACAACATCAGGGGCTTTGAACTTTTTGCCGGACTTCAAAGCAACTTTAAGTAAGGCAGATTTAAAGGAGTTTTTAAAAGTAGAAGGCACCAGTGTTGCCTGGTTGGTTATTCTATACTGTATAGAACTTGCTGTCGCGCTATCAACATGTATCAAATGGCAAATGATTTGGTTGATAGACCATTTTCCATCGGCAGCAGGCATATTTAACAGCTCATCATCAAAGCCTTCTAACTCATCAAGCAGGCGGTTACGGGATTTTTCCAGGCGCAAATACTTTAATTCAAGTCTTGGTTCCATAAGCTGAAGATGGGTGTGGGCTGCTGTTTTCATCGGAAAATTGTTTGTAACAACAGCTCAATCTACATAAAATTTTAATTAATGCAATATATGATATATAAATATTTGTTGTAAGTGTTTGGCTGATAGTCTTCTCTGTGAGTATTTATTTTTTGCTATAATTAGATTTGTTCAAACACATATTTCGATATACATAATTTGTGACTTACTTTGCAATCTGATACTCTTTTAACATGTATAATAACGACCCGATTGGCGCTGCAGTATTAGATTACTTAGCCGGAGAAGAAAATGCTGAAATAACAGTAGAAAGTAACCTGGCAGAGGATGATTATATACCGGTTCATTACCTGTTCCGGAATTTTGAGGAAATGCCTGAAATGGAGCAATATGCTTTGAAAGCCTGTAAGGGCAAAGTGCTTGATGTTGGTGCGGGAGCAGGTTGCCATGCCCTGGTATTGCAGGAGTCAGGTTTTGAGGTAACTGCCCTGGATGTCTCGGCAGGAGCTGTTGAGGCGATGCAAAAACAAGGGGTACAGCAGGTAGTACATAAAAGCTTATTTGATATGCAGGGCCAGTACGATACACTGCTGATGCTGATGAACGGAGTGGGTATAGCAGGTGATCTTCAGGGGCTTGACCTCTTATTAGAGCATGCCCGAAACCTGCTGAAAGCTGGTGGGCAGATATTGCTGGAGTCATCTGATATCCTGTATATGTTCGAGGAAGAGGACGGGTCAGTAGTGTTGGACCTGAATGCCGGCTACTATGGCGAAGTGAAGTATAACATGAAGTACAAAGACCAGGAGAGTGGCTGGTTTAACTGGCTTTTCATAGATCCGGCTATCCTGGAAGATTATGCTGCGAAGCATAGTCTTTCCTTTGAGGTAATGTATGAAGGCGATGCCGGAAATTATCTGGCAAAGCTGACGAAAGAAAAAAGCTAAGGCTGCACATTTGAGTTGGAATTTGTAGCTTTAGTACCTTACTATCCATAAAATATGTCAACAACTGCTTATCCTTTTGTTCCTTACTATGCCGATCAATACCCTGAGGAGGAGATGATCGAAAGAGCGCAGGCGTTCAATACTTTTATGGACAGGCGCCGTTCTGTGCGGGAGTTCTCAGAAAAACCTGTGCCACAAGAAGTGATAGAGCAGTTAGTCATGGCAGCTTCAACGGCTCCCTCAGGCGCTCACAAACAACCCTGGACCTTTTGCATCATATCTAATCCGGAGTTAAAGAGACAGATAAGAGAGGCAGCTGAAAAGGAAGAGTACGACAGCTATAACGGACGTATGACACCTGAATGGCTTGAAGACTTGGCACCGCTTGGTACAGATTGGGAGAAGCCTTTTCTGGAGACAGCTCCCTGGCTCATCGTGGTGTTTAAAAAAGCATTTGAATATAAGTCTGACGGCAGCAAGCGAAACAACTACTATGTGGCAGAGTCTGTAGGTATTGCCTGTGGCTTTTTGATTTCAGCCATTCATCATGCAGGCTTAGTGACTTTAACGCACACGCCAAGCCCCATGAATTTTCTGACGAAGCTGCTTAAGCGGCCGGATAATGAGCGCCCGTTCCTTCTTTTACCGGTAGGCTATGCTGCTGACAAGGTACAGGTGCCGGATCTAAAGCGAAAGCCTCTAAGCGATGTCTCTGCCTGGTATAAATAAGAGCTAAAGTATCAGTAGCCGTAATTGTGCCGTAAGGAAGATATAAATGCTGCACGCATTTAAGCACATTTATACTTTCTGCTGCTCATGAACTACGGATTTAAATATAGCTGGAAATTAACAAAGCGTACTTTTAAAGAGTTTGCTGATGACAGGCCACTGGATTATGCTGCTATCATCGGCTTTTATACTATTTTTTCTCTTCCAGCAGTTCTCATCATCTTAATCCGTATTGCCGGGGCAGCCTTCGGTGAAGAAGCTGTTCAGGGGGAGCTGGTGCACCAGATCGGGGGCATAATCGGGCGCAGCAGTGCCGAACAAATTCAAAGTATAATTGAAAACGCGAGTCAGTCCTCAGCTTCTACCATAGGTACTGTTGTAGGAGTGGCCACCATGATCTTTACAGCCACCACTGTGTTTGTAGCGCTTCAGGATTCACTAAATGCGATGTGGGAAGTAAAAGCAAAGCCTGAGAGAGGATGGCTAAAGCTTGTGATTGACCGTGTAATGTCGCTTGCGTTGGTAGTAAGCCTGGGTTTTCTCCTGCTTGTCTCCTTATCAGTCGATATTGTGCTAGGGGTGATTTACGATTACCTGCGTGAGCAGCTTACTGGTATTGCAGTTTATCTGGTAACTATAGGTAACATACTTGTTTCCATCCTCATCAGCATCTGTATTTTTGCCGCTATTTTTAAGGTGCTGCCCGATGCAAAAATAAGATGGTTCAACGTTTGGGTCGGTGCAACTGTAACGGCCATTCTTTTTGTGCTAGGCAAGTATGTGTTAACTATTTACTTTCAGCACGACCCCTTGGCAGATACCTATGGTGCAGCGGGATCTCTGGTACTTATCCTGGTGTGGGTGTATTATACGTCCATCATTTTTCTGTTAGGTGCTGAATTTACGCAGGTTCTTTCCCGTGAGCACGACAAAGGCATACAGCCGGAAGAGCATGCGGTGAAGGTAAAAGTGAAGGAGATTGAAGAGGAGGATCAGTCCGGGAGAAGTAAATAAAGTATGGAGCGGGCGCTTCCGGTTCTTTTAAATACTTGCAGCTGTTGTGTTGCGGATTCTGTGCTTTTTAAACTTTACGCAGGCAAAAACAAAAAAGGCGGAACCGTTAAGTTCCGCCTTCAGATTCATTTTGCTTAATGCTTATGCTTCTTTATACATAACCTTCTTCACCGCCTCAATTGTACGCTCTACATTTGGCAGAGAAGCATCAATCAAGGTTGGGGCATACGGAAGAGGTACATCGCGGCAGGTAACACGTTTAACCGGAGCATCCATATAATCAAAGGCATTGCTCTGGATATGGTAAGCAAGTTCTGCAGAGATGGATGCCAGTGGCCAAGCCTCCTCCACAACAACCATGCGGTTCGTCTTTTTAACAGACTCCACCAGTGTTTTGTAGTCAATAGGGCGAACAGTACGCAGGTCAATTACTTCAGCGTTGATACCATCTTTGGCTAACTCTTCAGCAGCAGCTAAGGCAACTTTCATCATTTTTCCAAAGGAAACGATCGTTACATCAGAGCCTTCACGCTTCACATCGGCAACACCAATCGGAATAATATACTCTTCTTCCGGAACCTCACCTTTATCGCCATACATCTGCTCTGACTCCATAAATATAACTGGATCATTGTCACGGATGGAAGCCTTAAGAAGGCCCTTCGCATCATAGGGATTAGAAGGAACTACCACTTTAAGACCAGGGGTGTTTGCATACCAGTTTTCGAAGTTCTGAGAGTGCTGCGAAGAAAGCATACCGGCACTACCAGTTGGTCCGCGGAAAACGATTGGGCAGGAGTACTGACCACCAGACATTGACATCATCTTAGCAGCTGAATTGATCACCTGGTCAATTGCTACTAAGGAGAAGTTAAAGGTCATGAACTCAATAATCGGACGCAGGCCATTCATGGATGCACCAACCCCGATTCCGGCAAAGCCGAGTTCTGCAATAGGTGTATCAATGATACGCTCAGGACCAAACTCATCCAGCATTCCCTGGCTCACTTTATAAGCCCCGTTATATTCAGCAACTTCTTCGCCCATCAAAAATACGCTCCTGTCGCGGCGCATTTCCTCTGACATTGCTTCGCGCAGGGCCTCTCTAAACTGTATACTTCGCATATAAGATGTTTAATTCTCTGTTCAGAAAGTAAAATTAAGAGAAGTCTTCCAATTTACAATGTACTTCTTGTTTTTATGGTCTTGCTAAGGCGTCGCAGTTCTTTCTACTGATTTTATTTCACAACCAAGAGGTAATGTGGCCAAAAATGGTGCAAAGTGGGGGAGGGAACAGAGAAGATGGAACAGATTAATTTTAACCGTTGTTTAGCCGTTTGTCTTCTTTAAACGTAAAAAGGAAAACTGAATCAACCAACTCTGGGTCGTAGTTATACTTTCAAACAACTCTAACCGTTTGCAAAGAAGTATAATTTCAGATAATTTTAAGTTTAAAACCCTTTATACAAATGAAACGGCTACAGTACTTTATTGAATCGCAAGCCTTTGGTGTTTGTACAATGCTGGGTGAGAAACTTGGCTTTGCTACCAGCAGCATTCGCCTAACTTTTATATATGTTTCTTTTCTTACTATGGGTTCACCAGTGCTGATCTACCTGATGATGGCGTTCTGGATGAACGTGAGTAAGCATTTGCGCCGTGAACGCAGCACAGTGTGGGACCTATAACTCCTTAACTGTTCGTTTCTGCCTTACAAAATACTCCCACACAATACTTCCCTTATACACGCCGGAAAGCTGTGGAAAGCGTCCTTTAGGTAATTGTTTCTTTCGCTGGCTCTTCCAATAGTGTCGGTGGCTAAGGAGATCAGCATGTGCATCTAAAACAGCTCTGGCGTCTTTCTCCTGTCCTGCCATTACCATTCTCAAAGCTGCCACCCAGTCTAATATTACTCTTAGGATAAGAGTTGGGATCAATTCTCTGGCAGGAAGGTTTTTGTAGAGCAGCGCAAAACCGTTTCTGAAGTTCAAAAAGGTTTTACGGGGATTGGATTTATGAAGCGTACCTCCTCCGACATGAAAAACCTGACTGTGACCGTTGTACATGACTTTATAACCGGCATTTTTGGCACGCCAGCAAAAATCAATTTCTTCCATGTGAGCAAAAAAGGCAGGTTCTAAACCACCAAGCCTATGAAATACATCTGCCCTTACAAACATACAGGCGCCGGTAGCCCAGAATATCTCCTGCACATTATCATACTGCCCTTTGTCTTCCTCTACAGTTTCGAAGAGGCGGCCACGGCAAAAAGGGTATCCAAGGGTATCGATCATCCCTCCACCGGCACCGGCATACTCAAACAGGCCAGGGTGCTGCTGCGCTAAAACCTTTGGCTGGCAAACGGCAATCTGCTCATCAGACTCCATTAGTTGCAGCAAGGGTTCAGTCCACCCTGGAGGTACTGAAACGTCAGAGTTGAGGAGAACATAGTATTTGGCCTCTACCTGTTGCAGTGCTCTGTTGTAGCCCTCGCAAAAACCAAAGTTCTCCGGGAGAAGTATTGTGCGAACCTGCGGGAAGTGTTCCTGAAGAAAAGCAATGGATCCATCGGTAGAAGCATTGTCGGCTACGATAATCTCGCAGTTTCCGCTATGCGCCACTACCGATGGCAGAAATTCTTGTAGGTGCCGGAGTCCGTTCCAGTTTAGGATTACTACGGCCGTGTGAGCCGGATTATAAACCAAAGTTTCCGAAGTCTAAACCGGGTATGTTTGGAAGTAAGCCTTCGGTACTTTTTTTCATCTCCTCCTGCGCTCTTTCACCTGCCGTTAACATAGCATTGTTCACAGCAGCTACGACGAGGTCGTTAACCATGTCCTGATCATTTGCATTTAAAATAGAGTCATCTATTTCGATCTTGATCAGCTTACGCTGGCCGTTAACGGTAGCCTTTACCAAGCCTGCACCTGATTCGGCGGTGACTGTGATATCTTTTAATTTTTCTTGAGCTTCTTTCAGCTTGGCCTGGACTTCTTTCATCTTGCCCATCATGCCGAACATATCAAACATAGTTTTCTTTTTAAGTTGTAGGAATAGCGCAAAGGCTGTTAAATGTGCTTGCTCACAAATATACGAGCATTAAATTAACGATGCTTACTGTAAAGCAATTGCTGGTTTAGAATACAAACGGATAGTAATTATAAAGAGATAAACCAGAGGAATAAATTTTGTTAATTAAGTTTAGCGAATTAAAGTAACGGTACCGGTTCTTCGCTTTGTAGCGCCAAAGCTTGTTTTTACTGTTATTTCATAGGCATATGCTCCTACTGGGAGCTTTTCTCCCTTATAGGTACCATCCCATCCGGCTCCCGCATCTGTAGACTGATAAACAACATTTCCAAGGCTGTTGTAAATCCTGATGGAGAAGTTGCTGAATAGCTTCCCCTTAACCTCAAACGTATCATTCAGGCCATCTGAATTTGGGGTGAAGGCACTTGGAACATGTAGCTGTACTTCCTGTTCCAGCTCTACCGTGTTTGAGTATGTCTCTTCACTTCCCGAGTTTGAGGTGGCCCTTATGCGGTAACGCAACAGCTGAAGCTCCTCGCTCAGGTTTCGATCTGTATAACTCGTGCCACTTACCTGGTAGCTTTGAACAACGTTTCCATTGTCATCCAACAGTTCAACGACATAATGTTTGACTCCATTCGGAAAACCAGCATAGCCACTCCAATCCAATTTCACTGCTCCATCTTCCAGCTTCTCTGCCTTAAGAATAATAGGGCAGGAGACATTGCTGAAGGCAGATGTGTTATTGCAAGGATCTGTGTAAGTAGTCCTGTAGCAAACAGGTTTGAGCTCCGGATTAGCATCTTTATAAGTAGGCTGCTGAACTGTAGCTAAAGGTTTATAAGGTGTTCCATCTATACTTTTCTCCAGCTCAATTCTTTGCGCCTGTTTCCCTTGCAGAAGACTTACAGATAATATTATCTGGTTATCTGAATCAAAAGAAGTTAGCAGATAAGGTGCCGTTGGCTTGATACTTGACGTGATCTGAACACGCTGCGTTACTGATGTTGAAATGCCACCATTTTCTGCTATACCTTTTATGGTGTAGATTGGCATTTCTCCGCAACTGAGGCCGGAATCAATGTAACCAGACATTAAGCCAGGTAGCGTTTGAAGCAGAGCACCGTCCTTATACAATTCGAAAGATTTATATATGTTGGATGGTGTGCTCCAATTCAATATTGCTTCTTCGTTACCCGATGTGGCTGCTAATTTTATACTGCTGAGGAAATTGGAAAAAACAGGGATGTTACTGTTGCACGCATCCTTGGGCCTAACACGATACAATTTGCCTGTTTCTGTATTAATGCTTTTGAGACTATAGGTAAGTGCCGCCTGGGATATATTTTCTATTGTAGCTACTGGTTGATAGCCGGACCTGACATCTCCTTCTTCAATAACATAACCGAACCCTGGTTGTAGTTGCTGAAGCGCCAACTGTATTTCACCGCTGGCTGCCTGTTGTAAAACTGTAAGGCTCTGGATTCGAGGTGTTGGGGGAGAAGGAAGTAGTGTTGTTTGCTTTTGGCTGACATTATTACAGGAAATACCAGAATACTGTCCCATTACAGTGATTGTGAAAGTCCCGCCGTTGTTGTATTTATATTGATATTCTGAACTTGGTTGTAGTGTTGCAGGAAGGCTCCCATCACCAAAGTCCACAATATATTTGTCATAATTAGTGTCAGAAATTTCTACTGAGACAGTGTTTCCTGTACAAGGTGTTACTGTAAATTCTGGATTTGGAGAAGCTTTTACTTCAAAGACTCTGGAAACGGTGTCAGTTAATGTCGTTCCGCCGTAGTTTCCGATGTGCAGAACCCTATACCGTCCGGGGGTTCTAAAGATGTGTTTCTTTTCTGTTGTAAGATTGGTTGGTATAGCTGTACCGGATTTATAGTCGAATACATAATATTCCTGTTCATCGGGTACAGTGTTTCCGCAATCCTGAAAGGTTATTTCCTGATCTACGCAAAAAGTACTTATTTCCTGACCATTCGAACTGTATGCCTTAAAACATGGTGTACCACCCTGAGCGAAGACAGAACAGGTGATTAGCGTAAAAAATATGTTAAGCAGAACTTTTAGCACCTAATTCTGAATTAACCAATCAGTTTTATTTATAAAGTACAGGAGTAATAATTATTGTGCAGTAAATAAACTAAGGCCTTACTAGAATTTTTTCATTTACTAAAGGGTGTAAGTTCTTAGGAAATCAATACTCTTTATTATATCAAAATGAAGTACCCTGTCTGTGGATACGAATGGAACCACATTTCGGTAGGAAGCTACAAGGTTTTCCAGTGCAGGAGACGTTAGCTTTGGTCTTCTGAATTCAATTGCCTGTGCAGCATTCATTAACTCAATTGCCAAAATCCGCTCCAGGTTGTGTACCACCTGGTACAGCTTAGTCGCGGCGTTCGCCCCCATGCTTACGTGGTCTTCCTGGTTGTGGGAAGATGGTATAGAATCGACAGAGGCAGGCGTACAAAGCTGCTTATTCTGGCTTACAATGGAAGCGGCTGTATATTGGCTAATCATAAAGCCTGAATTTAAGCCGGGCTCAGCAACCAGGAAGTCTGGTAATCCCCGCTGGCCTGATATAAGTTGATAGGTACGGCGCTCAGAGATACTTCCTAATTCTGCCAGGGAAATAGCCAGGAAGTCAAGTGCAAGAGCCAATGGTTGACCATGAAAGTTACCGCCAGAGATGATTTCATCTTCTTCAGGGAAAATATTAGGATTATCTGTAACGGCATTGATTTCCGTCAGGAATACCTGTTCTGCATAGGCGAGGGTATCTTTAGAGGCGCCATGCACCTGCGGCATGCACCTGAAAGAATAAGGATCCTGCACATGCTGTTTTTCCTGTTCTATTAACTGACTTCCCTGAAGCAGCTGTCGTACGTTTTCAGCTGTCTGCAGCTGCCCCTTATGCGGACGGATCCGGTGAATCAGTTCATTAAACGGCTCTACTCTGCCATCAAAAGCATCAAGTGAAAGTGCACCGATTGCGTCTGCCATTTTTGACAGATGTCTGGCTTTTAGCAGCACGTACGTTCCATAGGCAGCCATAAACTGGGTACCATTCAGGAGGGCAAGTCCTTCTTTGGCTTTAAGGGCGATTGGTTCCCAGCCAAACATTTCCAGCACATGCTTACTTTCCAGTTTATATTCCTGAAAACGCACTTCACCCATCCCTAACAATGGTAAGCACAAGTGGGCCAATGGAGCTAAATCACCGCTGGCACCAAGTGAGCCCTGCTGGTATACCACCGGGTAAATATCCCTGTTGTAGAAGTCTATGAGTCGCTTTACTGTTTGCAACTGTACGCCGCTGTGCCCATAGGAGAGAGACTGTATCTTAAGAAGCAGCATGAGCTTTACCACCTCGGCTGGTACTTCTTCTCCTGTGCCACAGGCATGCGACATCATCAGGTTGGCCTGAAGCTGCTCAAGGTCAGAAGGGGATATTTTCCTGTTATACAAGGAACCAAACCCGGTATTAATGCCATATATGCTCCGATCTGAGTCCTTAGCTTTTTGTTGGAGATATTCAAAGCAGCGTGTAATACGCTGCTCCGCAGCTTCTGACAGCGCTAAAGTACATTTGTCTCGTACAATCCCTTCAATTGTTTCCAGGCTCAGATAATCGCTGGATATGTAGTGCACATGGCTCATAATGCTTGTTCTAAGACTTTAGCTGGGCAATTATTTCATCGATAAAAAGCTCGTCCTGCTCACCTGTCTGCATGTCGCGTAGCTTTAATTTTCCGGACTCCATTTCCTCAGAACCGACCAACATCACGAACGGAATGTTTTTCTGATCCGCATAACTCATTTGTTTTTTCAGCTTTGCTGACTCAGGATAAAGCTCAGAGGCAATGCCAGCGTCGCGTAGTTTTTGAAGTAGTGGAAGGGAATATGTCTCAGACTGTTTGTCAAACTGCACGATCAATACTTTTGTGCCTACCTGAGTGCTGGTTGGGAAAAGGTCCAGCTCCTCCAACACATCGTATATGCGATCAACTCCGAAAGAGAAGCCAACGCCGGAAACCCCCGGTAGCCCGAACATACCCGTAAGGTTATCATAACGGCCACCCCCACTGATGCTTCCCATATTAGCATTGTTTACTTTTACCTCAAAGATGCAGCCAGTGTAGTAGGAGAGGCCTCTTGCCAGAGTAACATCCAGCATCAGCCTGGGCTGTCCAGAAGGATTTTCGGTTTGTAAAGCGAAGCTGCCAAGCTCACTCAGGTATTGCCATACTTCCTTAAGGTCTTTAAGCCCTCGTTGCCCTTCGGCTGTATCACCCAGAATAGACTGCAACTGCTCCAGTATTTGCTCGTTTGTACCTTCTAAACTGTAAAGCGGCTCCAGCTTATCTACAGCCGATTCAGCAATACCTCGTTCAAGCAACTCTTTGCGTACACCTTCCTGCCCGATCTTGTCCAGCTTATCGATGGCTACGCAAATGTCTCCCTCACGTCCTTTTTCACCTATAGCCTCAGCTATTCCTGCTAATACACCTCTATGGTTGATTTTGATGGTAAAGTCAGTAAGTCCAAGTGTAGTCAGTACTTCATCTATCATCTGCACAATCTCTGCCTCACAAAGCAGGGAGTTCGTACCTACTACATCCGCATCGCACTGATAGAATTCACGGTAACGCCCTTTTTGCGGACGATCTGCTCGCCACACAGGTTGAATCTGGTAACGCTTGAAAGGAAATGTGATTTCATTACGGTTCATCACCACAAAGCGGGCGAAAGGTACCGTTAGGTCATATCGTAGTGCTTTTTCCGAGATCTTACGGGTCAGGTGCTTTGACCCCTGCTCAATATCTTCTGATTTGGTTTTAGCGAGGTAATCTCCTGAGTTCAGGATCTTGAAGATAAGCTGGTCTCCCTCGTCGCCGTATTTGCCGGTTAATACTGACAGCTGCTCCATGGCTGGTGTCTCTAAAGGCAGGTAGCCAAACTTCTCGAAGGTTTGTTTGATGGTACTGAAAATATAATTGCGTTTGACCACGACAGCCGGGCCAAAATCACGTGTTCCTTTTGGTATAGATGGTTTCTCTTTGCTCATGCTTATGCCAGTTTACCGGCGAAGTTACTAAAAGATGAGGAAAGGAGGGAGAGTAGAGGTGAATCTTAATAGTTGTTTTGTC
Organism: Pontibacter locisalis; assembly: GCF_042684605.1. Taxonomy (NCBI): domain Bacteria; kingdom Pseudomonadati; phylum Bacteroidota; class Cytophagia; order Cytophagales; family Hymenobacteraceae; genus Pontibacter; species Pontibacter locisalis. The sequence goes on from NZ_JBHULU010000002.1 coordinate 230,117, forward strand.
AGATATAATCGTTCTAAACATAATAAGCTATCAATACCTTTACACAAAAAGATTTGCTACTGATTAAATATAATCTACCTTTTTTATTACTGCATGAAGGAGGGAATAAAATCAGAAGCAATTAACGGATTTTAGAATTGCATGGCTTTTGTAACTACAGCTAATTTTATAATAATACCACATGACGTAGAATACTCTAAAAAATTAATCATATCAGGGGCATTAGGGCTGGATAAAGAATCCAGAGAATAGGAGAACTAAAGATTATTGTTCTTGAATATATTTTCACCTTTTGTTACAAATTTTCTATTTGAAATACTAGGGAAAATGGTAATTTCGTGCGGAATTCAGGTACCTGCATTAAGGCAAATTATTTAAACCAGTATGCAACCCTTTTATTTTGTGAAGGGTCTTATTTGAAATTGAGTAGAGGGCTGTATTAAAGATATTTGTAAAAAGCAATATAATGAACATTAGCGCCACCAAACTAAAGGAAACAAACTACGTTAGTAATCCATTTTATTTAAAACTACTAACATTCTTAGTGGATAAAAGATTCTTCTCATTCGAAGTATCTGATCGTAAATATATATTATTTACACTGGACTTATCTTTAGTATTGCTGGCTGCATTCATTTATTGCCTTGGCATTGAACCAGGGCTAGGTGTGAAGCAGATGATAGAGCAGTACTACTCATGTTTTATCTCTATTGCTTTACTTTGGAGTGTTTTCTCCTATGTTTTTGACCTCTATAACCTGGAGAACATCAACAACTTTTACTCTACAGTAAAATATCTGTTTATAGCGGCTACACTTACGGTTATAAGCTACCTATTTATACCTTGGTTTACTCCACCATTGCCGTCCCGGTTACTTATTTTTCTATTTTACTTTAATCTTTTAATCTCTCTAACGATCTGGAGATACGCATACTCCCGCTTGTTAAACAGGCCTTTGTTCCTGAAGCGTGTGTTGATTGTTGGGTCTGGTTGGTCCAGTAATGCGCTTATTGATGTCTTTGCAAATGGAGATATCTTCAATTATCATCTTGGATATAAAATTGTAGCAGTAATAGATGAGGGCAATGTGCAGTCAATGTACAAAGGTGTCCGGATTACTAATGGGACATCCAATATTTCAAAACTTGCAAAGCGCCTCAAAATTGATGAGATCATTGTTGATGAATCAGGAAATAAGGAGAACAGTGCAGTATCTATAAGAGAGTTGACTAACTGCCGTAAAAAAGGTATGGCGGTGACCTCACTTACTGATTTTTATGAGAATTTAACAGGGCGTGTATTAGTACATAATACTGCCAGGGACTTTAGTCTGGCTTTCCCATACAACAGAAACCAGTTCAGAACAGCATACTTGTTTTTTTCCAGATCATTGGATATGCTTTTTGGTATAGTAGGGGTGGCCGTTTGCAGTTTTTTTGTGCCTTTTGTATACATAGCTAACCATTTAGGTAGTAAAGGACCTCTTTTCTACAGCCAGGAGCGGGTTGGCTTGTATGGTAGGACCTTTAAAATTACAAAGTTCCGCTCCATGGTAGTGGATGCAGAGAAGAATGGTGCTGCCTGGGCGCAGAAGAATGATAACAGAATTACTAAAGTTGGTAAGCTTTTACGCAGATCCAGAATAGACGAACTACCTCAGGCATGGAGCGTGTTAAAGGGAGATATGAGTCTTATAGGACCAAGACCTGAGCGTCCTGTATTTGTTGAGCAGCTAAAGCAGGAGATACCTTTTTATGATACGCGCCACTTGGCAAAACCTGGCATTACAGGATGGGCGCAGGCGATCTACAAGTACGGTTCAAACGCTGAAGATGCTTTAATGAAAGTGCAGTATGATCTCTACTACCTGAAAAACAGATCGGTCTTTATGGACATTAAAGTGTTACTCAAAACTATAAGCGTCGTAGTAAGATTTAAAGGAATGTAAATGAAAAGGGCCGCTGATCAGCGGCCCTTTTCATTTATCCATTATGTATTTATTATCAGTTGAAGTTTGATATTAAGCTTCACTCTACTTTTGCTCCTAGTAGGCAAAAAGCTCTTATGAGTTAGCTCCGCTAGTACAAACCCGTTAATCAATAAAAAGGAAATTGAAGATAGTACCTAATATGAAATTGATTCGGTAACTGTACCTGACTTTTTCCTAAATGAGTTTGTTAGTAGAAGTAGGCTTGAAAATAAACTTAAGAATACTACACCTTTATTTATTTGCAAAATAGCTTCAGTAAAGCTAACAGTACCAACCAGAACTATAAAGTAAATAAGTACCATGTTTTTGCCCCTAACCCCATACCAGAACATAATCACAAAAATTAAAAACAAGTTAAGTATTCCTGGTACTCCTAGCATTGCTCCTGTTTGCAAATACTGGTTATGGGCGTTATATCCTATGGCACTAGTATAATTGTGCTTTATGTAATAGCTATCCAAGGCGCTTTGTGCATCACCAGTGCCAACTCCAGCTACAGGGTTTTTAGCCAAAGTATAGGTTGCTGCACTCCAGTACTGTAACCTGGCGAACATACCTGTTCCTGGAAGCTTGTTATGCTCATTGTTTGCTGTAAATAATATTATGTCACTCGTGAACCTATGACGAATTACGGGTACAGTGGAAGCAATGAAACCTAAAGTCAGGAGAAATAGAAATGCTGCTGTGGCTAGCTTTAGCTTTGAGGCTTTCCTGTGGAAAAAGACAATAGGTATTGTTATTGTACTTATAATGAAAACAATAAGTATAATGCGAGAAGAGAGAAGAAACAAAAAAACGACAAAGAAAGCAAGCAATAGTAAGACACATGTTTTACTTGCGGCAAATGACAACTGTACTCTTTTTTTTTGTATCAGCCCTAGTATTAAGTATAAAGAAATAAAAGCGACATACATGGCAAAGTATGTAGGGTGTATTTTAAGTGGCAGTGTAAGCTCTGTATAGGTGATATAGTCCCAAATATGAGATGTACCACCATTTTGTTTTCTGAACGCTTGTGTAGCTTCAAAACCACCATATACAGACTGTTGTGTTGGAATATTATTCCAAAACCTGAATAGTGCGTGGGCAAGGCAGTAAATGGCAGCCAAAAAACATCCAGCAGTAAAATACTGCGCTACTTTCTTGTAGGCTATTTCTTTGCTGAAAATAGTACTACCCAGCACCAGAGGGAATAGGAGTAATGGTAACTTTTTTTCAACGTCAAAAAGTCCGGCTTTCAGGTCAGTAGTATAACTCAGCCCAAGAATATGTAAGGCATAAAATGCAATAACAATAAGTGCCCATTTATTCTGCTTTAAGTTATTCCATTTAGCGCTCCAGTTCCCTTCCAGCAACCAAATGATTACCAGCAAAATAATGAGGATGTTATTAAGAGCTAATGACAACGCAAGTGTAGCAGCAATAAGGCAGAGCAGCCACGTATAAGAATCAGCAGAAATGACATTCTTCAGATATCTCATCCTTTAAATTGCATTAGAACTTTTTTATTGATCTCGTCTCTTTCCGGATCAGAAAACCAACCCCATTTGTTAAAATAGATGCAATTGCCATGTATGGCGTACCAAAGCAGTTTTAAACTCTTATGAGAACCTTTTGCGAAGTGGTGGTAGATGGTAGCCTCCGGATAGAAAACAGTTCTGGACTGTAGGTGAATTCTTCTGGAAAGGTCCAGATCCTCGGAATACATAAATATTCTGTCATCAAAAAGACCTGTTTTTTCTAGTACGCTATTCCGAAGGAACATAAAGCATCCTGAAATATAAGGTACCTCCATTTGTTTTTTATAGCCGGTGAAACGTAGTTCAAACTGCTCGTTATTTTTTTTAAGTTTTTGCTTATTCCATTTAATAAACCGACGTAAGATTAAGTCGTTTGGTGTAGGAAGCAATTTGCAGAGGTATTGTATACTACCATCTGGATATAGTACTTTAGGGATAACTAAACCTACGTCAGTATTCTGACTCATGAAAGAATACAACTTTTCTAACGTGCCTGCTGCGAAGTACACATCTGGATTCAGAACCAAATGGTATTCAGACTCCTGTAATGCAGCTCTCATCGCTACGTTGTGAGCTGCACCAAAACCTATATTAGCATCATTGAAGATATAGGTTACCCGTTCTTCTTCAATTAGGTCTTTTAGCTTATCAGTTGGAGAATTGTCTATAAGGTAAAGATGTACTTGTAAGCTCGTGTTTAAGAAGCTCTGTATCGCCTGTAGCAACACCTTCCGGTCATTATTGTAAGTTACAATGGAGGCTGTGATTTTAAGCTTCACTTATGAGATTCTGATATAGTTGTAAATAATTAGAGGCCATTTCTTTAGCTGTATAATCAGATTGATACTTTGCTAAAATGTTTTTGCTGTAAGTACTTCTGTTTACAATCAGTTCCTCCATTGCATGCTGCATGGAGTCAAGGTTTTCGAGTTGATAAAAGCTAACCTCGTCTTCGCAGAAAGCCTCTTTGAATACAGGTAAATCTGAAGCAAGTATGGGTACGCCATATGCAGCAGCTTCGATCATTGCTAAAGGAAACCCTTCTGAACGTGAGGTCATCATGTAAATGTCAAATAGGCTGTTATAACGTTGCCCATCTTTTCTGTATCCAAGAAAAAGGCATCTGTCCGAGACGCCTGACTTTTCAGCTAATGCCATCAGATCCCCTTTAGCGGGACCATCACCAATAATTAGCAGTTTTAAATTTGACATCCTTTGGAGCAATTTAACAGTTTGATCTACTCCCTTTCTCCTGGTAAGCTGCGCAGAAACGCCAAGTAGTATTGAGCTGCCTTTAAAATCTTTGATGGCTCTTAAGTCTTCCGTGGGAAGGTTTTCTTCTTTACTTATATCGATGTCTCTCCCGTTATAAACATATGCAATGCTGCGGTTACTGTAGAGTACCTTATAATAATCCTGCATATGTGAAGATAGGGCTACTAGTTTGTCATGCTTTGATAATAAGTGGTTCCATACTTTGGTGAAAACAACAGATATAAGCTTATTGTGAGTATTGCTTAGATCTTGCTCTACATAGTTGTGTATTGTGCTTACTAATTTTCCTTTGGCTCTTTTTCGATTCAGAAATAAATATGCATCAGGGCGAAGCATGTGGGAGTGAAGTATGTCATACTTCGAAAAGTCAATCTTATCAAGAAAATTAATATTAACAACGGGGCAATCAAAAGTAGTTTCTACGATCGTATCAAAATAATACACAGTAATATCCGCTTGCTCCTTGAGAAGAGAAACTAAATCCTTTACAACAAGAACAGGACCGCTGTTAGCAAGGGATGGAAGAAAATATGCGATTCTCAAGTTGTTCTGAATTTCGTTTATATGCCAATAATACACCTACCAGGAAAAAGAAATGATATTCTGATAAGTTGAATAAAAACATGCCAAATAACAAGTAAACCCAAATTAGCATACCAAGCTGGTTTTTATGTAGTTTTCGCCATAATAGGTAAAAAATGATACTAAAAAACAGTACACCAACTAAACCCAGTTCAGCCAATATGTATATGTATAGGTTGTGTGGGAAGGGATTTTGTTCACCACCCTCAAAAAAGCTGAAAAAATATTGTTCATAGCCACTCAGGCCTTGCCCTGTTAAAGGTGCAGCAAGCCACATATTAATCCCCATGCGCTGTAGACCGATACGACCTTGCATACTCAAATCTTTGTTTAAGCTCAAGCGGTCAGCAAACATTTGGCTAAGATCCAGTGCGTATACAATAGCCACTGTGAACAAAATTGTTGAAGCCAATACAATAAGCACGGATGGTTTGATCAGCTTAAAGCCCAAGTAGCTAAAGAGTATAAATGTATTGATCAGGATGCCACTTCTAGACAGCGAAATAATTGTCAGGAACCAGAGCAGGAAAAGATATTTTTTATGAAGGAACCTATAAGAGATGACCATTAAAAGTGAAATCGTGAACGCCACCATGTTTTTATCGGCATATAGGTAGCTAACTTTCAGGGATCCATACAGCACCCATACATTTACTGTATCCTTTGTACTGAAGTAGTATAAAGAGTACACCGTATCTAGAACAATAGTAACCACTGCCAGATAAAAGAAAAATTTGATAATCTTCAGCTGAAGTTTCTCATCAAGCCTCCTAAAGAAGGTATATCCCAAAACGCCGACTGCGAATGATTTTAACCAGCGAGCGTAGTATTTTAAAAAAATAATTTTATCAGGAACCTTAAATAAACCAATAACTCCATATAACATAAAAAGGAGTACAATGCTTAGTAGAAATATGTTTGAGGTTTTAGCTTTGGCAGTGTAGGAGTAGGTTAGGGCAATAACTATACCTATAACTATAGAAATATCGGTGATAGCGATACCAAACAGTTTTGGGTTTTTAATGAAAAGCGCGCCAAAACACAGCAGCACCAGCATGAAATAATTGCTGTTTAACTTAAATGCTTCCCTCTTAGTATCAACTAACGAATCCATACACTCTCTTGTGTTATATTAGCAAAGATACATAACTTATAAAGGTTAGATTTTCTTCATAGGAGAAAAGTACCTGCGATAGAGTCTGTTTATGAACGAAAGAGGGGAGTCAGCTATAAATTCAGAGGCACGCCGGCGAATAACTTGCCAACAGAAAATAAAGGTAGGATATATTTTGCTGTTCAATATTTCCTCTTTGGCTCTTTTTACCTCTCGATAACTCTTAATCCAATTTTCTGAAGCGCCACCAAGACGCATATTTGCAATTGTTTTGTTAATATAAATGAATTCAATCCCGGCTTTATACATCTTTAAAAGGAGATGATAATCCATTGCTAACTTGTAGCTTGTATCAAACAGGCCCATTTGATTATACACATTCCTGTCTACAAATACAGTTGGATGGTTTATAGTCATTTCCTGGGGAAGGAGGGAAGCATTTGGCATTACATTCATCCCCTTGCTTCCATCCTCATTCCAGTATTGCATATTACCATGTATTATACTTCCTGGCTTATAACATTTTACCACTTCCCCTATGGCATCTATTTCAAACCAGTCGTCAGCATTGATTATTCCAATCAATTCACCTGTTGATAGAGTAATACCCTTGTTGAAGGCATCACTTATACCTTTATCAGGACCACTAACCCAATAGGCTATTTGATTTTCGTACTTTTTAATTATGTCTAAAGTATTGTCAGTTGAGCCTCCATCAACAATGATGTATTCTATGTTTTTGTAATCCTGGTTTAATACACTTAAAATGGTCTGCTCAAGATACTTATCTCCGTTATAGACAATTGTAATAACAGATACTAAAGTACCCTCCGAAGCATGTGTTCTTGATTTGTTGTAGAGATATCCTCCCTCCAATTGATGGGCCATTTTTCTTAATTGAGAAACTTAGATATAATAATAGTCTTCAACGATAACCAGAATATGCAACTTTAGAGGATACTAGACTTTTAATTGCTCTCTATGACTTCCTTATACAGGTTAAGGTATTTTTGGACAATAATTGTAGCGTCAAATACATTCAAAACTTTTTCCCTGGCGCTATGAGCTAATTCGGAAGCATTTGGATATGACAATACCCAATCAATTCCATATGCTAAATCATTTGTTTCATAAGGGGTTGCAAGGTATCCGTTTTTCTTATGATCAACAATATCGAGTAGACCTGTTGATCCGAATGCCACAACAGGTGTACCACAGCTTAATGATTCTGTAGCCATTTGTCCGAAGGCTTCCTGTAAACTCGGTACAACTATAACATCTGCTGCACTATAAAGTAGTTTCAGTGATACGTTATCGTAAAAAGTGCCCAGATAATGCGCTGTGTGGTTAAGATTCTGTGGTTCTTCTGGCTGATTACTTCCTACCACGAGTAACTCTACATCAGCTCTCACCAATTTATTTAATGCTTCTATTAGCAGTTTAAAACCTTTATTTAGATCTTCTGTAGCACTTTTGGCTCCAAATAAAATTAATTTTTTAGCCTCTGGTAAACTTAATAACCGACGGGCAGTTAACTTATCTACAGGTGAAAAAACTGTTGTGTCTAAAGGTATTGGTATAGTTAAGATATTGCGCCCTTTGAAGAGAGGACTATCTGATGCACTTTTAGAAAGCCAAACGCTAGGGCCGGTGACGGTTAACTTTTTAATTTTGGAATAAGTCTTAAGTTTCCTTTTAAAAACCGAATGACTTAAATCTGATATCTTTTCTGAGCCCAATACGGGGCATGCCCCACAGCTACTCTGATATTTTTCACAGCTTAACCTCACGTGGCAACCTCCGGTAAATGCCCAACTGTCATGTAATGTCCAAACAATGGGAGCCTTAATGTCAGCTATTTCTTCAATGCTTAGCATACCATTCCCAATCCAATGTAAGTGAACAATATCGGGATTCAGGTCATTTATCCTCTTTGGTATACCGCTCAACGGAAGCCAAGAAGGTGAGAAGGGCGCCTTTGAGCGGTTCTTGTACCTAGTAGTGGGAAGTTTATCAAGAAACGGTCGAACAGAAGCAGCAGCTTTTTGCTGGTTGGTTTGCGGACCGATAACATTAGTATTATTACCGGATTTAGACTGTACTAACAACGTACTATCTACATTCGCCTTTAGAAGCCCCTGATGTAGCCGATTTGCTGCACGAGCTGCTCCGCCTTCTAAATCAGATGCGTTGACATGTACTACCTTCATCTAAATCTATTTCTTGAAAGTAACCCTTAAAAGTTTATTGAAAGCTCTGGTTGAGACTGACTTTCTGTTAAACGCGTGATCGCAAAGCCAACTATCATAATTATTGTCTACAAAAGTAGATAAGTCCACTGCAATCTCATGTACTGGCACCGCATTGTTTACAGGATCAAAGTTGACAAGGTGAGTAGAACCTTCACCATAGCCAATATTGGAAATCATGTTTTTGTTTGGGGTTATAAACTTAGCATTTCGCTTGAGAATCTGATAAGAGAACTGATAATCCCACGTATTTATTTCACCTTTAGCAGTCTTTGAAAATGCTCTTTGGAAATATCTTCTAGTCTCTTTTGAAGCACGTTGCAGCAGAGGAATGTCGTTTATGTTGCCCGACCAGTCCTTCATACTCCTGTCATATTGTTTCCAGACGCGGCGCCACGTTGCCCACCCCCAAATCAGAGGGAAGCTAATTAAAGAAATGTTTTGAGCTATCGCAGGATTTACTGGGGCACGATAATCCCCTGTAATTCCATAAATATCTTCATGATCCTTGAATTTCTTCAGGGCTTCCTCAGCGTACCAATAAAAACTCTGGCTTGGCAGACAGTCATCTTCAAGGATAATGCCCATTTCTTCCTGCTCAAAGAACCAAGTGATAGCCCCACTTACAGCAGCTCCGCAACCTATGTTTTTATCCCTGAAAAGTGTTTTAATGTCACAATCCCAGTCAACATTGTCTAATATGAAATTTCTGACTGCCTGAACTTTATCTGCTTCACCTTCCCTGCTTTCTCTGGCACCGTCTGCAGCTACATAGAGCCTGGGAGGCTTCGCCGACCTGATCGATTGAAAGACCTTTCTAGTTGTATCTAGTCGGTTAAACACAATAAAAAGTACCGCCGTATTTAGTGCAGCAGGTGGAATAAAAGATGTATTACTTTCCATTCAATAAACAGTCAAGTTTAGCCACATGAAGGTGATGTAAACTTACTAAGTTTAATAATAAATTTGTTTTCAAAAAGGATTTTAGGCGCACACCCACTTATATAATTACTTTCAAAGTAAGTACAGGCTTTAAATTCTATAACCCCTATGCTTTTTAAGATACCAGGTTGATATCATCAACATTTCTGTAAAATACAGTGTTAGGCGTTTTACAGTACAGTGTATAATTTTTTGATTCCAAAAATAAATTAATATCTGATTTAAGAATATCTTCGATACAAGAGTGAAGGATTTCGACAAGGATTATGGTAGGTCTGTACTTTTCCCAGTTATTTGATTCAAGAACAACTAAATCCAAACCTTCCACATCAACGGATAGAAAGGAGATTCTTTTGTTTTCAGACAAGTATGAATCTAACACTTGATGTAAAGGCAATGTCTTAATCTGTTTTCTGTCTATTATGGAATAGTTTGTATGATCGTTTCTCTCTTCAGCAACCTTTAGGTTAAAGCCATTAAGTGCTGGCTCATCGAACATATAATATGTTAGGGTTTGTTCGACTTTAGAGATACCTACTTCGAGGTTAATATCCAGTGGTCTGATTTTATTAAATACATCCATGCTTTTTGGCATGGGATCTATATTTATTCCTCTCCACCCTTTTTTATAAAAAATGTAAGTATTGGAGAACCTTTTAGGGTGGTGTGCCCCCACGTCAACATATACACCCTCTAAATGATTTTCAAATATCCTGTTCAAAAGAAGGTCTTCACCTTCCTGTGCATAGGATACATTTCCAAATCTTAAATCAACAACTTTATTGAAGAAACGAGCTAATTTTTGGTACATGTTGCTATCAGTTTTCTCTTCTGATTACAAATATACCCTTTAAATACAGTTTTGTAATTCCTTTTGTGCTGTGGAATAAAAAATTACTTATAAAAGATGAGGTGGCATAAGAAACTAAAGTGGCAAAGGCGGCTCCTTGAATACCAAAAAGCGGTATAAGTATTGTATTTAAAATTATGTTAGTGATAAGTCCTATCATGGTTCTATAAAGAGAAACTGTGGATTTCCCTTCAATTACTAATTGCTGACTACTTGCTACGCCTATAAACACAAACAAGCTTGACCACACATGGATATTTAAAACAGAAGCCGCACCCTCATATTGTTGCCCATATAACAATGAGATGATAGGAGAACTAAAAACGACGATTGACATAGACAGTAATAAGCTAATATAAATTAATATGCCATATAATTTAATTAGCTTTTGTTTATAAAGGTAATTGTCATTTTTGCTTCTAACTAGTGAGGGGAATACTGAATTTGTAATAACCATTGGAATGATAAAAAACAATTCGGTTATCCTTACAGCGGCAGAATACTTACCAACTTCGGAGGAGCCGAGAAGGTTTTTTATCATAATTTGGTCTATCCTCATATAAAGTATAACAGTTAAAGCAGATATGATTAATGGCCAGCTTGCTCTTAAAAGAGATTTAGCAATGGCTGTTTCCCATGTCCATTCTTTTATGTCTGTAACAAACCTGTTATTCGTATAAACCAGGAGAAAGATTGACGCTAAGCACAAGTCTATTATAGTGGCAAGAGCAAAGAAAAAAACAGAATAATTGTTAATGAGCAGGTATATCTTGAATAACGATGTTAAAACATAAGCAGAGTTCTTCAAAATTACAGATATTCTTGATTTAAGATGTGCCTGTAAGTATAGATCAATAACATCAATAGACTGAAAAATAAAACTGAAACTTAGTATGGCTATAACAAAGAAGGAAGTCTGATCTTGATTATAGTCCAATAGATATGAGGTGGAAAGCGCTAAGATGACTGCTGCAAGTGCTCCTAGAAAGCGCATAATAAAACCAGTTCCCAACAAATGGTTATCTGGATGGTCCTTAGTTACAAACTCTTTTACCAAGGTTGTATCTAACCCGAGGTTCACAAAAGCAGAGAAAATAGCGATAAAAGCTTGCCCATAGTTCAGCTTCCCAAATTGTTCAGGACCTAAATATCTTGCTATCCAGACACCAATTACCAGGCCTAGCACCATCTTAATCCCTTTATCTAGAAATAACCAAATAATGTTGTTAATGATCTTGCCGGAACCAGAGTTCAGAAATTTAAGAATGAACGTTGTCATCAAAATAGGGAGCCTCTATCAGTACTAAAATACAAATGTACAAATCTGAAATTTCCTATTAGAATTGTTGGTGAAATTAAACCGGAGGAACATAAGAAAGTCTTCCTTACTTTCATAAAATCACTCTGATACTATGCCATCAAAAATAATTACTATTAATGCCAAAAAAATATGTTTGACTAGTATTATAGCTGATATTAACCTCATTAGTAATGCATTTATTGGTTTTTAAAACTTTAAGATTTTACCCTTTTCCAATTTTATGTGCTATTTCTTCTTAAACTTTCGCTGTATATTTGGCAAAAGTTCAGAAGTATGCAACAATTAGAAGAGAAGGAACTGATGACCAAGTCAAGAGCTAATGACGAAATAGACTTGTCAGTCCTTTTTAATTTTATCAGAAATTTTTTTGAAAGAATAAATGGTGGTATAGCATTTACTGTAAGGGCTGTTAAGTTAAATAAGCTTTTGTTGATCCTTTTTGTGGCTTTAGGTGGCGGTTTAGGATTTCTAGCTTTTAAAGTAACCAAACCCTACTTCACTTCCACTATGACTCTTGTGCTGGCAGATATCCGGAATGAGTTTGTAGAGGATCAGTTACTCAAGCTATCCGCAATGATCAAGGATGATAACTTTATTGAGGTTGCTAATGCTCTGGATGTGAGCGCAGAAGCTGCCAACGAAATAAAAAGTATGAAGTTTATCAACCTCGATGAAGCTAGAATATCTGAGGATAGTATTTTGATGGGGTCCCCGTTTAGAATCGAATTGTCCTTGTACGATAACAAACTATTCAACTCGATGGAGCCGGCAATTACCAACTATCTGGAGAACAACCGGTATTTTTCCAAGCAGAAGCGAATTAAGCAAAGACAAGTTGAAGGGGTTATTGCCAAACTAAAAAATGAAATCTCATCCATAGATAGCCTTAAGACCACAGTGTCATCTCCGCGAGGACCAGTCGGAGGGTTTGTGTATGGTGAGCCCTTGGATCCCACAAACCTTTATCGTGAGAGTATCGGGATGTATAAAGAGCAAGCCAAGTTAGAGGCTGAACTAGAACAACTTGATAATATTCAGGTAGTAACCGGTTTTTCTCCGCGCGCTAACCCAACCGGACCCAATATGATAAAATATGTTGGTTTCGGTATGCTGATTTTTTCATTTTTCGGATTGATCTTCGTTTATAGAAAAGAAAAAGCAAGGATGTAATATCTGTTAACTGTCTCGTCCTGAAATAAGTTGACGGATTTTAGACGAAATTACTCTTTAAACTGAGACCTCCAATGCGTTTGTGTTGGAGGTTTTCTTTTTCCACTGTTTTATTTCCAGTTCCTGCTGTCGGTGC